>NZ_JBHILW010000069.1:0-1064 GCF_042193565.1 Bartonella sp. SD1336NMGDW
ACACGGTTCCTATCATTGGGCTGTTTTAGCTTTGGTGCTAATGCACAAGCTGATAAAATGTTTGCAATCAAAATTATAAGAATGACCAACTTCATTTTAATATGACTCTTTTTTACTATTATATAGATCCTGATGTTTGTTGTCATTATTATAATTTTGACATTAAAGTAAAGTGTATAGTTTACGATAATTGATCTTTTCTTAATTTCATTTTTTAATTTATGAAAATAGCTCAATTTCAGTGCGAATATTTTTTACTGTAGGATTGGATATCCTCGTTATTTTGTCATATGGATATTAAGGGCGTTTGTTAGGGGAACTATTGCTCTTTATCTCCTCTAATTTCTATGTCTCCATAGATGTCCAAATGTAATTCCTTTTGCGAGAGAATTGGCAACGCTTGATAGTTTGAGTAACAGCATGATGGATATAATGGACAAGATGAGAGCACCCCCAAACATGAAGCTTATATTCTGGTCGTAATCGAGTTTCATATCGCTCAAATAGTTTGCAAAGATATTCATCATCAGATTAAATACAGTCGCTAAGAGTAGAAAGAGGATTGTATAATTGATGACTTGGATTATCCATTGCTCGAAAAGGCGATGAGTTGGTTGCCAGAGCAAAGCAACGATGAAGAGAGGTCCCCATCCTACGAGAAGTGTAATAGCGATTTTTGTCAGGAGCACGAGACCACCACCGATTGCTACGACGAGGCTTGTTGCCAGCAAGATGATGATGCCTAAGAGACTGTAAAGCAGTCCATTGGCTTCGAAGAAGACGGTTTCTTGGAAAAGACGGCCTGCATATTGAAATCCTTTGGTTGCTGTTCTGTCTAGTAAATTCATTAATTGTGTATCATTGAGTGGATCTGTTAAGAGCGCTTTTGATAACTCATAGGGCATTTGTGTTATCAAACTCGCAATTTCATTTTGATAAAGTCCTGTGGTAAGAGCTATTGAAGTAATAATACTTATCCGTAGGAAACGATTTACAAATCCGGAGAGAGGCATATCTATAGCGCCCCGAATGATGAGCCATCCATAGATGATGAAAGCGATTGT
>NZ_JBHILW010000007.1:0-116058 GCF_042193565.1 Bartonella sp. SD1336NMGDW
CGTCCACAGCGAAGAAGGGGCTAATTTTTTAAAATCCGCATGAATGCTTATTCTGTTGTGCTGTAAAAATATCATCGTTTGAGGTGTGGTGTAAGGTATAAAAACTTTATGCATGGGGTGTTTTGATAAGAGAGTGTAGTGAATATTCAAGAGAGGGCTTTCTTGTATAATTTTGTGAAAGGAACCATATGAAATGTGAAGCCGAAAGGGAGCTGTTTTTGAGAAGTTGGATTGTGTATCAACCAGTTTGAGGAGGGATTTGCATCCTTTGATGTGTGAGAAGGAAGCCAAGAACAGAGCGTGTAGCGCCCTATACCCATGTTTTTAAAGGTTTTAATTTTGATCAGAAATTAATTTTAAAATTGCTTTTTGTTTGACAGATGTAAGAATTCTAAAACTTTTTAAAAGCAAATATTCCTCTTTGCTCGCTACAATTTCATCATGATGATACGGGATGTGTTTTTTTGTGATGATATCAGCGTAAAAAAAGGCAATAGGGACATCTAATATATCGGAGATTTCCTTTAAACGTCCTGCGCTCACGCGATTTAAGCCTTTTTCATACTATTGGATTTGTTGGAAAGTGGTACCTAAATGATGCCCTAATGTTTTTTGAGACATTTTGAGCATTTTTCGCCTAAAGCGAATTTTTTTTCCTACAAAAAGATCAACATTAAGATTTTGAGTTTGCATTTGCCCCCTCCGGTTGCGAGCGCCCTCGCATTGGTATTCTGGGAGCTTGAAAACACTGAACCCTAGTCAGCATTCTGCTTTTAGTGCTTGGAGCACCTGGACATAGAAAAATCTCCCGGAATTCCGGGATACCCACACACTGGGTTTATTTTTACGCTAGGGTTTCGGGTTTTCAAGGCCCTATTGATCGTTGCGTATACGACCAAAACATTTTCTAATTAGTAAAGTAATTTTAGAAGATTGACAATAAAAATAGTTTTTCTTGAGACGGATAGATTTTTTTAAATAGGAGGTTGTTTGCCTTTCAAACTTTTAAGGTTTGCTTACTAAACTCACGTTTTCAGATTCGCTTTTTACAAAGGTAAACCTTGGTTTTTAAGCTCAAGGCACCGCCTATGGTGCTGTTCTTAACCAATAACCAAAATGGCTTGTTTTGATGCGTCTGAGATATCATGATGATAGGGGAAAGCTTTTATGAGTAAAGAGCCCTCATGCAAAATAAAATCAAAACAGAATAGATTTGGTTGTTGTATATTCACATGTTTGTTTTAAGAAGATATTTCTCAATGTTAGCGCCCATTTCACGAATGGCGTTTTGTAAAGTGTATAACGTAAAAGCTTCGATGAATGGGATAAAAGCTATATTTCTATCTTTACTGAAAAAAAAGATGCTTGGAGGGCACATACTCTTTGTCAGTTTAAAATATTACGACAGTTTTTACCTTTGAAAGGGAGGATAAAAGCTATTTTTTCTCTCTTCACGTGTTTTTATTTATACGCTCATCCTGCTTATAATGTGCAAGCGAATAGTTTTGATTGATTCAATATCAACAGATTTGAAATGAGAAAAGATATTTTGGTTTCTCATTATGTATGAATAATAAATTATTATTATAAATCAATAATTCTATACTTAGGGAAGCGTTTTTTTAAGGAGTTTTTTTGTTCGTTTTAAAGAATGTGCGTGTTTTAGATAAAAAACTGTATCAACGCAGTTATTGTTAGAATTAAAGTTTTTATGAGAAAAATGAGCATTGTGGAATGATAAGCTTTTGATATAAAGCGTTTTAGAATTTTGCACAACTTAACGATAACTTATTTATTTTGTCATTTCTTATGATTGCTATAAGCGATGCAAAGTTGGAATATGGTTTCAGAAAGCAGATGACACAAGTATTATCTTTCGGTAAGTAGTTTTGGAATAAAAGACAGCTTTAAATGATAAATAAAGATAGGTGCACCATGAATGAACTTACCCATATTGAGACTATTATAACGCGTTATGATGCTGTTTTTTGTGATGTGTGGGGTGTTGTGCATAACGGTGTACATGCATTTGAACCAGCGTTGAAAGCATTGTATAAAATTCGACAAATGGGAAAAAGTGTTATTTTATTGACCAATTCTCCTCGGCTACGGGAAGATGTTTCTGCTCAATTACAAAGCATGAATGTTCATCGTGACTATTATGATGCCATTATCACTTCAGGGGATGTAACGCGCGATCTCATTCGGACTGCTCCGCGTAAAGTTTTTTTTATTGGTTCACAACGTGATTTGGTGCTGTTTGAAGGGTTAGAGTGTGAATTTGTTGAAGAATGGGAGGCTTCTGTTGTCGTCTGTAGCGGTTTTCTTGAAGATTTTGACGAAGAACCCTCTGCTTATGAGGAGATGTTTCTTCGCATGCGGGCGCGGAATTTACCTTTTATTTGTGCTAATCCTGATGTGATTGTCCATTATGGAAATAAAGAATTTTGGTGCGCTGGTGCATTGGCGCGTCTTTATCAACAATTAGGGGGGGAAGTACGCATTGCTGGAAAACCTCACGCGCCTATTTATGAGTGTGCCTTTGAAAAACTTCAAAACATTCGTGGAATTGTGGAAAAAAGTCAAGTTTTAGCTATCGGTGATGGTCTTTTGACAGATATTAAGGGGGCAGCTCATTTTGGTCTTGATGCCCTTTATATTATGGGGGGGATTCATCATTATGATTATGCGCAAAATGGTGTGGTGGATAAGCAAGCTTTGCATTCTTTTCTTGAACGTCATGGTTATAAACCACAAGCAATCATGTGGGCACTTCAGTAATGGCTAATTTTTTGCGTCTTCAGGGGACTCACATGTTTCCATCGGCTTGGTGGGGAGCCGTGTTGGCACTTGGAAATTTTGATGGTGTTCATTGCGGACATCAGATGGTGTTGCAAAAAGCGCTTGATTTCGCGCAGATAAAAAAGAAACCAGCAGTTGTTTTAACCTTTGAACCACATCCAAGAAGTTTTTTTCAACGTTCAGCTCCTGTCTATCGTTTGACAGAGGCAGCTGAAAAAGCTGAAATTTTTAAAGTCCTTGGCTTTAATGGCGTGATTGAACAGCCCTTTGATGCGCACTTTGCCACGCTTTCAGCGGATGAATTTATCAAATCGATTTTAAAACAGGTTTTTGATGTTTCAGCTGTGGTGACAGGGGAAAATTTTCAATTTGGTCATCAGAAAAGTGGAAATTCACATCTTCTTTGCCAAAGGGGAAAAAAATATGGATTTGAGGTTGTGCAAGTTCCTTGTGTTTCTCGTCTTCAAGATTCAAAACAGTTGATTATTTCCTCTAGTTTTATTCGACAGCTTCTCTCACAAGGGAACGTAGAAAAAGCGGCTCATTTGTTAGGGTATCACTATCGGATATGCTCCAATATTATTCAAGGCGATAAACTTGGACGTCTTTTGGGATTTCCTACCGCTAATCAAATGTTGCCTTCCCAAGTTCGCTTGGCTCATGGTGTTTATGCGGTGCGTTTACGTCGTGCGAACGGTGTTTTGTATGATGGTGTTGCAAGCTTTGGTTGTCGTCCAACGGTTGTTAAAGATGGTGCGCCACTTTTGGAAACCTATTTGTTTGACTTTAATGACGACCTTTATGGGGAAAGCTGTACCGTTTCTTTTTTGCAGTTTTTGCGAGGACAAGAAAAATTTGATGGGCTTGAACCCTTGATTGCACAAATGCACCGTGATGAAAAAAAAGCAAAAGAAATTCTAAAGACAGCACAACCATTATCAAAGTTGGATAGGCTTCTTACTTTTAAAAATATGCCCTAAACTTATCTGAAAAAGAGAGAAGAGCCGTAAAAATAGCACTTAAAGTGATTATAATCACAAAGATATATTCCAAAACATCGTGGAATATATGTTTTTTCCGTTGTTGAGAGGAAGAATCGAATATCTGAATATCTGATTTTGGCATTATCTTTTTCAAAATTCATTTTATGGCTTTTCTTGTCATTCAAAAGTTTACTGCTTGTTTCTTTCTGATCGGTTAAAACCCATCATAAAAGATGCAGTAAAGAATAAGCCCCAGCCTATTCGGCAATAATAGACGTGAAGAGGGAGAAAGGCTGTTTTTTAAATTTCTTGCGATTTTAAGCTTATAGTTTGATAAAATTTAATCGATGACTCTTTTATAATGATATTGGGCTTATCTAAAACCTTACGTATGTGATGTTTGATATCATATGATGAATATTTAAAAAAGTTCGTTTGTTGAGTCTTGTGAAGTAGAGCGGTGGACAGCAGCTGTTTTGTGCTAACTAATTACGTAAATGAGAATGAAGCTGATGTAAAATGCTTTAAGTCTTGTTTCTCTCGTATGTTGTGACAGGAAATTCACATTAAGGAGACTACGATTGATTGCAGATAAAAAGAAATCATTGCGAGAAAGCAGGTGTACTTGTTTCAAAATTTCTAATGCTTTTGATGATAAAGGTACAACTTTGTTGTCCTAATACGTAAATGTTTCAAATTCTCAAGCAACGAATTGTCCATATATCTCCTTTGTCTTTCACAAATATAACACCTATAATGTAGCGGGAAGGCAGTCTTGTAAGGATATGAAAACGCAACGCCAATAATGTATTGTTGTTTTTTGAATAGGATCAAGCCCCATAGGTAAAATAAAATGCTGGAATATACTTGTTTTGCTAATTTACGCGCTTGTTTTAAAGAAATATCTCTCAACGCTTCCATATCCATTTTCACGATGGCACTCATGAATGGTATCATGCAAGCTCCGTTGAGTGCTATCATCTTTATGTCTAATAAAAGGGTAATCCGGCATCATCAGTTATATTGACAAGCCTTCAGTTGCTGTACAGCCTTGGTTATTTGAGAGCGTTTATGAGAGTTTTTTTTAAACTCGTTTTATTTCACACGAACACTTCCTGCTTGTGACATATAAGAAAAACGCTTTTGATTGTTTCACTATCAATAGACTTAAAATGAGAGAATCTTACGGTATTAGGGTTTCTCATTCAACGTGCAAAATAATTAATTACTATAAATCAATATCTTATAATTAACCATAGATGATGGCTTACGGCTTTTTTATAAAATACTCTGCATGCCTTTTATCCGGAATATGGGGGTTTTCTTAGTGGTTTTACTGTGGTTTTAGGTATCTGTGGCCTACGAATGAGCTCGTATTGGTAAAGGATAAGAAAAAGGATGTGGAGCAGTGATAAAAGGTGAGGTGAAAATAAATTTGCTTGATCATCATATGAATTTTCATGCATTTTTATGGCTCAGGTGCGCATGTTTGTTGTATATTGAGAAGCAAAGCTTGCTTGTAGAGTTTTATGAAGTGGCAAGCCAAGGAAAAGGCGCAAGACAAAGATTATTGCCAGATTGTTTTTTACAGATCGATGTGTATTTAAGATTCTTCATCTTTTAAGGCGATGAGGAAGTGTATGAAACCTATGTTTAAAGACGTGCCAAACGATAAAGATGCAGCGAGCGTGCTCCTTGATGGCAATAGGCGAGAAGAGGCAGAGAGGCGGTTTTTAAAATTGTTTGCATAGCTTCAACAGCTGACTGTTCTATAGTTGGAGGAGAAATGGGAATGTGATAGGCTTTTATGCCATATTCATTTGCGACCGTTTTAATGCTAGAAAAGTCAGGTTGATGAAGCTCCTCGTGATCGGGGCGGTTACAGATAATTGTTTTAAAACCAGCTTGTGCTAATGTTTTGATATTTTCTATGCTAATTTGGGCGCTGATAAAAATATCAGGTTCAATTTGTTGTAAATTCATTTTTTATTCTCAATTGCACGACCTTCATGATACCCTCTGGTCTGGTATATAAAAGAACATAATGAAGGTAAGTTTTTCAATGGCATCTTAACAAAAATAATCTTTTTGTCGAGAAGATCTATTTGGGAAAAATGAGTTATAAGATGCAAAATATCTCACTCTGCCATATGTTCGTTATTCGATCTTATGCAAGACGGCTGTTTGGTTTTTATGGATGATCCATTGTGTTTACCCAGCATAGACATTCCATTGTGTTGCTTGTTCACACGCTTGCTATAGAGGTATCTTTATTTCTCTTAAGCCCATTTTGCCCTGTTGAGCGTAAAGAGTATAAAATTCATGGATCACCACCCTCTTTACGCTTATGAAGAAGTAAGCTGGCACCATTGTTATATTTGCCAGCCCCCAATGTTATACTAAAGTCCTTGGCTATTGAGACGGTTCATAAGAAGCATTTTAAATCCTTTCTTGTATAGTTTTTACTCACACGCCAGCCCTGCTTGTAACGTACACAGAGACATGATTTTGATTGATTTAGGCTCTCTCATTCAACGTGCAAAACAATGAATGCTCCTTATAGTTTGTTGTATATTCAGAGTGGAGCTTATTTGTAGAGTTGCATTAAGTGGACTGCATGAAGGGAGAAGCTCAAAAGGCAGGCGCGAGATAATAAGCTGGATCATTTACAGAGCATTGTTTACAGATTGATATGGATTTAAGAATCTTCGTTTTAGGGTGGGGGAAGAAGAGTGTGTCTCTTGTTTAAATTTATTTTTATTATTCTCAAGAGCATCATCTTCATAATGTTTTTGCTCATGCTAAAAGAATATTATAAAGACAAAATTGCGGGCTGTCATTTTTATCCTAAAAATAGGAGAAATGGTTATTTTTCACGTATTGGATGCTTGCTTCTTTTATTACTTTCTGTATAATCGTAAAAACGATAATGCTGAAAGGCGTAATAAATGATCATTGGACTTTTGAATCAAAAGGGAGGCGTAGGAAAAACTACGTTGAGTGTTAATCTTGCGGCCAGTTTTGCGCGTACCGGTGCACGGGTATTGCTTATTGACGTTGATCCACAGGGGAGCGCATTGGATTGGGCTGCTGCGCGTGAAGATGCACCTTTGTTTTCGGTTATTGGTTTACCACGTGCAACGGTTCACAAAGAGATTACACAGATTGGTCATGGTTATGATCATATTATTATCGATGGTCCTCCGCGTGTGACTGATCTTGCTCGTAGTGCTCTTATGGCTTCGGATTTGGTGCTTATACCTGTTTTGCCTAGTCCCTATGATATTTGGGCAGCAGATGGAATTGTAAAGCTGATTGACGAAGCACGTGTTTATAAAGAAAATCTTAAATCTGCTTTTGTTATCAATCGTAAAATAGTCAATACAGCGATAGGGCGTGATGTGAACGAAGCTCTTGGCATATACCCCGTGCATGTTCTTTCTTCTAGCGTTGCGCAGCGCGTGATTTTTGCAGAAGCAGCAGCACAGGGGAAGGCGGTTTATGAAGTTGATAAGCAAGGACCAGCAACAGCAGAGATTGAAGCTGTTGCAGCGGAAATCAAGGAGTTAGCGCGATGAATAAAAAAATTAAAATCGGCACGAAACCAACGAATAAATCAATTCCTTTAACGGCGGATGCATGGGTAGGAAGCCCCAAAGGGAGCATGAGTGGAGGTATGAAGCGCCTCACGATTGATATACCAGAAAGTTTGCATCGATTGATTAAGGTAAGTTGTGCAAGTCGTGGAACTAAAATAGCCGATGAGGTGCGCGAATTGCTTTCACAAAAATACGGAAAAGTGTAAAAAATGATATATGATAATAAGTTTTCGTTGGTTTGAATGCTTTTTCTAGAGATGATATCGGTTGTTTTTATACGAAGTTAATAATATAAGCGCCTTTCTTTTTTCACGAGGGCTGCTTCATTTAAGTTGTTTTTCATAAGGTTCTGTATCATCTCATGAAAGAGCGATGCGTTTGCGAAAAATTCTCTGTTTCAAAATTTTCCCTATAAATGTGATAATCATCATACTTCTTGTGATCTTATCTGTTAGATGAATAGATAAGTGTACTCTTCTAAAAAGATTGTCTTGATAATGATTTTAAACGTCAGATTATTTTTTTGTTTATTTTACTTAATACATGCGTAAATAATGTAATTAAGAGTAGCGTTAATTATTTTTTTTGTTATGCAGCGATTCATTTTATTAAATTATATTCATGTTTATAAAGGGGGATAAAAAAATACATAAAATTTACTGATATTGGCGCGCTATAAGTTATTCCTAATAAACAAAAGAAGTCATTGAGCATATTATAGACAATATTTCTTACATTTATATGATTTTATAGTCTTAAATAGTTAATACCAGTCGTAATGGTACGCAAGGAAATAGGTTTTTTGCTTCAATTGGAATGTATAAGATCGCTTTTTTAGCATTTCTATTGGCTTTTAAAAAGTGCAGGGGGGACTTAAAGTTTTCTTTCTTTTCCGGTGGTTTAAGAAATGATAAGAGCGCAATCAGTTGGTTAAAAGGTGTATTCTTTCGTTTGCAGGGAATTTGCAATGGATATAGGCATTACGAATTTTTGATAAGATTTTGTGCGACTTCTCATGATGAAGTGGTTTTTGAAAAATGCCAAGATATCAAAATTACTGCTGAAGTTTAAATACTTCAAATACAAAGAGCAGCCGTGCAGATAATGCTACAAATGCAAGCCTGATAAATAAAAGCAGTTTTCATGATTTAACATGTTTGCGTTGCAAGTGTGCGTATTTGCAAAGGAAAGTTAGACGCAAGGTCACAATATAGGAGGGGATGTGAATCCAAAGATATTGTTAATAAAATATAAAACAAAGAGAGGGGTTAAATCATGAACAAGATCATTATAACAGCGCTGTTGCTTTGCACGGGGCTTGTTACTGTTGGTTCACGAAAAAAACTACAGTGTTGAGGAATTTAAGAAAGATAAAAAATTGATGCAAGAATGGGGAAAGAAATGCGATAAAATGGGAGGATCTGCTTTTGCAACCAAGAGTTGTCAAAATGTCATGCAAGCCGATATTGAACTTTTTCAAGAGCATTATAGAAATCTTGCAAAGCAACTTCGTGAAAGTGGCAAAAAGGGGAATGAAACTGAAAAAAAGCAGGACAACAATTAAATCATAAAAATATATTGATAGCGGTGTTTTTCTTTGTACGCGATTTATCATCATAGGTTGGAAAAAATTGCGTACAGAAGTTGATTATAAAATTTTTGAAAATGCACAATGAACCGCATGTACAAATTTAATGGGTCCCTAAATTGTGTCCTAAACTTTGTAAATTTGAAAAAAGGGGAATTTATTGATGAATAAAGCGACTATTGTAGCATTGCTGGTTTGGATTGGATTTGTCGTTGCTGGTTGTGAAAAAACTTATAGCGTAGCAGAGTTTAAGAAAGATCCTAAATTACTCGAGCAATGGGCAATGAAATGTATGATATCAGGGAGTTTAGATTCTCAAAATTGTAAGAACGCAGATAAAGCGTATCGTGAAGTTCATGCCCGTGATTGGCCTGGTGCGAGCTTTGTACACGATGACGAGAAAAAAACTGAAGATAAAAAGGAGGGAAATTAAATCATGAATAAAATTATTATCACAGCATTGCTGGTTTGTACTGGACTTGTCGTTGCTGGTTGCGAAAAAAATTACAGCGTAGCGGAATTCAAGAAAGATAATACATTACTCGAAGAGTGGGCAAAAAAATGTGAAAAGATGGATCGATCGTCTATAGAGAAATCTAAAAATTGTCAACATGCCAGACAAGCCTATATGGAACTTATGTTTGGCATTAATTAAAAACTTAAAATTCAATAAATTACTCTATCAATAAGGAATTTGCTAGTTATTGATTCTATTTTGTTTTTTAGATTCTCTCTAACTTTTAGAGAGTCTTTTTATGGCTTCAAGAATTAGTCGTTTACGATCTGTACTCTTTATGTAAACGGATGCTATACTGTCATTTGTCTAGCCAAAAAGTGCTTTTAATTGTGATAGTATTGCATCCGAATGAGTTGCTACGTGTTACTGCTAATTTTTCAAATTATGCGCTGATTGTTTAATGTCTTGGTTGCATGTATTTAAAACATGAGATTAAATTTACCTTTGGGGTGTTTTGCTGACTTTATCACAAATAAATGTTTCATCACACTAAGACCGGCTTTAAGCGTTGCGGCTAATTTCGAAAAAAAATTGGGAGGAAACATCTGTTTTGAATTTACTTTTCTCTATTTTAATAAAGAGAAAAACATTCTGAATGGAATTATTATCGTTTTATATTCAAATGTTTTTCTCAAACTATTTTTAAAAAATTGCTTTTGATTTGAGAATATTATAGCATTAGTTAAGACGTGAGGCAGTTTTTCTAGGACGGTTTTGCTGGATGTGTGAGGAATTGAGCGCTCTTCCCACCGTTTCATTTTTTCCCTCTCTTTTCTGAGTTTGCAAGGTTTTCCCTTGTTATTTTTTTATCTTAATTGTGTTGTAATATTATCATGTTGAGCGGTGGAGCTTATGTAAAACTTTATGTATGAGTTTTTTTTGTTCTCGAGTGTGTGATGAATGTTTTTTGAATAATACTTTGATTTATAAAAATAATTTAATTATTTTATGTTGAATAAGGATCTCGTCAAAATCTGTTCTAGGTTGAATCAATTAAAATCATCTACTTTCACGTTACAAGCATGGAGGGTCCGTATGGATAAAAACTGTTGAAGAAAGAAGTAAAAATGCTTTTTTGAACTATCTCAAGTACTAAAGGTTTTGTTTGCAACATTTGGTGCTGGAAAAGTGTGTGATGGTGCTGGTTTATTCCCTCGCAAGTGTATGATGATGGTGTTCAATGGATTTATCAAAAGTTTCTTGAAATATTCCTTTAGAATTGTGATATGCCCTGAAGGGAAGAAGCAAGAGGAACTTACTCAATGAGGAGACAAATTATTTACAGATCGGATTTGGTAGAAAATTTAGTTCTTTAAGGCGGGAATGAAGTTGAGATTCAAGTAGCATGAAAAGACGGAAACTGATGGTTAAAAATGCATACAAAAAGCAGAGTTAACATTTAAATAGTTGCAAGCGATGTTTGAAATTGGGTGTGTGATTTATCTGTAGAATTAAAATTTTGCTTTGATCTTATGTAAAATTAAGATGATCGTTTGAGAAAATTACAAAAAGCCAAGAGAATATGCTTAGTATATTTCTATTACGAGAACTAAAATAACAACAAAAGCATTCATGGTGATAATCAAGGTTAAATAAAGCACAGCGGCTTTTACGAGATCAGCCATAAAAACCTCTTTCTGTTCTTTTTGAGGTGATTTTATGAATAACAATATGTTATAATCTGTAGTATATGTTGATATAAGTAGTATATGTTGATATAATATATTAGGCAAGCTTAGAATCTTTCCTTTTTTATAAAGGCTTGAGGAATTGGAGCACTGTAAATCCTAAAAAAGAAAGTTTTAAAGAGAATATTAATTGATTTCGTAGGTTTATTTATTGAGCCTTTCGTTTAAGTGAATCACATGAGTGGAAAGTCAAGAGAAGATCGCTTGACAAAAATTCAGACTGCGTACAGAGCAGATTGAGTTAAGATCTTGGTGCTTTAAGGTGCGCGGAAGAAGACAAAAATGTTTTCTGATCGTTTATTTCATAGCAAGATTGGTTAATGTTGCTCTAATGGGCATGTTTTGCACAAAAGAAAAGAACGTTCCAAACAAAATATACTTATGTTGTATATTAATATATTTGTATTGTACATTTATGTACGTGTAAAAAAATATCTCTCAATGCACACGACAAATATTTTACGATGACACTCGTAGATGGTATAACAGTAAAGTTCTCGTGAAATAATATAAAATCTATAGAATGCTCCCATCTTTACACTTATGAAAGAGCAAGTCACTGTCATCTCGTACGCTTGCTTTCAATGTTTACTATAGCCCTTGGCATTTGAGAAGGTTCATAAGACGCATTTTTCTTTTAGTGTATTTTATCAACACATCAGGTTGTTTTTTGTGATGTGCAAGCAAGTGATTTTAATTTATTCAACATGGAATAGATTTGAGATGGGATGATTATGAAAGAGAAGAGCTGCATTTAGAAGATTGAAAATGAGAGAAAGTTCGTAACAAAAATTGTACCTTTATTATAAAATGATTGTTTCTATGTTTTTATACCAGTAGCACATGTAAAGCCGCGATATTAAGAGAAAACTGTGTTATGGAGTGAAATAATCTATAGGAAGATGCTGTGGAAATTCTGAAAATATCAATGTGGGGAGCGTTAAGCATTATGCATTGGATAATATTTTGATAGATAATGATAATCTATCGTTATTCAATTTGAATTAGAGTCCTGAATACCGTAATTTTTTTCATTCCAAATCTGTTCGAGGTTTAATCAACCAAAACCATGTCTTTTGCAGTTACAAGTGGGGAGGGTCCATGCGGAGTGAAACTGTACAAGAAAGGCATGCTTTTTGAACCGCACTTAAATGTCAAGGATATCGCAACATGAGGGGCTAGCAAAATATGTGATGGTGCTGGCTTGCTTCTTTTATTAAGCGTAAAGATGGACAGTGCTCAATGGATTTTATACACGTCATGGGGGATTTATCATTATATTATTCATGGGCCACGGCGCGAAATAGGCTTGGGTACACTTAAGAGATGTTTCTTTAAAACAAGCGCGTGAATATGCGATTGAAGACGTATCGAACTTGATTGGCTAAGAAACTCTTGAAAAGGTTCAAAAAATCTTATATAGTCGTTCATTGCAAAGAAAAGCGAATGATAATTAAAAAAAGGGAGATTGATGGCTGTTTAGCTATTCTAAGATGTCTTTTTTTATATTGCTGTATGGCTGATCTGTTCAAAAGAGCGTTCTTTTTGTTTTTTATGCGAAATACTGCATGTGTGCAGAAAGAGTACGGGGGAGGGTGTGTCTTTTTGAATGGGTGCAAACTAATTTTGTAGGGTGCCATCTTATGGGGTGCCGGAAGGTATGCAAGTTTAGGTGCAGAGAAAGCCATAAGGTTATGGAGGGTAAGATGCTGCTATCGTTAAAATGCTGAGATTTTTAATGAGCTTAAGTCTTTGATATGCTGCAAGATATGCTGTGGGTTTTTGTCGGCAGGTGGTCTTTTTATGGACAAAGTTCTCGTGAGAGCGTTGTTGTTTTCTGTTGAAGGCGTGCTGGTGACGAAATAGGCAAAGGAAATTGGCAAGGCGAAATAGACCAAAATAGACAGAGCAAATGTAGGATTTTCAATATTACTGCGTAAGGTTTAAGTTTATAGCGTTTTGGTGAATTAGTATAGCCGCAATGATGGTTTTGGAGCAAAGCAAGAAAAATACTTGAGAGAATGCGTTGAAAGTTGAAGTGGTATACGCTTTGAAGGATTGTCGTGCTGTTGTTTGAGCGATGTTCGCACCACGAGCTTTATTGAGTGTATCAGCATTGAAGAGAACCTGTTTAATCTCCCTCATTTGAAAGATTAAACAAGAGTGTTGAAGGGGAAGTAAAAATGTCTGTAGTGCAATATGGTGATGATAGTTTTGCATCAAAAGCAAAAGTTCTTGATAATAATCTTATTGATCGTGATTGGGCGATGACAAAATTTGTTGCTGCTGTTAAAGGATTAGCTCAAGTTGTTGATTATGAAAGCAATATGCTAGAGAGCAGTGGTGTTCCAGATTACGAAGAAATAAATTTATGTAAAATACGTGGTTTGCGTGATCTTAATAAATCCATGAGCGATGTGAAGCGCTACATGAATCAAGATATTGAGCATGAAGTTGAAAGTTTGTTGTCTGATTTACAAGAAAAATTACAGCGTAATAGTGAATTGCTTCAGACGCATTTAAATGCAGTTAATGATCTTTCTAGAGCTATGCAACTATCTGGACGCGTAAAAGAAACAGAGGAATGATTCAAATTTGATGAATATTGGCTGTTCTAAGTGATGACAATGATTAGGTAGATCATGTTTATTTGGATAAATAATGCGTTTAGTGAGTAGACTTGTTTTAAGCGCATTTGGGTATTTAAATTATTATCCTGTTGTAT
This sequence comes from Bartonella sp. SD1336NMGDW, assembly GCF_042193565.1. Classification (NCBI taxonomy): domain Bacteria; kingdom Pseudomonadati; phylum Pseudomonadota; class Alphaproteobacteria; order Hyphomicrobiales; family Bartonellaceae; genus Bartonella; species Bartonella sp. SD1336NMGDW. The sequence goes on from NZ_JBHILW010000007.1 coordinate 13,903, forward strand.
TGTAAAATGCTGTTCTTAAAACAGTGTCCTTTAAGGTGTAGTGATGTGAACCGCATGCTGTGGGAAGCTGGCTGAAAGAGGACTAAGAGAAGGCGGATTATTTACAGAGTATTGTTTGCAGACTGAGTTAATAGGGAGCTTCACTTTTTAGTTTAGCCCCCCCCCGATCAAGAGAATATTTAGACCAGCCCGTGATGCCTTAAAAACAGCTTACTTGGGGCTATGGTAATTAAGGTTTTATGCATTAGTCTTTTGAGAGTATGTGATGAATACTGCCTATAAGCCTTATGGAGTACTGTCCTTTGAAGTGTGGTGATACGAAGCGGTTAGTTGTTTAAATCTATATGTTTGAGACAAAAATTAAAGTGGTTTAATATTTTCTTCTGCTGTTTTTAGTTTTTGTATGTCAGATTGGAGAGAGCATCCAGATTTGAGTGAATATATTGCGTATACCTTTGTTGGCGTAATATTTTAAATGGGGAGGCGATCTTATTGGGAAAGAATAAAGGGCTAGAAATCAGCTTTTCTCTGTACCAGCATCCTTTAATTTAGCTTTATTTTTTTCAAAAGAATCTAAAGCACTATCTGTTAAATGATGAAGATTACGCATTATTTCACGCTTCTGTTTCTCTCGTTCTTTAATGGGGGCACGTCCCTCATGTAAAACAGAACGTCATTGTGTTGCCAATTCACGTGCTTTTTTAAAGAAATATTTCTTAAGGCACCTAATCCCATTTCACGGTGGTGTTCGTGAATGGTATAATGGTAGATTCATTAAGCACCACGATCTTTATGCTTAATAAAAAGAGTGCGCTGGCACGATTACACACTTTACCAGCCCCCCCTGTATGGGGACCAAAGCCCTTGGTATTTGAAACGGTTCATTATAGGCATTTTGAGTTTTTTGGTACGGTTTCACACCACACACTAATCTCGCTCATAACATGCAAGAGAACAGTTTTGATTGATTCAACATAAACAAATTTCAAATGAGAGAATCTTACGATATTCGAGATTCTCATCTAACATGAAAAATAATGAGCTATCTTTATAAATCAGTATCTTGGATATGAATAGTATAATGTAAGTTTCCCATGAATGGTATAAAATCTATAGAGTATTAGCATCTTTATTTATAGAGGGAGAAAAGCAGCACTATCATCCTTTTTTTAATAGTTTAATGCCAATCTTGCTCGTGATGAGCAAGCGAACGATTTTGACTGATTCAATATAAGAAGAAAAATAAGAGAATTTTACGAAAACCTCTTATTCAATATGCAAAAAATAAATTATAGATTAAAATCTTATGGAAATCGTTAACATGATATTTAATCTGATAATTTCTTTTACGTTTTTTCATCGTTAGTATTTGTATTTTCCAGTTTACTTTGTCTGTCGAAAGAAATAAAAGTAAGAGGAGTTAGATTATTTTTTACAGCGTTTATGTTGTATGGGGGAGCGTTATTAAGAGGGACTTCCTTTATTGAACTTTTACAACAACTCCTAAAATGATAAGCTTTCATCCAATAAAGCTATTTATTTTTTCCAAAAAGATATCAAGGATAATTTTTATATTAAATCCAAAAGTGGAAAAATATTGGGTGTTTTTTATGTCCTTAATAATGGTTTTATTGAAAGCTTGGAGGTACTGGATAGTTGGAAAAGCTTTCAGCACAATTCCATAATTTAAGAAAAAAGTATCTTTATCAAAGGGTGGCTAAGGCTGTAGATAATGGTTAATAATAAAATAATTTTTTAGAGATGGTCTGTAAAATTAAATATTTGTTGCTCCTAGACGGATTTTAATAGGCACATTACCAGTTTGGCTAGCAACGCGTAAATGAATGCGTACAGGAGGCATTATGAGACGACGGTTGCGTATTGTTTGGCAAATGAGAAGGTTAACAAGAGATTGTGTATCTAATGCAGTCGAATTATATTTTAAACCAGTAAGTTTTGCGGCAGCATCGTGAAGAGAACGCAATGAAAGGAGGGATGATTGCTTCAATAAAATTTCTTTTTTATGGAATGAAGCAAAAGCATTATCTGTCATAATACTATCCTTAACGCAGAATTCAAAAATTTTTAGTAGGCTACAGTATAGCAGTTAAAATTTGCTTTCTTTAATGTAGAGCAAGCATCAAATGCAGCTTTTTTTGATTGAAACCCTGTAAAGCGCGCTCGATAATAACGCTGCCCACTTTTTTCAAACAGTTGCATGTGCGAAGATGCGTGCTTTAAAGTAGAAAAAGCTATATTTTTTGCTTTTAAAAGTAAAGTTTTTGCTTGTTCTTCACTAGGAAGAGAACCAATTTGGATAGCCCATCCGGCATTTGTGGACAAAGAGGCTGTTACAATTTTATGAGTCTCAACCGGTATAGTTTTTTGAGGGTTTGGTATTGGTATAATTACTTTATTTACAGCCGTTATTGCGATATTGGAGTTTTTAGGTTGTTCTGCAAATGCTGTCAACATAGTCGAAATTTCATCGTCAAAATTACTTGAATCAGCTTTAATGGTCGGTATAGGAGTATTGGCACCAGTCGGTAAGTGATAGCGTACAGAAGCCATTAAACGTTCACCACTTTTCATTTGGCTTGCTTTGGGCAAATATTGGTTCAATAGGCTAGCCATATGCTCGTCACGTGCAGTAGACGATTTACCTCCCAGAACAACAGCGACAACAGAGCGCCCATCGAGACGCATTGAAGTTGCTAAATTAGAACCTGACATTTGTGTGTATCCTGTTTTAATTCCATCGACACCTTTCATTATTTTAACGAGTTTATTGTGGCTGTTAATTTTATGTCCACGGAAATTAAAACTTTTTGTTTTGAACAATTTATATTGTTTTGGAAAATGTTTACGTAAAGCTAATGACAAAGTCGCTATATCTCGTGCTGTAGAATAATTGTGCACATCCGGAAGCCCTGAAGCATTCGCGAAATGTGTATGTTTCATGCCAAGTTTACGAGCTTTTACTGTCATCATTTGAGCGAATTTTTTTTCACTACCTCCAAGATATTCTGCAATGGCAGCAGCAACATCATTTGCGGATCTTGTAATGAGTGCTTTAGCTGCTGATTCTGCAGAAATTGTTTGGCCTGCTTTAAAGCCAATTTTTGTCGGTGGACGCATTGCTGCATAATGTGAAACAGGAATTGGTGTATTTGGTGTCACACGACGCATCTGCATAGCTTCAAAGAGTAAGTACAATGTCATCATCTTTGTTAAAGAAGCAGGATAACGTTTCAGTGTTGCATTGGCTTGAAATAGAGTTTTTCCCGTAGTAGCATCTATAACAATAGCCGCATACTTATCAGGATAGGCTCCTTGAGGTGTGGCTGATGCCCAACAGTAAGAAAAAGCTAACACAACAAAAGAAATTGCTATTGTTTTACAGTAGCGCATAATTTTTTGATAATTAATATACACTTGCAGTATCCTATTTCTCCATTTATCCTAAAAAACTTCTATAAAGCTTCCTTTTCTGTAATTTGTTGATGCAGTTTAGACGAATGGTATTACTAATTTGTTTACAGAAGTTATTTTATAAGTGAGTGATTGAAGTCTAACCATAGAGGGAATCTTTTTCTAACACATACAGGTATTGCAATAATTATGAAAGAATTTAAAATTGATAAAAATGTGCTGCATGGAAAACGATAATGGGACAGATGCTTATAATAAACTCTACAGCTCATATTATGCATAATGAAAAGGGCAAGAATTGGGATGAAATTAGGCATGGTGCGGTTATAACGCTTAAGGCTAGAGCAAAACTCGAAAAACCTAAATTATGTCGAGTTTTTTTGCTTAATGATGATTACACACCTATGGATTTTGTTGTTTTCGTTTTGAAGAGCTTTTTTAAAAAAAGTTTCGAAGAGGCAACGCGAATAATGTTAAATGTTCATCACAGTGGGATAGGAGAATGTGGAACTTATACTTATGAAGTCGCTGAAATGAAAATATTACAAGTGAGGGAATGTGCGCGTCAAAATGAACATCCGTTACAATGTGTAATGGAATGGAAGTGAGGAATTATGCCATCTTTTACACCTAGTCTTGAAGAGGTTTTGCATCGTGCATTAACAATTGCTACTCAGGCACAGCATGAATACGCAACATTAGAGCATCTTCTACTTGCGCTGTTAGATGATGCTGATGCAAATTCCGTTATTCAGGCTTGCCAAGTAGATGTGGAGGAATTACGAGAGCGCTTAACCAATTATCTTCGCTCAGAGTTAGATGAACATATTAGAGCTGATGAGGATACTAAGCCTACAGCTTTTTTCCAGCGTGTTATCCAACGTGCGGTGATTCATGCACAATCAGCTGGAAAAGATGAAGTATCGGGGGCAAATGTTCTTGTTGCAATTTTTTCTGAACGTGAAAGCCATGCAGCATATTTTCTTCAAGAAATGGGCATGACACGCTATGATGCTGTACGTTTTATTTCGCATGGTATCACGCGTGATGATGGGTTATCCATGTTACTTGAAGGACTTGAAGAGCAATTAGATCAGCAGATTTCGGATAATGATGAAAGAGGAACAAGTGCTTTAACGAATTATTGTGTTGATCTCAATTGTAAAGCACTTAATGGAAAAATTGATTTATTAATTGGCCGTGAAATAGAAATTTCACGCATGATTCAGATTTTATGTCGAAGGTCAAAAAACAATCCGCTTTTGGTTGGTGATCCTGGAGTGGGGAAAACCGCTATAATTGAGGGATTGGCAAAGCGCATTGTTGATGCGCAAGTGCCTGAAGTTTTATCAAATGCAACAATATTTTCTCTTGATATGGGGGGGCTTGTTGCTGGTACACGTTATCGCGGTGATTTTGAAGAACGCTTAAAGCAAGTTATTAAAGAGTTTGAGCTGTATCCAGATGCTATTTTATTTATTGATGAAATTCATACCTTAATTGGAGCAGGAGCGACATTAGGGGGAAATATGGATGCAGCAAATCTTTTAAAACCTGTATTATCTTCTGGAACTATGCGATGTATTGGTTCGACGACTTACAGAGAATATCGCAAATTCTTTGAACAAGATCGTGCTTTAGAGCGTCGTTTTCAGAAGATTGATATTAATGAACCTTCTGTTACAGATGCGATTAAGATTTTGCAGGGGATGAAGCCTTACTTTGAAGATTTTCATCAGATTAAATATACAGATCAGGCGATGAAGGCATCTGTAGAATTATCTTCACGTTATATAATTGACCGTAGGTTACCTGACAAAGCAATTGATATTATTGATGAAAGTGGCGCAGCGCAAAAGCTTTTGCCACAAAAACAACGCAAGAAGAGTATAGGTGTTAAAGAAATTGAGGCTACTGTTGCTACAATTGCAAGAATTCCACCAAAAACAGTTTCTCGGAATGATCAGAAGATATTGAGTAAGCTTGAAAGAGAACTCAAACATGTTGTTTATGGGCAAGATCAGGCAATTTCCGTCTTAGTTTCATCCATAAAATTGGCGCGAGCAGGTTTACGCGAACCGGATAAACCAATAGGAAGTTATTTATTTTCAGGACCAACAGGTGTAGGAAAAACTGAAGTTGCAAAACAGCTTGCATCATCTTTAGGCATTGAATTATTGCGTTTTGATATGTCAGAATATATGGAACGGCATACGGTAGCACGTTTAATCGGAGCTCCTCCAGGTTATATAGGGTTTGATCAAGGAGGTCTTCTTACAGATGCTGTTGATCAGAAGCCTCACGCAGTCCTATTGCTAGATGAGATTGAGAAAGCACATTCAGAGTTATTTAATATTTTATTGCAGGTAATGGATTATGGTAGATTAACAGATCATAATGGTAAGAAAATTGATTTCCGCAATGTTATTTTGATTATGACAACCAATGCTGGTGCTTCAGATATGGCGAAATCAGCTATTGGATTTGGGAAGGTACATCGTGATGGTGAGGATATAGAAGCAATCAATCGGTTATTTACACCAGAGTTTCGTAATCGGTTAGATGCAATTATTCCGTTTGCACCTTTATCTCATTTAATCATCAATCAGATAGTGCAAAAATTTATTTTTCAGCTTGAAGCACAATTAGCTGATCGGGGAATTTGTTTTGAATTAAGCCCTTCTGCAACTTTATGGCTTTCCAATCAAGGATATGATTCTCAGATGGGAGCACGCCCATTAGGGCGTGTTATACAAGAATATATTAAAAAGCCATTAGCTGATGAAATTTTATTTGGAAAGTTACGCAACGGTGGCATTGTTCGCGTATTGACACAAAAATCAAATTGCAAAAAAGAAAGCTTACAGTTGGAAATTTCATCTTCCGATATATCTGCAAGTTCAAAGAAAAGTAAAATGGAAAATTTTACAAAAAAACGTGTAGGAAAAAAAAGCACAACAACTTAAGAGTGTGTTATAAGGCTGCACGGATTTTTTTTGCATTCTCTTCAAGTATTTCTGTAGGCGTTATCATATTATTATGAGGGGTAAGTTCTATTCCCTCCATACGTGGTATAATATGAAAATGGAGGTGATAAACGGTTTGTTGACTAGCTGCTTCATTAAATTGCATGACAGTTATGCCATCTGCTTGAAAGGCTTTTTTGACGGCATTTGCAATTTTTTGAACAGCTTTAATAACGGGAAATAATGTTTCAGTATCCGCATCAAGTAAGTTTCTAGAGCCTTTTTTAGGAATGACCAGCGTATGACCTGGTGCCTGTGGCATGATATCCATAAATCCAATAACATCATCATCTTCGTAGACACGAACAGAAGGGATTTCATTGCGAATCAATTTAGCAAAAATATTGTTATTGTCATAAGCTTGTTTCATACAAATATTTCCTTTTATTATAAGTTTAAGATTTTAATTAAAAACGAAAAAATGCAAAGTTTATCAGAGTGTAAGACAAAGAAGTATTTTGACTTTAGTTATATTTAGGATGGGGCTCTGTCTTAATGAAGGCTTAGATTTCTATGATGGCTTCAACTTCTACAGGAACATCCATAGGAAGAGAGGCAACACCAATAGCAGAACGGGCGTGTTTTCCAATGTCACCAAGAATATTGACAAATAAATTAGAAGCTCCATTGGCAACAAAAGGAATATCGGTAAAATGAGAATCTACAGCCACAAAAACAGTAATTTTTACCACACGTTTTATTTTATTTAAGTCACCTAGAGTTGCCTTGAGTTGAGCGAGAATATTGAGAGCGCAAGCTTCGGATGCTTTTTGGGCTTGTTCGGTATTCACAGTTGCACCAACTTTACCGATGGCTATTGGTTTTCCATTAATAAGAGGGAGTTGTCCAGAAATAAAGAGTTGATTGCCACTTTGTGAAGTGGTGATGTAATTGGCAAGGGGGGAGATTACTTCAGGAAGAGTGATTCCGAATTCCTCTAAGTTTTTTTCAATCATATTGGTCATAATTTAAACTCCATAGCTGCTCTATAATACATTCATTGTATAATCTATTTTTTGATTTAAGGAAATGTGTGGTTAATTGAGAAATTAGCCTTTTTTGCCTTATTGTATGATGTTATGCAACGGGGATAAAGTTTGGAATTTGGGAATGATTAGATCATTATTTATAATAATTTTATATATTGTTTTTTTATGTACAGCGAGAGCTGAAGAGCCTATTTTTATTGTGCCTCATCGAGCAATTTATGATTTTCATCTCGATAGCGTTTCTCATGACATGACAATTTCTGCGATGTCAGGGCGAATGGTTTACGAGCTTACTGGTTCGGCATGCCAAGGCTATAGCACACGTTTTCGTTTTATTAGTCGTGTTCACATTGAAGATATGCCGGTACGTTTAACGGATCAACAGACGACGAGTTATGAAACAGGAGACAGCCGTACATTTCGTTTTAATATTACAGATCAAGAGGGAGAAGAGGTTGCGCATCGTGCTGAGGGGGTCGCGGAGCGTACTCAAGATGGTATTACAGTTACCTTAAAAAAGCCAAAGGAAAAAGAGTATAAGCTTGCAATGGCTGAATTTCCAATGATGCAACTAAAAAATATTATCCGCCATGCAAAAGCAGGGCATCATTTTTACAATGTTACTGTATTTGATGGGACAAATAAAGCAGATAAAGTTATAAAAGAAAGTATCGTCATAGGGGAAAAGAAGGCGCTTTTATCTGATAGCGAAACGGAAAAAGTGAGAAAATTGGATGAAGACGAATATTGGCCTGTTACAATTTCTTATTTTGATGATGGAGAAAATAAAGATGGTTTGCCGGTTTATCGTAGCAGTTTTCTCTTACATGAGAATGGTATCATGCGTGATCTTCATATAGATTATGGAACTTTTTCAGTGCGTGCAAAATTGAACAGTCTCGAATTCTTGGAACTTGGAAAAGATCTTAATCAATGTGAAAATGCAAATATTAAATGATTAAAGAAAATGACTTGAAAAAGAATCAAATATTAGTATGTTTGCACTATTCCACACGCGGAGTTTGGGTGTTTGCAAATAATTTGTGAGAAAATTCTAGCAAGCATCCGCCGGTAGTAGGTTTTCCTGCTTTTTCCGCGGAGGTTGAACCGGAAAGGATAAGATTTATGGCACTACCCGATTTTACTATGCACCAGCTTTTAGAAGCAGGTGTGCATTTTGGTCACCAGACTCATCGTTGGAATCCCAAAATGACTCCCTATATCTATGGTCAGCGTAATAATATCCATATTATTGACCTTGCTCAGACCGTTCCGCTTTTACACCAAGCGCTTAAACTTGTTTCAGATACTGTTGCGCGTGGTGGTCGTATTCTCTTTGTTGGTACGAAAAGGCAAGCATCTGACATTATCGCTGATGCGGCGAATCGTTCTGCCCAGTATTACGTTAATGCACGTTGGCTTGGTGGCATGCTCACAAACTGGAAAACGATTTCCAATTCGATACATCGTTTGCGAAAGCTTGACAAAATTCTTGCTGCTGAGGCGCAAGGTTTTACCAAAAAAGAACGTTTAAATCTTGAACGTGATCGTGAAAAGCTTAATCGTGCGCTTGGTGGTATTAAAGATATGGGATCTGTTCCAGATCTTATATTTGTCATCGATACGAATAAAGAAAATATTGCCCTTCAAGAAGCAAAACGTTTAGGTATTCCAGTGATTGCTATTATTGATACCAATTGCGATCCTGATGACGTAACGCATCCGATACCAGGTAATGATGATGCTTCGCGTGCAATTTCTCTTTATTGCGATCTTTTTGCTCGTGCTGCCCTTGATGGTATTGCACGCCAGCAAGGAGCAATGGGTATTGATTTGGGAGCTCAAGTTGATGCGCCTGTGGAGCCTATTTTGAAAGAAAATGCGGTTTCAGAAGTTTCTGAATAATATAAAACGCCTAATTAAGGTACTTTTATTGTCTAAAGAAGAAGTTATAGGCGTGCAGAGGGGGGTGCACGCTTTCACTATTACAAAATAAAGAGGCAAATATGAGCATTACTGCTGCACAAGTAAAAGAACTTCGAGAACTATCTGGCGCTGGTATGATGGACTGTAAAGCCGCTCTAGCTGAAACCAGTGGTGATATGGAAGCTGCTGTTGATTGGCTTCGTAAAAAAGGAATAGCTAAAGCAGATAAAAAGGCTGGTCGTACAGCGGCTGAAGGATTAATCGGAGTCGTATCAAAAGATTTAAATGCGGTTTTGGTTGAGGTTAATTCTGAAACAGATTTTGTTGCACGCAATGCCGGATTCCAAGACATCGTGCGCAATATAGCAATTGCTGCTTTGGATACGCCAGGTGATGTTGAATCTGTTTCTGTTTCTCTTTATCCCGGTTCTGAGAAAACTGTAGAGCTTACGATTAAAGATGCAATTGGTACAATTGGCGAAAATATGACATTTCGTCGTTCCGCTAAATTGTCTGTTGAGAATGGTGTTGTTGCGACTTATATACACAATAGTGTAGCTGATGGTCTTGGTAAGCTTGGTGTTTTGGTTGCGATTGAAACAACAGGAAATAAAGAGGCTGCTCTTGCTTTTGGTCGGCAAGTTGCAATGCATATTGCGGCAACCAATCCCTTAGCACTTACAGCACAAGATGTTGATGCTGCTGCTGTTGAGCGTGAAAAAGCAATTTTTTCAGATCAAGCACGTCAGTCTGGAAAGCCTGAAAATATCATTGAAAAAATGGTAGAAGGACGTATGCGTAAGTTTTTTGAAGAGGTTGTTTTGCTTTCTCAAGCTTTCGTTATGAATCCTGATATGACTGTTGAGGCAGCTTTAAAGGATGCTGAGAAATCAATTGGTGCACCAGCAAAAATTACAGGCTTTATTCGTTTTGCATTGGGTGAAGGTGTGGAAAAAGAGGAGTCTGATTTTGCTGCAGAGGTTGCTGCTGCTGTAAAAGGCTAGTTATTGCAAACTCTTGATTAGAGATTTAAAATCATATCGTTGGTTGTAGAATCTCTGGTGTGGGCAATGTAATTGTTGAGAGGGCGTCACGTGAAAAAAAGTGGTGCCCTTCGTGATGTCAAAAGCAAAAAGTAAATGTGCTTTTGGGGAGATTATTAATGGCATTAGCACTTCCGTATAAACGTATTCTTTTAAAAGCTTCTGGTGAAGCTCTTATGGGGGGGCAAAGTTTTGGCATTGATGTTTCTGTTGTAGATCGTATTGCCGCTGATATTGCAGAAGTGCGCACAATGGGGATAGAAGTTGCAGTTGTTATCGGTGGGGGAAATATTTTTCGTGGCGTTGCTGTTGCTTCACATGGTGGAGACCGAGTGACAGGGGATCATATGGGAATGCTTGCAACTGCTATCAACTCTTTAGCATTGCGAACATCTTTGACAAAATTAGGGGTTGAAACTGTTGTACTCTCTGCGATTGCTATGCCACAAATTTGTGAAAGTTTTTCGCAACGTAAAGCAATAGCTTATATGAATCAGGGAAAAGTTGTTATTTTTGCGGGCGGTACAGGAAATCCATTTTTTACCACTGATTCTGCTGCTACTTTGCGTGCAGCTGAGATTGGTGCGGATGTCCTTCTTAAAGGAACACAAGTTGATGGTATTTATTCAGCAGATCCAAAGATAGACCCTACGGCTAAACGTTTTGACCAATTAACACATGTTGAAGTGTTACAATGGGGATTATCTGTTATGGATTCAACGGCGGTTACTTTAGCACGTGAGAACAATGTACCGATTATTGTGTATTCCATTCATGAAAAGGGCGGTTTGGCTAAGGTCTTGAATGGAACAGGACGCTTTACAATAGTATCGGAATAAGGGTAAGCTTCAAAGGACAATTGAAGGAGACAGAAATATGAATGTTACATCAATTATGGATGATCTGAAACGTCGCATGGATGGTGCTATTACGGCTTTTAAACATGAATTAGGTGGTTTGCGGACTGGACGTGCATCGGCCAGTTTATTAGAGCCGTTGACCGTTGAATCTTATGGTTCTGTTGTGCACATAAATCAGGTTGCTAATATTTCTGTTCCCGAACCTCGGATGCTTTCTGTTTCTGTATGGGATAAAACGATGGTAGGAGCTGTAGAGCGCGCTATTCGCGATTCTGGTCTTGGTTTAAATCCCATAACTGATGGTACGAATTTACGTATTCCTTTGCCTGAGTTGAATGAAGAGCGCCGTAAAGAACTTGTAAAAATTGCACATCACTATGCAGAGCAAGCGCGTGTTGCTACACGTCATGTTCGTCGGGATGGTATGGACAATTTGAAAAAGTTAGAAAAAGATGGTGAAATTGGACAAGATGAAGCCCATAGTTTGTCTGAAAAAGTTCAAAAACTCACAGATGAAACGATTGCTGATATTGATAAAATTTTAGCCGTAAAAGAATCTGAAATTATGCACGTTTAAGACGATTTTGTTGTTAGAAAAGGATGTTTACTCCCAGCCTGTAAATTGTTTCTATAGATAAGGGAAGTGGTGTGCTCTGTGATAGCGAGGTGTGATGCAGGAAGGTATTTTATCATTTTGATATGGGAGAGATTGATTCGAAAGGGCAGATGTTTTAATTTTTTAATCTGCGTGGTAAATCATGTCCTTTGCTGGAAGACGCTATTGAGCAGCATGGTGAGGGCTTTCAGTTTAGCATGTCTTTGTTAAACAGCATAATGAAAGCATTCTTAGAAATTATTTAAATATTCTAAGATGAGGGTTGGGGAAAGAATATAACACAAAAAAACAAGCCTAACCTTTCCTTATTTTCCATTATAAAACATCTGAGTATAATCGATGAAGCAGATGCTATATGGTGTAATTCGTTTTTTTACGACGAATATTTGATAGAGAAGTGTTTTTATATGAAACCTATATTAGTTAATTTATATGGGGATAGGTAGCTGCTTTTTCATTTTATATTTGAGAAAATATTAAAAAAATACTTTAGGATCAATCTTGACGGAGATTTTCGAAGCTGTTTTCATTGATTATTTGTCTTATAAGCGCTATCTTGGTAAACTGAATTGTTTATGATAAATTATAAGGGAAATTTATACAAGTATGAAATAAAAATATTGCGTAGGGAGGTTTTTCTTACGTCAATTTTAGAGCTTGTATTTTCTATTTTTATTGTTTGGATGTTGTTTTGTCTAATTTGGTTTATCGTGTTCTGACAGCTTTTGTGTTTGGTTTTATTGCATTGTATCTAACATGGTTGGGAGGGATCTCCTTTTTTTTATTTGTATGGTGTATTGGCGGTTTTGTTCTTTATGAGTGGATGAGTATTACTAAAGAGAAATGGTGTATTTTACAAAAAATATTAGCAAGTAGCTTTTATTTGATCTTTGGCTTTTTTTTAGTGTTGAGTGTATCTGCTTCATTGATTTTTTGTGTTTTAATCGTTTTGGCTGCGGTGTTGGCTATTATATCTATAAAAAAGAGTGGTTGGGTTTTTTGTGGTTTTTTATATGCATCTTTTCCTGTTGTTGCTTTATGCTTTCTACGGGATCATGAAATGTTGGGGTTCCAAGTTGTTATTTTCTTATTTACGATAGTGTGGGGAACAGATATTGGCGGGTATTTTATCGGACGTGCATTAGGGGGACCTAAATTAGCACCACAATTTTCTCCTAATAAAACATGGTCAGGAGCACTTGGTGGTACATTTGTCGGAGTTTTCGGTGGTATATGGGTTGCTTTTGGATTTTTTGATATAAATTTAGCAAGTTTTTTTGTGCCTCTCCTTACACTTGTTTTGTCAATTGTTTCACAATTGAGTGATTTAGGGCAATCATGGCTCAAAAGACGGTTTTCTGTTAAAGATTCTAGTTCTTTATTGCCTGGACATGGTGGTTTTATGGATCGTATAGATGGATTGGTAGGGGCAGCTTTTCTTCTTTATTTAATTGGTTCATTTATGTCTGATATGGATGCACCTTTTAATCTTTTTAGTATGATCTAATTGGGAGAAGGTAGTTTGGGACTTTTAAATTATATCGTCACTATGGGTGATTTTCTTTTAAGAAGTTTGAGTATTCTTTTCATCATTATGATTATCATTTTTGTGCACGAATTTGGGCATTATCTCATTGGTCGGTGGTGTGGTATTAAGGCGTTAGTTTTTTCGCTTGGATTTGGGCCAGAAATAGCGAGTTATACAGATAAGCATGGCACGAAGTGGCGTTTAGCGCTTATCCCCGTAGGAGGGTATGTAAAGTTTGTTGGGGATGAGGAAAAAAATGATACGGTATCATCCCAATCATCTCTGATTGTTGACGGTTCATTTGCTAGTGCGCATGCTTGGAAAAAAGCAGCAACTGTTTTTGCCGGTCCTTTTTTCAATGCCCTTTTTACTGTTGTTATTCTAACATTTTTTTTCTTTATCTATGGTCGTGTAGCCATTGAGCCCGTTATTGGTTCTTTGGTAAAAGATAGCCCTGCTCTTCAGTCCGGTTTGGAATTAGGTGATCGTTTTGTTGAAATGGATGGACGACGGGTTGAAAGTTTTGAAGATTTGATGAATTATGTGGCTTTTCACGGAAGAGAACCCATAGAGTTTAAAATAGAACGCATGGGGCGATTCTTTACAACGGTGATTACTCCGAAAATCGTTGAGCGAGATGATGGATTTGGTAATCGAACACGAAGTGCTATGATAGGTGTAGGTGTTCCTATTGATTTAAATAATCCTGCACATTTAGATCCAACTTATATAAAACATATTCGCTATGGTTTTGTAACAGCCGTAAGAGAAGCGTCAGACCGTACTGTGTTTATCGTCACTCAAACCGTTCTTTTTATGAGTCGTTTAATAGGAGGAAAAGAGGACCGTTGTCGGCTAAGTGGACCTTCTAAAACCGTTAAAATTGCTTGGAAAGTGAGCGAGACAGGTTTTGTCTCTTTGTTGAATTTAGCGGCTTTTCTTTCAATAAGTGTTGGGCTTATTAACCTTTTTCCGATTCTACCGCTTGATGGTGGGCATCTTTTATTGCATGTCATTGAGGTCATTACTGGGAGGGAAATATCTGCTAAAATCCAGGGAATTATTTTTCGTTTAGGTTTTTCCATTCTTCTCCTTTTTATGATCTTTGTCTTTTTTAATGATTATTTTTGTTGGTTTAGCTAATTAAATTATGGAAAACGCTTTATAAATTGAGTAATAATAGCGAAAACAAATTGAAGGTTGTTTACCATGTCTGCAAAATGTTGTGGCGTCGTACATTATAATGAGTAATTAAGGAATGAAAAGTCTCGCTGTAAAGAGGTTGTTATGGCAGTTAGCTTTTTAAGGCATCATGTCCAAGGAACAAGAGTAAGGTAAAAAAGCCAATGACTACAAATTCAAAGTTTTTAAATGCAGCATCTGTATTGGTGTTAAAAATGGGGATGATTGCCCCAGCAACGGTTTTTATGTCAATTGCTGCGGTTGGAGAAATACAAGCGTCTGTAGTCCGTTCTATTGAGGTTCGTGGGAATAAGTTTGTAAGTTCTCAGGCAATTCGAGACAATATCGGGATTAAGGCTGGACAAGGGGTTTCCAGTGCTGATGTTGATAATGCTGTGAAGAATCTTTTCGAATTGGGTTTATTTTATGATGTTAAAATAAATCCGGTAGGTGATAAATTGGTTGTATTCGTAAAAGAATATGAGGTTGTCAATCAGATATTGTTTCAGGGAAATAAATCTTTTAAAGACCCAGATCTTAAGCGGTTTATTTCTTTAAAACCGAATGAGCCTTTTAATTCTGCTAAGCTTTCTGCTGATATAAATACAATTCGTGAAGCTTATAAAACTCTTGGTCGTAATAATATCACTGTCAACGTTCAAACGATTAACCTTGGAAAAGGGCGGGTTAATGTGGTATTTAATGTTGTTGAAGGGCAAAAAACAAAGATTGGTGATATCACTTTTAAGGGAAATAGTGTCTTTGGAAGTCGCCGTTTGCGTGATGTGATTTCAACAAAAACTTCAGGAATTTTTTCGAAGTTGTTGGGAGGTGATGTTTACAGTGAAGAGCGTCTCGCTGCTGATGAAGAAGCTTTACGTCGCTTTTATTATAATCGTGGTTATGCAGATTTTCGTGTAGTCTCTTCTAAAGCGATTTTTGATGCAGCAAGCAATAGGTATAAAATTTCTTTCGTTCTTGATGAGGGTGTGCGCTATAAAATTAGTGATATTCAGGTTGAAAGTGATGTTGATGGAATTGACGTTCAATCTGTGAAAAGGGTGCTTAAAACCCAGCCAGGTTATGTCTATAGTGCAGAAGATATTGAACAGTCTGTTGCAATTATTAATAACAAGGTTGCTGATTCGGGATATGCTTTTGCTAAAGTTGAACCGCGAGGAAATCGTAATTTAGCAAATCATACAATTTCAATTTTATATAATATTGAACAGGGTACACGTGCTTATATTCAGCGTATTGATATACGTGGCAATGAGAAAACGCGTGATTACGTCATTCGCCGTGAGATTGATTTAAACGAAGGGGATGCTTACAATCAAACTTTATTACAGCGGGCAAAACGTCGTCTAGAAAGTTTAGGTTTCTTCAAAGCTGTTAATATTTCAATGGTTCCCACAGATCAATCTGACCAAGTTATTTTGGTAATAGATGTCGTTGAAGCTTCAACAGGAGATCTCTCTCTTTCTGGAGGGTATACAACAGGGGGAACGAGTCCTGGTATGTCCCTTGAAGTTTCTGTTACTGAACGTAATCTTGGGGGACGTGGTCAATATGTTCGTTTAGGGTTGGGTGCAGGGCAAGAAAAATCTCGTAATTATAATTTATCATTTGTTGATCCTTATTTCTTAGGGTATCGTTTATCTGCTGGTGTTGATGTTTTTCGTAGTACTTATCGTGCTGATAAAGCTTATGATGTACGACAGACAGGTGGATCGCTGCGGTTTTCGTTACCTATTAATAATCAATTATCTGCTAATTTAGCTTATTCTTACGTGCAGGAAGAATATGATTTTGGCGGAGAGTATGATTTTGACAAAGAGAGTGACGTAATAGCATTATATGGGAAATATTCTGGTGCGATTGTTCAAGCTGCAAAACAAAGCCCTTGGAAACGTTCATCAATTAGTTATGGTTTCACCTATAATACGATTGATGATATGAGATCCCCCCATGATGGGTGGTACGTGCATCTTCTTCAGGAATATGCAGGGCTTGGTGGAAGTGCAAAGTTCTTGAAGACCACGGGTAAGGCGATGATGTACAAGACTCTTTCTGACCAGAAGGATATTGTTGGTTTGCTTTCCTTTGGGGGTGGTTATATCCACGGAATGGGTCGAGATGGTGTTCGTATTTTCGATATGTTTAAAGCGAATACTGATATGATTCGAGGGTTCAAATATAATGGAATAGGTCCGCGTCAGGTTTCCAGTAAGGGTGAGGTTTATTTCTTGGGGGGAACAACATATATGAATGCGACTGCTGAAGTACAGTTTCCTATCCCTGTTGTGCCTGAAGGGTTCGGGTTGCGCGGTGCTTTATTTGCGGATATTGCCACGCTTTATGGCAATAATTATAAAGCCGTTTTTAAGGGTGAACCGTCTGTTACCAATACCAAAAGTGCTTGGCGTTCATCTGCAGGTGTGAGTTTGATGTGGGATTCTCCGTTTGGTCCTTTGCGTTTTGATTATGCTTGGCCAATAACGAAGCAGGAAGGTGATCGTTTGCAACAATTGAATTTTGGTATTTCTACAAAGTTCTGATTTGAGCGATTTTAAGAAGGAAAAACTTGAAGAGAATAGCTTAAGCTGGGAGAGAAAGTGTTTTGATGGCGGATACATTTTTTTTTACGCCGTCCCGGCAATTGACAGTTGCAAATGTTGCTGAGTTGACGGGTGCAAAGCTTCTTAATCCAGAGTTTTCTCATAAAGTTATCAATACTCTTTCTTCACTTGAGAGTGCTGTGGAGGGTTCTCTTGTTTTTGTAGAGCATCGGAAGTTTTCTGATGCTTTACTGGACAGTTCCGCTGTTGCTGTTTTTTGTACGAATGAGATTGTTTTTAAAGTTCCCGAAACTATGGCAATTTTGGTAACATCCACACCACAGCGTGACTTTGCTCAGATTGGTCGTATTTTGTTTCCAGATTCTGTCAAGCCAATGCCTTGGTTGGGACCCAAGGGGATTTCATCGCATGCGCATATTCATCCAACGGCTAAGTTGGCACATGATGTGTGTATTGAAGCGGGAGCTGTTATTGGTAGAAATGTTGAGATTGGTGCAGGAACTCTTATTTCATCCACAGCTGTTATCGGTGAAAATTGCCGTATTGGATGTGACTGCTATATTGCTCCTAAGGTAACAGTTCAGTGTTCTATAATAGGTGATAAGGTTCAGCTTTATCCTGGTGTTTGCATTGGGCAAGATGGTTTTGGTTATATTGGGGGCGTTTCTGGAATCGAGAAAATTCCACAGCTTGGTCGCGTTATTATTGAGGATGGTGTAGAAGTTGGTGCGAACACGACAATTGATCGTGGGACATTTCAAGATACTGTTATTGGTGAAGGAAGCAAGATTGATAATCTTGTCCAAATTGCCCACAATGTAAAAATTGGCCGCTATTGTCTTATTGCCGCTCAATGTGGCATTGCGGGAAGTACATCGATAGGGGATATGTCTCAGCTTGGCGGAGGTGTCGGAGTAGCCGATCACATCATAATAGGTAAATGTGTTCAGATTGCTGCTCGTAGTGGTGTTATGAATGACATTCCGGATGGCGAAAAATGGGGAGGTAGTCCAGCACGACCATTTAAACAATGGTTTCGTGAAGTAGCGACGTTGCGCAGTATGGGAAAAGTTAAAAAGGAGAAACGCTGATATGATCAGCAGTGAAAAGACTAAAAACTTAGAGGCTGTCGATATTGAAAAACTATTATCAATATTACCGCACCGTTATCCATTTTTATTAATTGATCGTATCGTTGATATTGATGGTGAACAAGGAGCTATTGGTATTAAAAATATAACGATTAATGAGCCGCATTTTACGGGACATTTTCCCGCGAAGCCTGTTATGCCTGGAGTTTTGATTTTAGAAGCTATGGCACAAACGGCAGGAGCAATAGCACTTTTAAATTTAGGCAATAAGCAAACAAATTTAGTTTACCTTATGACGGTTGATAATGCGAAATTTCGTAAGCCGGTTATGCCTGGTGATCAGCTCAAGATTCATGTTCAGCTCTTGAAAAAAAGATCTGGTATGAGACGTTTTTCGTGCGTTGCAAAAGTAGAAGATGTCCGCGTCGCTGAAGCAGAAATTGCTGCGATGATTGTCGAACAAGAATAAAAGATATTTGATGGGAATTTAAAAATGTCCGGTACGAAAATCCATCCAACTGCTCTTGTGGAGAATGGAGCGCAGCTTGGTGAGAATGTACAAGTTGGACCGTTTTGTCATATTAGTTCAGATGCTGTTATTGGTGATGGATGCAGTTTGATGAGTCATGTTGTGATAATGGGGAAGACAACGTTAGGAGCCAAGAGTAAAGTATTTTCTCATGCAGTTTTGGGAGCAGATCCGCAAAATAATAAACATAAGGGAGGGGCTACGACTCTTTCGATTGGTGAAAACTGCACGATTCGTGAAGGCGTAACAATGCATAGGGGTTCCGATTCGAGTGTAGGAATGACAGTTGTTGGTGATAATTGCCAATTTTTTTGTTATGCGCATATTGCTCATGATTGCCATGTAGGGAATCATGTAACATTCGCAAATAATGTGATGATAGCTGGTCATGTTATTATTGGTGATTATGTGATTATTGGTGGGGGTGCTGCTGTGCATCAATTTGTTCGTGTTGGGCATCATGCATTTATTGGTGGTGTATCGGCATTGGTTGGTGATCTCATTCCCTATGGAACAGCTGTTGGGGTACAGGCAAAACTTGCTGGCCTCAATATTATTGGCATGAAGCGTGCGGGACTTGAGCGTCAAGATATTCATGCACTCCGTCATGCGGTTGCTATGCTTTTTGATCATAGCAAACCATTTAAAGAGCGTGTCAGTGATGTTGCTTCTTTCTATTCTTCTTCTCAGTCTGTTCTTGATATAGTTAATTTTATTAAGGAAGAAGGAAAACGTTTTTATTGTACACCAAAATTTGAAGGTGATAGAATAAAAGAACATAAGGATTAAAAATGCCTATTTGGGGAGCCAGAAGTTTTCTTTCCGGCCGTACTGCTATTATAGCAGGAAATGGTGTTCTACCGATTACTGTTGCGCAGGCTCTTGAGAAGAATGGAGAGAATCCTTTTCTTGTGCTTTTGCGTGGTGAGGCGGATTCTGTTCTTTATCGCTATGAGCATTGCGAGCTATCAATTGTGGAGTTAGCGCGACTCGTTAAAATCTTAAAAGAGGCTGGAGTTTATAATGTTGTTTTGGCAGGTGGTGTGAAAAAGCGCCCACTTCTTAAACAATTGCGACTGGACTGGACAACATTTTTAGCTCTCCCTAAGTTAATCGGAGCTTTGAAGAGAGGGGATGATGCGTTATTAAAAGCTTTTATACGGATTATTGAAACGTATGGTTTTCGTGTTGTTGGTGCTCACGAGATAGTCGCAGATCTTTTAGCTCCCATAGAGTTTGATTTAACAGTGCGGCGTGCTACGCGAAAAGAGAAAAAAGATATTTTTTTAGCAGCAGAAGCAGCAAAGCTTTTAGGTCAATTAGATATCGGGCAAGCCGTTGTTGTTGTCCAAGGAAGGGTGGTTGCACTGGAGGGCGCTGAGGGAACTGATAATATGTTGTGGCGTGTTTGTGAAATGCGAGAAAGAGGGCAAATTCCCCTTAAAGGTGGCGTTCTTGTAAAATGTGCAAAACCACAACAGGATAATCGCGTTGATTTACCATCAATTGGGCCCGCGACAATAATGAATATTGCAAAGAGTGGTTTATCTGGTGTTGCGGTGGAGGCAAATAGAAGTCTAATATTATCGGTGAAAACAACAATAGAAAAAGCCAACAAATATTCTCTATTTATAGAGACATTTGAAAAGTTTGGTCATGAATAATTGTTTTTTAAAGATTGCTGTGGTTTCAGGGGAGGAATCTGGTGATTTACTTGCGTCCGATTTAATTTCTTGTTTATCACAACAAACAGGATGCAATATTCATTTGATTGGTGTTGGGGGGAGGCATTTAAAGGCATTAGGTTTAAAAAGCTTTTTTGATTCCCATGATATTGCTTTAATAGGTTTAAAGGAGGTGTTGAAAAAACTACCATTATTGTTGCTACATATTCGCAATTTATCCAAATTTATTGCACAAGAACAACCTGATTGCCTCATTATTATTGATAGTCCTGATTTCACGCATCGTGTTGCAAAAAAGGTGCGCGTTTTAGCGCCTTCTATTCCTATCATTAAATATGTTGCACCAACCGTTTGGGCATGGCGTCCAGAGCGCGCTAAAGCTATGCGCAAGTTTGTTGACCATGTTTTAGCGGTTTTTCCTTTTGAAGAAAAGATTATGCAAGATTTGGGTGGTCCTCCCACGACTTATGTTGGACATCGTCTTTTGACATATCCTTCCCTTTTGATAGTTCAGTCAGAAAAAAAATGCCAATTAGAACAAAGAAATTTGATCGATACACAAACATCATCGCCTACATTAGTTATTTTACCAGGATCACGCAATTTAGAAATTCGTTCTTTGATGCCTATTTTTCGAGAAACAGTAGAGATTCTTGTAAAACGTATTCCTCATTTACGTATTATTTTACCAACCTTACCACGTTTAGCGGATAAAATTCGTGATTTTGTACAAGGCTGGAAAAGCAAAGTAGAAATTGTAGTTGGTGAAGATGCAAAATGGCGTGCTTTTGCACAAGCAGATGTTGCACTTGCAGCATCTGGAACGGTTTCGCTTGAATTAGCATTAGCTAAAATTCCAACGGTCCTTTGCTATAAACTTGATCGTTTTTCTAAATTCTTTTTTTTCCCTAAAATAATTTTATGGAGCGCAGCTCTTCCCAATATTATTTCTGATAAGCCTATTGTACCGGAATATTTTGATGAATTTCTACGCCCAGGCATGTTAGCAAGACAAGTAGAACAACTTTTGTTTAATCCTTTAATACGACAGGCACAACTCGATGCCTTTGAGATGGTAGAACAGAAAATGAAAACTGAAGTACCATCGGGGGTTGTTGGCGCACAAACAATTATCACTCTTTTAAAAAGCAGGAATAAAATTGTATAAATAAAGCAATATGTTAATAATTAATATTTAATTTTAGCCAGAAAATTACAAGCACGTTGGCTTTTAGGATTAGTAAAAAATTCTTCAGAGGCTGTATCTTCAATAATTTTTCCATTTTCTAGAAAGAGTATTCTTTCTGAGACTTTACGTGCGAAGCCCATTTCATGGGTAACACAAAGCATTGTGATCCCTGTATCGGCCAATCGAGCCATCACGTCTAAAACTTCTCCCACACTTTCTGGATCAAGAGCAGAGGTTGGTTCATCAAAAAGCATGACTTCAGGTTCCATACAAAGTGCACGGGCAATCGCAACACGTTGCTGTTGCCCACCAGAAAGTTGTAAAGGATATTTTTCACAGTGTTTTTCAATACCAACATGCGTTAAGTAGCGAATTGCCCGTTCTTGTGCTTGTTGTTTGGAAAGTCCTTGAACTGTCATAGGTGCTAAAATACAATTTTGTATAACACTCATGTGGGGAAATAAATTAAAGTTCTGAAAGACCATTCCTATCTTACGAAGAACATTTTTTTGCTGTTGTATAGGAGCGGTATGGATATCAACATTATGGATACAGATTGAACCTTTTTGTGCTTGTTCTAATTGATTAATACAACGGATTAATGTTGATTTTCCTGATCCCGATGGTCCACAAATAACGATATGTTCACCAGCTTGAACATTAAAGTTGATATCATGTAGGACCTGAAAGTTTCCATACCATTTATTTAGATTTCGAATAGAGATCACAGGGTTTTTACAGGGAGAGATCGATTTATTACTTTTCAAATTCATCTTATTTTATTCTTTCATTGATGAATAACTTGATTAATTCAACATTTTTGTTTGTGAAGTTTTTTATGATCATTTTTATTTACCGTAAATATCGAGTGAGGCGTTGTTCGATAAAAACAATAAAACGATGAATGAGTTCAACGATAAAGAGATAGATAAGAGCAGCCCAAACGTAAACTTGAAAATCGAAAGTCCGTGAATAAGTGAGTTTAGCAACCCCCATTAAATCATAAACAGTAATAAGTGAGGCAAGAGCACTGGATTTAATCATTAAAATCAACTCATTTCCTAGGGGGCGTAATGCTACAATCATTGCTTGTGGAAGAATAACTCTAAAAAATGTGACAGAGTTACTTAGACCTAAAGCTTTTGATGCTTCACGTTGCCCAGTTGTTACGGATAGAAAACTTCCTTTAAAGATCTCAGATTGATAGGCAGCAGAATTGAGAGTAAAAATAAAAAGACAACAATACCACGCGTTTTGAAAAAACCACCACAAACCAACCTGTTGCCAGAAGTCGTTCATTGAACCAAGTCCATAATAAAAAAGGAAGAGTTGAGCTAATAAAGGAGAGCCACGGAAAAAATAGACATAAGCGTTTGCACAATACTGTAAAAATGTATTTTTTGATAAACGTGCAAAAGCGATAAGCATACCAAGAAAAAAACCAAGAGAACAAGAAATAGAAACAAGCTCAACAGTAACAATAAAGCCATTAATAAATTTTGGTCCATAATGACTTAAAAGATCAGGATTGAAAAGGAAATACAGCCACTCAGGAATCATTGACGTAGCACCTTTTTATCGCCTATTTGAGTGTATGTTTCCAAATGGCGTAAGATTGCAGTAAAAACCGCTGAAAATAACAAATAGAGTAAGCATGCTACAAGATAAAATAGCATGGGTTTATTGGTAGCAGCGACAGCTAAGTTCGTTTGTCGCATGAGGTCAACAAGTGCGATGGTTGAAACAAGGGATGTATCTTTCAGTAAAGTAAGCCAATTATTAGAAAGTCCTGGCAAGGCATTTCGGATGAGCTGAGGAAAGACAATACGAAAAAATGTGGTTGACCGTGAAAGGCCTAAAGCTTTAGCCGCTTCATATTGGCCTTTATCAAAAATATTAAATGCTCCAAGCCAAACCTCACAAGAAAAAGCTGCAAGAACCATACTAAGCGCAAGAACACCAGCAACAAAAGCATTGATACTGAACATGATTTCAAAATTAAAATAGTCAAAGACATTTTGAATAAGGCTTTGTAACCCGTAGTAAACTAAAAACAAAGTTAAAAGCTCTGGTAGTCCACGAAATACCGTTGAAAAGAGGCGTGCCATCGCTTTGGCCATCTTAATATTGGATCGAATCATCACTGCATTTAGAAGACCTAGAGGAAGTCCTAGAAGTCCACAACATAATGCCAATGACAATGTCATTCCTGCACTAGAAAGTATAACCGCTCCCCATCCACCATTGCTAAATGATAGCAATGCTAAATTTTCAATCATTTTTGTGTTCCTCATGAAAGAGTTAGATAATATTTTTTAGAAATAACTAGCGGGTTTCATTTAAACATCATATTGATATTTAATAGATATCACTTGTAAAATATTTTCTCATAATTTTCTCATAAGTTCCATCTAAACGGATTTCTTTTAGCGCCTTATTGAACTTATTTTTAAGATCATTATTATTTTGACGCAGTGCAATTGCAACAGGAAATTTTGTTTCTTCTAGAGTTCCAAGGAGGAGACAGCAATCTTTTCCTTCATTTTTAAGCCAATTTAATGCTTGTAATTTATCAACAATAATCACATCAAGTCGATGATTTAAAAGGTCACGATTCACTTCTATTGTGGAAGGGTAGAGTTTAATTTTCACCTCTTCAGAAGCATAATGATCTTCTGCATAGAAAGCTTGTGTTGTATTTGATTGTACACCAAGATTTTTACCTCTAAAGTCTTGTGTTGAGATTTCTTTAATTCCCGAAGCTTTGGTAACAATAACAGCCAGTGCTGTATCGTAGTAAGGATCTGTGAAGTCAATTTTTTGTAAGCGCTCTTGTGTGAGAGAGAGGGAGGCAATGATAGCATCATATTTTTTTGCAATAAGTCCAGGGATCATTCCCTCGAAGTCTTGTGTGACAACAGTACACTCAACATTCATTTTTTTACAAAGTGCATAAGATATATCAATATCAAGTCCCTGCAATTTATTATTTGAGTCAATATAACTAAAGGGAGGGTATGTGCCTTCACTCGCAATTTTTAATGTTTTCGCATCAGCCAATTGGGTGAATAGTGCGGCGCTTATTATAAGAGCTCTTGCTAATAGTTTCATGATGTTCTCCTATTGGATAAGCGGGAAAATATGAAATCACTATGTTTTTATAATCTGTAAGCTTTTTTGGAGCAATTCAAAAATTTATTGATGTTTATTTTAGATCATTATGTTGGACATTATTATCAAAAAAATTATCTTTTTTATTGATAAAAAAAGAATAAATATCTTATTGCTTGTATGATAGCTTAATTTTCATGAAATGATTGATTTGAATCATTTCATGAGTAAAAACTGAGGATTTTTCTTGAAAATAAAGCTATTCAATTTGAACATAAAGAAAAAATTAGATTTTGATACCATAAAAACACAATCTTATTGTTGTCATTATATTCTATAAAACGTTTAGATATCGAGCAACAATTAAAATTATTTTGATAAATGTAAATTTTCTTATAAAAATGCCGAATTCCCAATTACATTTGCATGCCCAATAAAGAGTTTAAAATATTCCTTAAATATAAAGACTGAATTTTAACTCATAGTGATATCTAATCAATATTGAAAGTAAAATATTTTTTCATAATTTTTTCATAGGTTCCATCAGCACGGATTTCTTCTATTGCTTTATTAAAACTGTTTTTAAGATCGTTATTATTTTGACGGAGTGCAATTGCAACAGGAAAATTTGTTTCTTCTAGAGTTCCTAGGAGGATACAGCAATCTTTTCCTTCATTTTCAAGCCAATTTAATGCTTTTAATTTATCAAAGATAATGATATCAAGCCGATGGCTTAAAAGATCACGATTAGCTTCTATTGCTGTAGGATAAAGTTTGATATTCACTCCTTCAGAGGCATAATAATCTTCCGCATATGCAGCTTGTGTTGTATTCGATTGTACTCCAAGATTTTTACCTCTAAAGTTTTGTGTTGAGATTTCTTTAATCCCCGAATTTTTGGTAACGATAACAGCGAGTACAGTACTGTAGTAAGGATCTGTAAAATCAATTTTTTGTAAGCGCTCTTTTGTAGGAGAAAGGGAAGAAACGATAGCATCGTATTTTTTTGCAAGAAGACCAGGAATCATCCCCTCGAAGTCTTGTGTGACAATAGTACATTCAACATTCATTTTTTTACAAAGCGCATAAGATATATCAATATCAAACCCTTGAAGTTCGTTATTTGAGTCAATATAACTAAATGGCGGATAAGAGGCATCGCTTGCAATTTTCAGCGTTTGAGAATTGGCCGATAGGGTAAACAGTGTTGCGCTTATTATAAGAGCTCCTGCTAATAATTTCATTATGTTCTCCTATTAGATAAGCTGGCAAATATGAAACCATCATGCATTTTTATAATCTGTAAGCTCTTTTGGAGCAATGTAAAAAATTTATCTGTGTTCATTTTGCTATCATTATGCTGGATATCATTATCAAAAAAATGATTTATTTTTATCAAGTATGGGAATAAAAAATACAGGAAAAAAGTACACCTCTTGTTGATTATATAATGATTTTTAATAATTTTACTTAAAAAATCAACAAGTTAGATTTAAAAGGAAAACTATTAACTTAAATACGAAGAAAATTTCAGCTCTTAACAGGACAAAATGTAAAGTATTTTTATTCTAATCTACTTGAAGAGAGATAAGAAGTTTTGGCATTTTAAAGAAGCACTTAATGTAAGCCTTTTGCAATTTTATCTGGAGAAGATAGAAAGTAAAATTGTTACATTGCTAGATTTTAATATGCAATAAGGTTTTTAAACACGAGGGAATGACAGGAAATACACTTCCATTAAAGATAATGAGAATTATAAGGTAAAATTTTCAATTTCTTTTTGCTAAATGTTTGGCTAACTTGCAGAAGAGTATTCTCAATTTAAAACTTAGAATTTTAATTTTTATGATGATGTTACCTCTGTAGAAAGAGTTTTAAAATCACGTTTTATAAAAATTCTCAAAGGATATTTTTGGATTATTTTCAATAAAGCTTCAGTAAACTAAAGCTTTATTGATTTCTTTTTTTAATTTGCACGTTCATCTATAGGAACATAGTCACGCATAGCATAGCCTGTGTAGAGTTGTCGAGGACGACCAATTTTTTGTGCAGGGTCTTCAATCATTTCTTTCCATTGAGCCACCCACCCGACACTGCGTGCCAATGCAAAAAGAACAGTAAACATTTCAGTTGGAAAGCCTAGAGCTTTTAATGTAATGCCGGAATAGAAATCAACATTGGGATAAAGCTTTTTCTCAATAAAATATTCATCACTTAAGGCAATTTTTTCAAGTTCTATTGCAATATCAAGAAGCGGGTCATCTTGAATGTTGAGTTCTTTTAAAACTTCATGACAGGTTTTTTGCATGATTTTTGCACGTGGGTCATAATTTTTATAGACACGGTGCCCAAAGCCCATAAGGCGGAAAGGATCATTTTTATCTTTTGCACGTGCAATAAATTCAGGAATTCTTTCAATAGAACCTATTTCTTGTAGCATTTTTAAACATGCTTCATTGGCACCACCATGTGCTGGTCCCCAAAGGCATGCAACACCTGCTGCAATACAGGCAAACGGATTAGCACCCGAGGATCCAGCAAGACGTACCGTAGATGTAGAAGCATTTTGTTCATGATCTGCATGAAGGATAAAGATTTGATCCATCGCCCGAGCAAGCACAGGGTTTGTTTTATATTCCTCACAAGGAACAGCAAAGCACATACGGAGGAAATTTGCAGCATAACTAAGATCATTACGTGGATAAACAAATGCTTGTCCGATACTGTATTTATAGGCCATAGCAGCAAGCGTTGGAACTTTTGAGATAAGACGAACAGAAGCAATCATTCTCTGGTGAGGATCTGTAATATCAATAGAGTCGTGATAGAACGCAGACATAGCGCCAAGGCAGGCAACCATGACGGCCATAGGATGAGAATCACGGCGGAAGCCATGGAAGAAGCGTGCAAACTGTTCGTGTACCATGGTATGCTGCATAATACATCGATCAAATTCATTTTTTTCTTGCTGTGTTGGAAGTTCACCATAAAGTAAAAGATAACAACTTTCGAGAAAGTCTCCTTTCTCAGCCAATTGATCAATAGGATAACCACGATAAAGCAATATGCCTTTATCACCGTCGATATAAGTAATTTTTGATTCACAAGAAGCTGTTGAAGTAAAACCAGGATCATAAGTAAAAATATCGGTTTTTTTGTAGAGAGAAGCAATTTCAATGACCTCAGGTCCAATCGTACCTTTACGCAAGGGAAGCTCTACTTTTCTATCATTCACAATAATATATGCGTTACTCTCAGACATTCGGTATTCCTTTCAGATCCTTCACTTCTAAAAATTAAGACTCTGCTTCATCAGAGTGGGGGATGTATAACTGAAGCTTTTCTTACTTATATTAAGGGTAGATTGCCTCCAAAAGTGAGTACATGCAATCTAAAAATATTCCCTCATTGATCATTATTACTCAATAAAAAATGTATTTCAATGATATAACATAAAAAACTCTTTTAGGGCGCGTTGAGATATCTCTATAGATCCCTATTTGAGGAAATATACTCAGTACACATCATGGGCATATTGGTGTGATAAGTTGGTCCTTGATGCGATGAAGAGCTTCATCGCGTCCTAATAAAATAAGAACATCCAAAACACTTGGTGATGTTGCACATCCTGTAAGAGCTGCGCGAAGTGGTTGGGCGATAGATCCAAACTTGAGATTCTGCGTTTGTACACAAGAGCGAAGTGTTTCATCTAGGTTTTTTGTATCCCAAGAGGGGCAAGCTTTCAGGGCAAGATAAAGATCGTTTAAAATGGTTCGTCCATTTTTATCCAAGAGCATTTGTGCTTTTTCATCAAGTTGTAAAGGTCGTTGTGTAAAAATGAAGGAGGCATTGTCAATCAGTTCGCACAGTGTTTTTGAACGTTCTTTCAAATGCGGGATTGCTTTTAAAAATTGAACACGGCGTTTTTCATCAAGTCTTTCAATAATTTGTGCTCCCCTATCGGTTTCTGGTAGAATATTAAGAGCGGCATCAAAAAGTTCTTGATCATTACTCATGCGCATATAGTGTCCGTTGATGGAATCGAGCTTTTTGAGATCAAAACGAGCAGCACCTTTGTTAATATCTTCAATGTCAAACCAAGAAATCATATCTTTCAGTGACATCAGTTCGTCATCACCATGACTCCAACCTAAACGGACAAGGTAATTACGCAAAGCAGCAGGAAGATATCCCATTGTTCGGTAGGCATCAACACCGAGTGCACCATGTCGCTTTGATAATTTTGCACCGTTTTCACCATGGATAAGAGGAATATGGGCCATAACAGGAATGTCCCACCCCATTGCATTGAAGATAATTGTTTGGCGTGCTGCATTTGTAAGATGATCATCACCGCGTATAATATGTGTTACACCCATATCATGATCATCAACGACAACAGCATGCATATAGGTAGGCGAACCATCAGAACGCAAAATAATGAAGTCATCGAGATCTTTATTAGGAAAACGGACATCACCTTGAACACGATCATGTACAATCGTTTCTCCATCTTGAGGGGCTTTGATGCGAATAACAGGCTTAACACCTTTAGGAGCTTCAGAACTATCACGGTCGCGCCAACGTCCATCATAACGTGGTGGGCGCCCTTCTGCACGGGCTTTTTCACGCATTTCAGCTAACTCCTCAGGTGAAGCATAGCAATAGTAAGCTTTGCCGTTTTTGACCAACTGTTCGGCGATTTGGCGGTGACGTTCAGCACGTTCAAATTGCGAAATAGGGGCGCCATCATAATTAAGCCCCATCCAGTGCAAGCCATCTATAATAGCTTTTACAGCTGCTTCTGTTGAGCGCTCTCGGTCTGTATCTTCAATTCGTAAAAGCATTTTTCCACCGGTATGTTTTGCATAAAGCCAATTAAAAAGAGCAGTACGAGCACCACCAATATGAAGGAAGCCAGTGGGTGAAGGGGCAAAACGAGTAATAACAGACACGAATATTTTCCTTTAAACTAAGATATTTCTTATGGAACTTTATAGAAAAGTCATGTTAGCATAAGTGATGGGGTGTGCAATAGCCGTATTGCGAGTTAAAGTGGGGGACTGATGTTTTATAAAAGTAAAGAGGGTTTATCCGAAAAATCTGTTACAGAAAGAAAAAAGCCATGCAAAATAGGGCAGAGTGTTTTTTCTGGATATGATGATGCAAAGAACAGCAGTTATAACCAACAAAAACTTTTTTTATTGACACTCTTAAAAGAAATAATCATTTTTTTTCGCAAATGGTTAGAAGATTGTATTAGTAAAGAAGTTTCTTTTGGTATCCTTTTTTCGCTGATTTTAGTCTTTTTTGCCCTAGGAATCATTTTGTATTTTCATTTAGAGTGGGAACCAAGTTGGGGACAATTGGGGGCGTTGGTCAGTATTTTTCTGGGAATATTCTATGTTGCACGTTTTTATCGAAAAATATGGATTCCCGTGGGATTTCTGTTTTGTATTATATTGGGTGCTTTAGCGGCAAAAATAGAAACGTGGCGTATTGCAACACCCATGTTAAGCAGTGACATTGTCACTACATTGACGGGAAGAATTGTTTCTATTGAGTCAGGCGCCAAAGGAGGATTTCGTTTAGTTTTGGATGTTTTGAGTACAGAAAAGTCCATATTATGCCATAGTCTTCATCGTATTCGTTTATCGGCAAGATATTTGCCATCTGGCTTAGAAATTGGTGATGGACTATATGGGAAAGTTAAGATTCGTGCATTCTCTGGGCCAGTGCGTCCAGGAGGCTACGATTTTAGTTTTCATAATTATTTTAAAAGAATTGGGGCACAAGGCGTTTATTTAGGAAAACCAAGAAAAATATCGGTTTCGCAGCCTGATGGAATATTCGCTATCATTCTACAGAAAATTGAAAATTTACGCACGAAGATGACACAAAGAATCCGTATGGCCCTTGAAGGAGAAAAGGGGAGTGTTGCTGCTGCTCTCATAACAGGGCAGCGTGCTGGCATTTCAAATGAGACAAATGAAGCATTACGTACGGCTGGATTAGCCCATATTTTATCAATATCAGGTTTACATATGGCGTTGTTAAGCGGCATAGTTCTTTTGAGTATCCGTAGTTTTTTAGCATTTTTTCCAGTTTTTTCTTCCTATTATTCCAGTAAAAAATTTGCTGCTATCGTTGCGTTTATGATAACAGCTTTTTATTTGTTATTGTCGGGCTTAGCAATATCAGCGCAAAGAAGTTTTGTGATGATTGCTGTTATGTTGGTTGCTATATTGTGTAATCGCTCTGCTATAACAATGCGTAATTTTTCTATTGCAGGGTTGATAACTCTGGCGATTACACCCCATGAAATATTAGGTCCTAGCTTTCAAATGTCCTTTTCTGCGACTGCTGCTTTGATCGCTTTTTTTGATTGGTGGAGTGGAAGATCATTTTTTCGTAAAAGAAAAACAACCCCCTCTTATGTTGGAGGAGGAGTGATAAATTTTGCTTTCTTATCGATACTTTCAACATGTGCTTCTTCCCTTGTTGCAGGGAGTGCAAGTGGAATTTATGCTGCTTATCATTTTTCTAATACGGCATCTTTGAGCGTTATCAGTAATGCTTTTGCTTTGCCTGTCATCTCAATTTTCGTCATTCCTTTTGGATTAATTGCAGTTCTCGCAATGTTAGGAGGATTCGAATGGCTCCCCCTTCAAATTATGGGGTTTGGTGTTGATCTTGTGATAAAGATTGCGCTTGCGATCAAGGCTATTTCTCCTGATTTGAATCCTGATTTTATGCCGTTATCTGCGTTGGTTTTATTGAGTATAGGCTTGGTTGGACTGACTTTTTGCAAAACACCCATCCGGCTCTTTTTTAGTTTGTTTATTTTGGCTGGTATTTCTATTTGTGTAATGCATTCACCTATACAACTGATTATAGCAGATAATATGCGTCTCGTGGGCGTTATCCATGATAAAAAATTATATATTGACCGTTACCATATTTCTAAGTTCACGACATCCATATGGAAAAAGTCATTTCGTGTGAATGAAACGATTAAACCAACAAAATATGGTCCTTCTTTGCACGGACAATTTATTTGTGATTATCATGTATGTACATCTTTATTGGATAATGGATTAAAAGTGATCGTTTTACAGAGAGAAACAGATCAGTGTGTAGAGGCAGATATTCTCATTCAGACATTTGTAATGCGTAATCCAACATGTTATAAGAAGGCAAAAATAATATTTACGCCTCAACAATTGTTATCACGAGGAAGCGTTATGATGACCAAAGGTGGAGATATTATTTGGTCTTCGCCAGGGTTTCATAGACCATGGAATATGCACAGACAGCATTCATAAAAAAATATAATCTATCATATTTTGCTTCACATTTGGATAATGACAAAACAAAAAATAATAGAAGACTTTTCTGATAAAATTTTGCGGTATTTAAATTAGTAAGTTTATCAAAGTCATTAAAACGGGATAATAATCTAGAGTTTTCTAGAAACAGATGATTTTTATATCTAATCATTTTAAATTTTTCAAAAAAAATTAGGATGCACATCTTTGTGCATCCTATTGATAGCACAAGATAAATCAAACATTCTTATTGAATGAGAAAAATGCTAACAAATTTTCTCAAAGAAATAAAAAAGATAATTGTTGATTATTCTATTTTATTCTTATCATATATTTCTATAACGAGTAACATCTCTTCAAGCAAAAGATGATAGTAAATTTAAATAGATTGCGTCAAGAGGTTATCTTTTATTATCATTATTATCGGTGGTAATAGGGATGGTAAATGTTGCTTATACGGATAAAAGGCAAAGTCATTCATGGATGTTCAGCAGTTAAAAAAAATGGCAGCTATTAAAGCGCTTGAATTTATTGAAGATGGTATGCGGCTTGGTATTGGATCTGGTTCGACAGTCAATGAATTTATTCGTCTTCTAGGCGAGCGTGTTGCGGATGGTTTGCGAGTGACTGGTGTTGCTACTTCACGATATTCTGAACAACTCTGTCGTAAGTTTGGAGTGCCTGTTAGCACTTTAGAACAAATACCTGAATTGGATCTTGATATTGACGGAGCAGATGAAATTGGTCCTGAGATGATGCTCATTAAAGGTGGAGGGGGGGCATTGTTGTATGAAAAAATTGTAGCATCGGCATCTCGTGCAATGCTTGTCATTGCTGATGAAACAAAGGTGGTAAAAAGACTTGGTGCTTTTGCACTACCAATTGAAGTTAATCCATTTGGTATCCATACAACATGCAGAGCCATCGAAAAAGTCGCTGATGATTTAGGGCTTTCTGGAGAAATTGCATTGCGAATGAATGGAAAAAATCCTTTTGAAACAGATGGTGGTCATTTTATTCTTGATGCATTTTGGGGCTGCATTTTGCAACCAAAACCATTATCGGACGCACTTCTTTCCATTCCTGGTGTTGTTGAGCATGGCCTTTTTTTGGGATTGGCTTCACGTGCAATTGTAGCTATGGCTGATGGTCAAACAAAAATTTTAGAATCTTTTGATTTTTAGAGAAGACAGTTTCATGACGATATGTTAGCACAATACAATAAATCAAAGAGTATTGAAATTTTGAATAAATAACGCATTTGAATTATAATTAATTATCGGGGTAATCATTAAATGAAAACAATATTTTCTTTTCAGCGTTTTGTCGTATATTTTGGTGCAATTGCTATTTTTATTGTGAATATTGGAATGGCTTATGCACAAGGTGTGAGCGATCAACATTTAGCTTCAGCTAGAAAGGCTATAAGTGCCATTCACGCAACGGATCAGTTTGATAGTTTTTTACCAAATGCGGTAGACGATCTTAAAACTGCACTGATGAGGGATGATCCAAATTTGGCAGAGGCAATTTCTGATATTGTTGATAAGCAGGCGCTTGCTTTAATTAAAAGGCGCTCTGATCTAGAAAAAGAGATTGCTCATGTATATGCAAAATATTTTACTCAAAAAGAGCTTGATGCAATAACAGCATTCTACAGTTCTGATACCGGTAAAAAGTTTTTGACAGAAGTTCCCAATATCGCACGTGATTCTTATTCAGCATTTGATGTATGGCGTTCTGCGCTTATGCGGGATCTTGTAGAAAATGTGAAAAAAGAGATGTCTGAAATACTTAATTTGAATAATTCTACTATGCCTACAAATATACCTATAAAATCAGAGTCTTCAGAAAATAAAAAATAGCTTGATTAATATCATGACAACCACTGGGCAATTTCTGATTTTTTAAATAGCGGCGGTTTTCCCGCCGTTTTTAATATTTTAATGAGAGTAGGTCTTTTTAGAATACGGCTTTATAAAAAATGCTTCTTCAAAAGAAAAAAAGACTTTCATTTGATAATAAATGATCTTAGCCTATTCTTGCAGATACATAAGAAGGAATAATTCGTGGGCTCTTTTGACTTTGATTTATTTGTTATTGGAAGTGGTTCTGGTGGAGTGCGTGCAGCACGGCTTGCTGGAGGACTCGGTAAGCGTGTTGCTATAGCAGAGGAATATCGGATAGGGGGCACTTGTGTTATTCGTGGTTGTGTTCCCAAAAAACTTTATGTTTATGCATCACAATATGTAAAAGAATTTAAGAAAAGTATTGGTTTTGGGTGGGAATATGCGGATCCAATTTTTAGTTGGGAAAAGTTGGTTGCGGCTAAAAATAAAGAAATATCAAGGTTAGAAGGGCTGTATCGTAAGGGATTAGAGAATAACAATGTGCATATTTATGAAAGTCGTGCTACTTTTGTAGATGATCACACATTAGAGCTTTCTGCCACGGGTGAGCGGGTAAGTGCAGAAAAAATTTTGATTGCAACAGGGGCAAAAGTTGCACCAAATACTTCCATAGAAGGCGGTGGATTTTGCC
The DNA here is from genome assembly GCF_042193565.1 of Bartonella sp. SD1336NMGDW. Classification (NCBI taxonomy): domain Bacteria; kingdom Pseudomonadati; phylum Pseudomonadota; class Alphaproteobacteria; order Hyphomicrobiales; family Bartonellaceae; genus Bartonella; species Bartonella sp. SD1336NMGDW. The sequence goes on from NZ_JBHILW010000007.1 coordinate 48,561, forward strand.
TCACTTCTAATGAGATTTTTGACCTTGATCAACTCCCAAAATCAATAGTCATTGTTGGTGGAGGGTATATTGGTGTTGAATTTACTAATATTTTTCATGAATTAGGTGTAAAAACAACGCTGCTCCATCGTGGTGATTTAATCCTTCGTGGTTTTGATCATGATTTGCGGCAATTGCTTAATGATGCAATGATTGAAAAAGGGATTTCTATTCTCTATGGCGTAACAATTTCTAAAGTGCAGGCTGCAGAAAATTGTTATGAAGTTATTTTATCAAATGGGCAAACGATTAGTGCTGATCAGATTATGTTGGCTACGGGGCGTGTACCAAATACAACGGGTTTAAGACTTGAGCGGGCAGGTGTTCAAGTGGATGAATTTGGTGCAGTTGTTGTTGATGAAAGAATGACAACAAATATACCCCATATTTGGGCTGTTGGTGATGTAACAGGCCATATTCAATTAACACCTGTAGCGATTCATGATGCAATGTGTTTCGTGAAGACTGCGTTTGAGAATATTCCCACGACACCTGATTATGATTTAATTACGACGGCAGTTTTTTCTCAGCCAGAGATTGGAACAGTTGGTCTTTCAGAAGAAGATGCGGTACGTTGTTATAAGCGTCTTGAAATTTATCGTACAGTTTTTCGTCCTATGCGTAATGTTCTTTCTGGGAGTTCAGAGAAAATGCTTATGAAACTCATTGTTGATGGTGAAAGCCGTATTGTTGTGGGTGCTCATATTTTAGGGGAAAACGCTGGTGAGATGGCACAGCTTATAGGGATAGCTCTCAAAGGAAAGCTGACGAAGGATATCTTTGATGAAACGATGGCCGTGCATCCAACGATGGCAGAAGAATTGGTAACGATGTATAAACCAAGTTATATATATGAAAATGGGAAGAAAATAGAAAGTTAAACAGCATATATTGCGGTAAAAAGCTTTTGATATGCCAATCTTTAAGATTAATCTTTAGCGAGAGTGTAATGATAAAAGAATGGGCGCCTGACTCCTGGAGAACAAGGCCAATTAAACAAGTTCCGACTTATCCGGATAAGTCTATGTTAGAAGATGTTGAACGAAAACTGAGAAGCTATCCTCCTTTAGTTTTTGCCGGTGAAGCACGTGATTTAAAAAATGAATTAGCAGCCGTTGCAAAAGGACAAGCTTTTTTATTGCAAGGTGGTGATTGTGCCGAAAGCTTTGCAGAACATGAAGCTGATAATATCCGTGATTTTTTTCGTGTATTTTTGCAAATGGCGATTGTTTTAACCTTTGGTAGTTCTAAACCAGTTGTTAAAATTGGTCGTATTGCTGGTCAATTTGCAAAGCCTCGCTCTTCTGATATCGAAAGCAAAGAGGGAGTTGAATTTCCTGCTTATCGTGGGGATATTATTAATGGCATTGAATTTGAAGCCGGTTCTCGTATTCCAGATCCGCAACGGATGTCTATGGCTTATCGCCAATCTGCGGCAACACTTAATCTATTGCGTGCTTTCTCACAAGGTGGCTATGCTAATTTAGAAAATGTTCACACATGGATGTTGAGTTTTGTTTCTAACAGTCCGCAGGGGGAACGTTATGAATTATTGGCAGAGCGTATTTCTGAATCAATTGATTTTATGCGTTCTATAGGGATTACATCCAAAACACATTCTTCATTGCGTGAAACATCTTTTTATACCAGTCATGAAGCACTTTTGCTTGGTTATGAAGAGGCTTTGACTCGGATTGATTCAACTTCAGGAAATTGGTATGCAACATCCGGTCATATGTTATGGATTGGTGACCGTACACGTCAGATTGACCATGCTCACGTTGAATATTGTCGCGGCATTAAAAATCCTATAGGATTAAAATGTGGTCCTTCCATTGAACCTGATGAGGTTTTAAAATTAATTGATATTTTAAATCCTGAAAACGAACTGGGGCGGCTTACTCTCATTACGCGCTTTGGTTATGATAAAGTTGAAAGTTATCTGCCTAAACTCATCCGTGCCGTTGAACGTGAGAAGCGTGCGGTTATATGGTCATGTGATCCAATGCATGGCAATACAATTACTGCCAATGGTTATAAGACGCGTCCCTTTGATTATGTTTTAAAAGAAGTAGAGAATTTTTTTGCAGTGCATCGTGGAGAGGGAACTTATCCAGGAGGTATTCATATTGAGATGACAGGTCGTGATGTTACTGAATGTACAGGAGGGGCGCATGCTATTTCTGTAGACGATTTATCTGATCGTTATCATACGCAATGTGATCCACGGTTAAATGCAGATCAAGCGTTAGAATTGGCTTTTCTTGTTGCTGAACTCCTTAAAAAAAATCGTGCGAATGATTCGTTAGGAATTGCTGCTGGTGGGTAGGAAAAATTTGCCTAATATACTTTTAGGTCATTATGGCAGAAGAGAATTTTTAAAAAAGTGATATTTCCTGATGATGAAGAATAAAGTTGTGGTTGCTAAACTGATGAAATGATACAAAGGCTTATGAAAAATGATTTTCGGGTATCAATTGCCCAATTAAATCCTATTGTTGGTGATATTGAGGGGAATTTTTCTTTAGCTGCCATGGCACATCAAAAGGCCAAAGAAGAGGGGGCTGATCTTGTTTTATTCACGGAACTTTTTATAAGCGCTTATCCGCCGGAAGATCTTGTTCTAAAACCTGCTTTTACAAAAACATGTGAAGAGACTGTTAAGAAATTAGCAAAGATAACCGTAGGTGGACCAGGAATTGTCATTGGTCTTCCATTAAGACGCAATGGCAATATTTACAACGGTGTCATGCTTCTTGATGAAGGGCGAGTCATTGCCGAAAATTTGAAGTTTGATCTACCTAATTATGCTGAATTTGATGAAAAGCGTTTATTTTCTTCAGGCCCACGACCTGAGCCTCTTATCTATCGTGGGGTAGGACTAGGAATAGTGATTTGTGAAGATATTTGGAATGATTCTTCACTTTGTGCGGAGCTTGGTAATAAAGGAGCGGAAATTATTCTTGTCCTTAACGGATCTCCCTACTATCGTAATAAAACCTTAAAACGTATAGATGTTGTTCATACGCAAGCTCTACGATCTGGGGTACCAATTATTTATGCTAATCAAGTTGGTGGTCAAGATGAGCTCGTTTTTGATGGCGGGTCTTTTGCCTTGAATGGAGAAGGAAAAAAGATATTTCAAATGAAGCACTTTGATAGCCATATTGCTTTGAGCCATTGGCAAAAAATAACGACGGGATGGCACTGTATTTCAGGTCCTAATGAAAGTCTTCTCAATGGATTAGCGGCCGATTATCAAGCTTGTGTTTTAGGGTTGAGAGATTACGTTAATAAAAATCGCTTTAAGGATGTTATTCTTGGTCTTTCAGGAGGAATTGATTCAGCCCTGTGTACGGCAATGGCGGTGGATGCTCTTGGCTCTGAGAGAGTTCGCACCATTATGATGCCCTATCATTATACTTCACAAGAATCGTTAAAAGATGCTAAAGAGTGTGCACAACTTCTAGGATGTCATTATGAAATAATACCGATTGAGCAACCTGTTGAAGCTTTTTTGAACGCAATGGCGCCAGTTTTTTTAGGGTTGCCGTCTGATGTGACAGAAGAAAATCTTCAAAGCCGTGTACGTGGGACTATTTTAATGGCACTTTCCAATAAATTTGGCTCAATGGTAGTGACAACAGGCAATAAGTCGGAAATGGCTGTGGGATATGCAACACTGTATGGTGATATGAATGGCGGGTTTAATCCTATTAAGGATATTTATAAAATGCAGGTTTATGCATTAGCTGAGTGGCGCAATAAAAATCACTTGCACAATTTGAAAGGACCAGAAGGAATTGTCATTCCATCCAATATTATAGAAAAAACGCCTTCTGCAGAGCTGCGGGAAAATCAAAAAGATGAAGATTCTCTTCCGCCTTATCCTATTCTAGATGATATCTTGCAATCTCTTATAGAAAATGACATGAGTATTTGTGATATTATTAAACGTGGGTATTCACGGGAAACTGTTGAGAAAGTTGAACAGCTTCTTTATGGTGCCGAATATAAAAGACGACAATCTGCACCCGGTGTAAAAATCAGTTACAAGAATTTCGGACGCGATCGTCGCTATCCCATAGTCAATCATTTTCGCGATAAAAATTGAGTATTATTTTATGGTTAAAGTTCGTTTTGCTCCCTCTCCAACAGGTTATATTCATATTGGCAATATCCGTATTGCGCTTTTCAATTGGCTTTATGCGCAAGCGCATAAAGGAGCATTTATCTTGCGCTATGATGATACAGATGTTGAACGTTCTAAACAAGAATATATCGATGCTATTGCTGTTGACCTTGAATGGCTTGGTATTCAACCAGATTCAATTTATTACCAATCTAAGCGATTTAATCGATATGATGAAGTTGCGGAAATTCTCAAACAACGCGGGCTTCTTTATCCCTGTTATGAGACTGCAGAAGAATTAGAGCGACGTCGTAAAATCCAGCTTTCACGCAAATTGCCTCCTATTTATAACCGTGCAGCATTAAAATTGACAGCAGAAGAGAAAAAAAACTTTGAATCTCAAGGTCGTAAACCCCATTGGCGTTTTCTTCTTCCTAATTTTGAAAGTGATCCTTTACAAACAAAGCGAACAGAAGTTTGCTGGAATGATGCAATAAAGGGAAAGCAGACGATTGATTTGGCTTCTCTTTCAGATCCTGTTCTTATTCGTGAAGATGGAAGCTATCTTTATACATTGCCCTCTATTGTTGATGATGTAGATATGGCTATTACGCATATTATTCGTGGGGATGATCATATTACAAATACAGGCGCTCAAATTGCTATTTTTAAAGCTCTTAATGCAGAATTACCGGTTTTTGCTCATACCAATTTATTGGCGACAGTTTTAGGAAAAGGATTTTCAAAACGTAATAATGATCTTTCTATTCGTTCTCTAAGGGAAGAAGGATTTGAATCTATAGCTGTTCAATGCCTTGCCGTTTTGATTGGGACATCGCAAAATGTGCATCCCTATCCTAATCAAGCAGCGCTTTTAGAGCATTTTAATCTCCAAGATACGTCAAGATCCGTTGCAAAATTTGATATTGCTGATCTTCTTGCTTTGAATAGTCATCTTGTCCATGAGTTAACCTATGAAGAAGTAAAAATGCGCCTTAAAAAACTTTCTATTGAGGGAGATAAGGCGGAATATTTCTGGAACGCGATAAGAAACAATATTAATAAAGTCAATGATGCTGTTTTGTGGTGGAAAATCATTCATGATGAACAGAATTTTGATACAGTGGCACTAGAGGATCGTGTATTTGTGCGTCAATCACTCGATTTCTTACCTGAAGGTGCTTTGAATGAGGAAAGTTGGAAAATTTGGACAACAGCATTAAAAGAAAAAACAGGTCGAAAAGGAAAAGCTTTATTTATGCCATTACGTCAAGCACTTACAGGCATGGATCATGGACCTGAAATGGGAAAAATTTTGCAGCTTTTAGGGCGTGAAAAGGTAGCAGAAAGACTCTCTAGGAAATAAGAGCGGCTTTTTTTTTAAGCATTTCGTTCATTTCACTCTTAAAGAGAGTAAAGAGAGAATTTATTTACACGTTTTTATAAGCATGAAAGCAGGAATATCATCACCAAATCCAAGGGGCGTGTAATTCTTATTTTTTCGTGGGCGTTGTTGCTCAGATGGCTTCTCTTTATCATTTGCATTTTTGATACATTCTGTTTCATTCTCTTCTACAGATTTTTTAGTGTGAGCAACAGGCTCTTTTGGAGCAGTTTTCTTTGGTGATTTTGAAGATTTTTTCTTTACAACAATATCTTCTGTTTGATCATCGGCTATTAAAGTTGAGAGATCTCCATTGAGCCATTCAATTTTTTCATTACTCATTTCCTCAATGGCATTGATATATTTTTGATCAGCTTTTGTGACAATTGTAAAAGCTTTTCCGCTACGATTTGCACGCCCTGTACGACCAATTCGATGAATATAGTCTTCAGCATGTGTGGGAACGTCATAATTGAAGACATGGCTTACGGCGGGGATATCAAGTCCACGGGCGGCAACATCAGATGCAACAAGAAGTGTGAGTTTATTGTCTTTAAAATCGGCTAATGTGCTCATGCGCGAGTATTGGTCCATATCTCCATGAAGCGCACCTACACTAAAATTATGTCTGATGAGAGATCTAAAAAGTTCAGAGATATCTCTTTTCCGATTACAGAAAATAATAGCGTTTTGAAGTTCTGCACCTTCATTATGAATAAGTTCTCGCAAAACAGCTCTTTTATCCCATGACTTACTTCCCGATTTGACGAGCCGCTGTGTAATTGTGGTTGCGGTTGAGGATGCTTTTGTAACTTCAACAGAAACAGGAGAATGTAAAAATTGTTTCGTTAGTTTTGCAATTTCTGGCGCCATTGTTGCAGAAAAGAACAAAGTTTGACGCGTAAAAGGGGTTAGCTTACAAATACGTTCAATATCAGGAATAAAGCCCATATCCAACATGCGATCAGCTTCATCAATAACAAGGATTTCAACGCCCATCAGGAGCAGTTTACCGCGCTCGCAATGATCAAGAAGGCGCCCTGGTGTTGCTATAAGAACATCAGCTCCCCGTTCAAGTTTGCGATCTTGGAGTTCAAAAGAAACTCCACCAATCAAAAGAGCAACATTTAAACGATGATTTATTCCGTATTTATCGAAATTTTCTTCAACTTGAGCTGCAATTTCCCGTGTTGGCTCTAAAATGAGCGTACGGGGCATTCGTGCTCTTGCACGCCCTTTTTCAAGGAGAGTGAGCATAGGTAATACGAAAGAGGCGGTTTTACCTGTTCCCGTTTGGGCGATTCCTAAAACGTCTTTTCTTTGAAGGACATGCGGAATTGTTTCACTTTGAATAGGTGTTGGAGCTGTATATCCCGCTGATTTCACCGCATTAATAACTTTTGCGGAAAGACCTAAATCATCAAAACTGTTTAAAGATGGTATCATTTTTTTATCAATTGCTCTGTGATTTTAACTACGCTATCTAAATGATGATTATAACCAATATTCTACACTCTTAAAAAGTGTTAAGATGTTTTCACAAAAAAACTAACTATAACAATCATATACACATAAAACGCATAATACAATCATTAATAGCGAAATTGTTCTGATAAAATGCGCTCATCCCATGAATGATTTGAGTCAAAAAGGATTGAAGCTGTTACTTCTGTTGCCATTGAAATAGTAACTGAATGGACAGATTTAACTTCAATATTATCTGCAGCAGCGTTGACAGGGCGTTTGTCAGGTTCAAGCATATCAAAGCGCACTGTTACTGTATTGGGAAGCAAAGCTCCATGCCAACGCCGAGGGCGAAAAGGGCTAACGGGAGTGAGGGCCATAAGAGGGGCCATAAGAGGTAAGATAGGTCCTTGCGCTGATAAATTATAGGCGGTCGATCCAGCTGGTGTAGCGACGAGGACACCATCACAACTTAATTGTTCCATGCGTACGTTGTTATCAATGGTGATGCGAATTTTTGCGGCTTGATAAGATTGCCGAAAGAGGGATACTTCATTAATTGCAAGCGCCTCGATAGAATCTTGACATTCAGATTTTGCAATCATGCGCAGGGGATGAATTTCTTTTTTATGTGCGACAGCAATACGATTGGGCAATTTTTTTTCATGAAATTCATTCATAAGAAATCCTACAGAACCTTGATTCATGCCATAAATAGGTTTGCCTGTGTTCATGACGTCTCGTACGGTTTGTAACATTGTCCCATCACCACCGATTGCAACAACAATATCAGTTTCTTCCAGAGAAGAATGACCATAAACGGAAATTAATTTATGGGTAGCTTTGATAGCGTCCTCAGTTTCTGCGGAAATAAAATGAAAGCGACTTGGTAATGTAGTCATTAAAAAATTATCCTGATATTTATAATGTATGTTGTAACTTATTTTTGAGAGTTTTGAAGTTGTAACAAAAGCTCTTTTTATAATAAAAAGAGCATTGAATAAAGAGAAGTTATTTCAAGGTAAAGTATCATTGAAAAGTAAGAGGAGTGCGTTGTTAGATAAGTTACAAACAAGTAATTTTTTTATTAGAATGATAATTTAGCATTGAAGCTAAGAGTATGATTAGTTAAAAGACCATAACTGATTTTAATAATCAGTTTGAAGCACCCGTAGCTCAGCTGGATAGAGCGCTGCCCTCCGAAGGCAGAGGTCACAGATTCGAATTCTGTCGGGTGCACCAAATTCTTCAACTGCATATCATTCTAAATAACAATATTACCAAAAAAGAAGCCAATTTCCTCTTTCATGAAAATGGTCCATTTGAGTTATTTATTAAGTTTTATAGCGAAGAAGAAAATGATTTTAAGAGAAGTAAGATTTACGGTTGTGTACATAACTTCTCGGTTAGTCATTTTGAATATCGAGATAAAAAAGCAAGATTATCTAAATATGCTTTCAATTTAACTATAAAACATTTATAACATAAAAATACATAATTAATTCAATATGTTATTGTATAATTGATCTGGCATTTTTGACAGTAGATCGCTAAATATGTTGTTTTGAGCATTAAAATAGATAGCTAAATTTGCTTTTATTCTATTTTTCGAGCTAAAGGCTTTTATGGTGAGATGGAACGCGGATGAGGAATATCACCAGTTAAAGGAATAATAATGGGGATAAAAATAATCGTCAAAATTTGAATTGTTTCAAAACGCTGTATTCGGTATGGTTATTATGGTTTTGAGAATGGGTATCGGGTGATTTCTCTATACACCAATATTGCCAGTTATGTTGGATGAGGGATTGTTTACCTTTAATCAACTTTTTTATATAGCTAGCGCTAATTACGGTGGTTATTTAGTTGGGAGTATGTTCTTTACGTTTGGCAGAATTCGGAATATATCTCTTGCTCCTCACATGCTATCTTGTGCAGCTATAGTAATGAGTGCACTTATTATTTCCATGGCGTTAACACTTGATCCGTTTTTCTTCTCGTGTTGCGAGTGCAGCAATGGTGGTTTTGGGTTCTATTATGGTCATGCAGCATAGCCATAATGGGTGGATTATTGCTTCGCTTTATGCAGGTGCAGGAGTTGGTATTCTATTAGGTAATGAATATGTTATTATTAGTTTGAACAGGGCGCGTGATGCGACAAACATTTGGTTTGAAGTATGCTATTCTTTAAGCGCATGCAATTTATGTTATCGATAATTTCAAACGATTACGTTTTTAACAATGCGATTTGTGTGTGATAAAAACGTATCATAAAGTTTATGAACTGTTATGAATGATAGCTGCTTTTCACTTTATTTGAATGTTTACATGCCTTATAACATTTGCATCATAATTTGCTTTTTATAGTCTATTCATACATGGCAATTGTTTATAAAAAATGGTCAATTGAATCACGTATAAAGTGTGAATTCTAAATGGAATTCATATGAAATAATTTCACACAAACTATTGACTTTGTTGTGTGTTTTTTATGATAAGATTCTTCTCTTATACGGCGTTATCAATTTTATTTGCAAAAATCTGCTTCGCTTTTGACTTTTGATATGGATACAACCTCTTTTGAGGTAGAGCAAAGAATTTTTTAGCCATGGAGAGTGCAACAGTGTTCTTCAAAAATCTTGATTGGTCTGTTGAAAAAATTAAAGAGGTAGATAATTATTCAGCACGTTATCAACTACCAGATTGTGAAGTACAAATTCTTTATAATGACGCAATTATCAAAGGTTATCCGTAATTTGATGTTGGAGTTTCGATTAGTACTGGTATTTTAGCTACTGCCTGCATGGTAATTGATCCCTATCAATTCTCAGCACTTACAAGATCTACAACTTGATTTTTATAAAAAGGGGTTGAGAGTTTGTGAAGAAGAAATATATGCGGATTGGTTGGAATTAAGCTTGATTATCTCTTGAAATAGGCGATAGAAAAAAATTGATCTTCATAAATGCTTTTATTCCAGATATGGAGCACTACCTTGGCAAAAGAGTGAAGTTGAGGCAATAAGGTTATCAAGATAGATGATGCAGATTATAGCTACTTCATATTGGTGCACTGGCTTTATTGGGTAATGTTGCAACCTTACAATCTTATTATCAAAGTTTCAGTGCAGGGGATCATTTAGCTTTGATGAAAATACCCAAAAGACTCATCGTGAACGTGCATTGGCTTTAGCCAAAGAAGTGGTGAAATCTAAGAAACTCAGCTACACTTTAATTGCAAAAGTAGCAAAAAATATGAGCCATGTGGAAGAAAAACAAAGTTCTTAATAAGAGCTTTCCAGAGAGGTGGAGCTTCATTCTTGGAAGGAAAAAAATAGCTAAATTTATCGAAACAAAAGATAAGAAATATCAAGAAGATCTCAAAAAATTATAGGAACCAGAGTCTAGTTTAACGCTGCCATTATCAGTTGAGTGAACCCAACAATGGCGGAGTTCTATCCATTGGCAGAAATCTGATGTTTGAAAGATGATTTCTTGATGTGAAGCTAATGTTATAATAAATAATTATTATAAATCAATATGTTGTATATATTCATAATTTTTGAGATTAATGACCATTGACAAATAATTTTGCATCATTTTTTCTCTTACAGCTTTTTGTAAATCATCAATGAAAATTTTTATAATGGAAAGTTTATTGATAACATAACTTTTGTATGTTCATTACTTTACGCTTAAAAAATATAAAAATAATGAAATGCAATTAAGTCATCAACTTCTTATTCTTTTCAATTTTTAATCATAAAAAAATCTTTTTATTCATCTTGCTTATAAAAAGAATTAGCTTTTTTCTGGTAAGACAATTGGAGAAATAAGGATTTTAGATATGTTTCGGCGTTCCATTTCAATCACTTTAAAGTGTAAACCATCAGTTTCAAAACTTTCTCCCTCATTTGGTAAATGACCAAACTGCCAAAGCATAAAGCCTGCCAGAGTCGTATAACGATCTGCTTCATCCACAAGGTTACGCCCAAGATAACCACTTAAACGGCGGATATCAGCATATCCCTCAACAAGAAGACTGCCATTTTCAAGTTGTTCTGCGATCATGAGTTCTTCATCGTCATCGGGAAAGTCTCCTGCAATAGCTTCAAGAATATCGGTTGGTGTTGCAATTCCTTCAAAAGATCCATGTTCATCAACAATAATTGCAAGCTGAATCGAAGAATGACGTAATTGCTCCATCAATCGTAAAACACTTGTATTTTCATGAACAACGAGGGGTTCTCGCATAGCTTTTTTCCAATTAATTTTTTTCCCCTCAGCCAAATTCAAAAGAAGATCTTTTGTCAACGCAACGCCAACAAATTCATCTACTTTTTCACGCGCAAGAATTAAGCGGCTATGTTTAACCTTTTGTAATTCTTCACGCATTTCATTTTCATCAGCATTTAAATCTAACCACTCAATCTCATTACGCGGCGACATGATAGAGCGAACAGGGCGATCAGCTAAATCGAGAACACCACGAATCATCTCCTTTTCTTCTGGTCTAAACAACTCAGAAGCTGCAGCCTGTTCAGCAATAACATCTACAGTCTCAGCAAGATGACTATCTTTACTTCCTCCTCCTAAGAGCCTCAAAACAGCATCAGCTGTTCTACTGCGTAGATCATTTGTTTTAATCATTTTTTCACGGTTACGACGTCCAATTTGATTAAAAGCTTCAATGAGAACAGAAAAACCAATAGCAGCATACAAATACCCTTTTGGAATATGAAAACCAAATCCTTCAACAATGAGAGTAAAACCAATCATCATCAAAAAACCAAGACAGAGGATTACAATAGTGGGATGACGATTAATAAAACGCATAAGAACACCAGATCCGCACATCATTACTCCCATAGCAGCTATGACTGCGATATACATAACTGTTGCCTGCTCTTTTGCAATCATCCCTGTTGCGGTAATAATACTGTCTAGTGAAAAAACGGCATCCAGCACCACGATTTGAACAATTACTTGCCAAAAAACAGCATAAGCAACGCCTGTTTTTCTTTCATGTGATACCCCTTCTAATCTTTCATGTAATTCTAGCGTTCCCTTTGCGAGCAAAAAGGCTCCACCACCGATTAAAATAAAGCTATGCCAACTAAAGACAAAAGATGAAAATGAAAGAATTACCCTATCGAGTCTCATAACCCATCCGATAACTGTAAGAAGGAAGAGCCGCATAATTAATGCTAAAGTAAGACCTAGAAAGCGTGCGCGGTCACGCAAATGCAGTGGCAATTTTTCAGCTAAAATTGCAATAAAGATAAGGTTATCTATTCCTAAAACAATTTCGAGAAAAACCAACGTGATCAAACCAAACCACGCATGGGGATCAGTGATCCATTCCATCATTCCTTACCTTTTAGAAGCTTAAAAGCGCGCGATTGACAAAAAAAATTCATAGGCTTTTATTCGTATATTGGATCATGAACATTGAATGTAAAAAAATTTATATTCAACGAAAAAACCAGCAAAATATTGCTTGAATGCATGTGATTACTGATAAAACAAAATGATGCCCCATCCCGCTTAAAACCACAAGAAGGTTCCTCTAAATTTTGCTCGGGCATTATGCTCGATAATCCTCCAACTATAGATTCTGTATAACAATCAGAACATTTATTTATAAAGCTTCTTATAATGGGTTTATTTTTATATAAGATCAAGTGGAGAATATCATATTTTTAACCTTACAGACAATGAGTCTATATAACAAACAACAAAATATCTGGACATCCATCCTTAGGAGCGTTATAGAAACGCTCATTCTCATCTTTTGGGAAGCTTATGGGTGATTAGCTCAGTCGGTAGAGCAGCTGACTCTTAATCAGCGGGTCGTGGGTTCGATCCCCTCATCACCCACCATTCGATTTTATACCATAAATAACTTAATTGATTGCGTAAATTTTTTAAGATACGAGTTGCTAAATAAAATTGGGAAGTAGGATTTCCCCATATGCGTTTGTTTAAAAGTGAAGATTGTTGATATAGCTTAGTCATCAGGTTTTGTACTTTTAGAGGGCTTAAAGAACTTCCAAAAGACATTTAAAGATCTTTTAATGCGTATTGTTTCTTTTTTTTAATCGCAATTGGTAAGGAGAAGTTTCTTACCGACAATTGTGTTATTAAAGGGGTATAAAAATCAACAGTTTTCACTTCTTTTAATATAAATTGATTAAATTTTTTTTGGATTTTTGGCATATTGTTTAAAGATAGAAGAAACTTTACATTTTAGTTGTGTCAGTAGCGTGGATATTTTTTGATAACTCTCCTACTTAAACAAAAAATCTCTGTAATAATCATCAGTATTCCAAGAGGATAAATCAAGATAAAACAAAGTAGTTAGATGGACATAACAGGAATAAAATTAGATCAGTTTAATTGTTTAAAGCTAATACCTGCTAAACGACAGAAAATAAGCTTTAATAAGGCTTCAAGTTTTTAAATATTAGACCTTACAGTTACGCTATACTGTTTTGCCTTTAGCTTAACCGCTAAAAAGATAAACATTAAGAAAGCTGCTCAGAATCATTATAATATATTGATTTATAATAATTAATTATTCTTTTTTGAAAAAAAACTTTATTGTAATAAACTTCTTTTGTTTCAATCCCTCTTATAATGAATTAATTAAAATTATTATTTTTGCATCATAAATGAGATTAACGTGTGGATAAAGACTATTGAAGAAAAGCATAAAAATGATTCTTATTAACGTTCTGAAGCGCTAAAAGTTATCACAACATTGGAAAAATAGTATAATGGTGCAGGCTTGCTCTTTCATTAAAAGGGTTCTTTAGGTATTCTTTATCTATAATAAATTTTCTTTTCAAACAATAAAATGAAATTATTTTCAGATAGAGGTTTTTAATTTTGCGCATTTGTTTTTTGCAAAAAGTTTTGCAATCATGTGCTTTATCTAACATAAAAATCGATTACACTATGAAATAGTACTTTTAGTATCCAATTTTATGGGAGTTTTTTTGAAGGAAAATAGATAAATATTTCTATGTTTTTCGTAAAGTAAGATTCTTATAAAAGGGGACCTTCAAGTTTCAATATAAAAAAGATAAATACAAATAATGATTGTATTAATTTACATATACAATCGAATTTAGTATAGATTATAATCTTTATAGGCATACAAAAAAGAAGTCGTTGATAGCCTTTTATTTATTCAGGTGGTGTTTTGGAGGCTCTTTTCCAATATTGATGCGCTTCAAAAATGGCGACCACAAATAATGAAATGATGAGCGGTATAATCAAATAAAACATTCTAAAGACAATAAGTGCTGCAATAACATCGGTTGGATTTATATTGGGCATACCTGTTATGAAGAGAGCTTCAAGAACTCCTACTCCTCCTGCTGGAGCATTGGAGAGAAGAGTTATCGTAAAAGATGCTAGGAAAACACCAAGAACAGAGATAAAATGAATATCTGCATTGTGTGGGAGAACAGCATATATAATTCCTGCTGCTCCTAAAAGCTCTAGAGGGCTAATGAGAAGCTGTTGAATAACAATTTTCAACCGTGGATAAGAAAGTTGAATTTTCTTACCTAAGCGTAAGGGTTTTAACTGAAGCCAGCTACCAAACGTATAAAGTGCTATACAGCTGAGTAAAATTGCTCCAACCGTTGTTCCTAACCATTCAGGAAGTTCTTTGTGAATGAGGGTGATAATTTCGGGTTGCAGCACCAAAACGATTCCCAAAAGTAAGATTGTTCCGATTACAAAAGTAAAAGAGCAAAAACCTACTAATATTGCGATTTCTGTTCCGTTTAATCCTTTCATTTTATAGGCACGATAGCGCACAACGGCACCAGAAAAAACTGAAGCACCGATATTGTGTGAAAGAGCGTAGGTTGTAAATGAACATATAGCGATAAAAATCCAAGAAATTTTATGCCCTAGATGTTGCAAGGCAATTCGATCATATCCAGCAAGAGCAGCATAAGCTAGGAGAGAACATAAACAGGCTAGTAACCAATGCTGTGCATTTAAATCGCTCAAGCGCTCCAATACATCCCCAAATGAAATGGCAGAGAGTTTCATATAAAGAATCCGAATAGATATCAGCATTGCTAAGATACCAATCAAGGGCCATATAAATTGCTTTATTTTCACGATTCTTTATCCATTTTATGTTTTCTGTAAATTTTCATGGTTGAGCGTATTCCGTACAGATCTTCGTTCCGTTATATACTCCATAATGCCATTGGCAATTTCTTCATCATCCGTTACTACAACATCAGCACCTAAATCAATGAGATATGCTGTTTCTGTGTCGGATAATGCATGTGTGATTATATGAATATCTTTCTTCATATCACGTATATTCACGATACATTCTCCTACTTCAATGGTGCTTCGCATTGTAATAACAACTTTATGTGCATTATTTATATTTGCTGCGTCCATTATTTCTTGTTGAATGATATTGCCGCAAATAGCCTCAAAGCCATCTGCAATCGCTTTATCAGAGAGGCGTTTTGATTCTTCTACGATCACTACAGGTTTACCTCTATTTATTAAAGATAATGCAACACACTTACCAATACGACCATAGCCAATAATTACGATATGGTTATTTTTTAAGGTCATCGGTAAAAAATCTTGGTCGGGATCTTGTGGATCAATATCAATAATTGTTTGGGCATTTTGTGAAGATGCAGAATTTTTTTCTAGACGTTTTTTAATTTTATTACAGGCAATGAAAACAAGAGGATTGAGCAAAATAGAAAAAATTGCTCCTCCAAGAATTAAATCATGAGCGTCATTGTTTAAAAGTCCTAAGCTTAAACTTAAACCAGCAAGGATAAAGGAAAATTCTCCGATTTGGGCAAGGCTTGCAGAAATAGTCAAAGCTGTTGCATTAGAATAGCGAAAAGCCTTAACGATGAAAAAGGCAACAGCAGATTTTCCGATTACGATAATGAATAAGGTTGCTAAGAGAGGAAAAAAATGAGTTAAGAGTTTCTCTGGGTCAAATAACATGCCTACAGAAACAAAAAAGAGAACAGAAAAGGCATCGCGCAGTGGTAAAGATTCTTCTGCGGCACGGTGGCTTAATTCTGATTCGCTCATGACCATACCAGCAAAAAAAGCACCAAGAGAAAGGGAAACACCAAATAAATGAGCGGCTCCGAAAGCTACTCCTAATGCAATAGCAAAGACGCTAAGACGAAATAATTCACGGGATCCCGATTGTGCGCTCATTTTTAAAAGCCATGGGATAACGCGTCGCCCAATGACGAGCATAAGTGCAATAAATACAATCACTTTCAGGATGGTGAGACCAAAAATACCCCAAATACTTAAATCCAACCATTGAACAAGAGGATCAAACGCTTCTTTTTTGGTATTGCTGATGGCACTTGCCAAGGAAGGGATGAGAACAAGTATAAGGACCATTGCTAAATCCTCAATAATCAACCATCCAACTGCAATGCGTCCTTTTTCTGTTTCAATAAGATGACGCTCCTGCAAAGCACGTAGCAGGATAACAGTACTTGCTATGGATAAAGCAAGACCGAAGATCAAACTACCACTGAAGCCCCATCCCATAATCAAACCAAGGCACAAACCTAGAAAAGTAGAAAATGCCATTTGTGCAATAGCAGCGGGGATAGCAATAGCTTTGACAGATAAAAGATCTTTTAATGAAAAGTGGAGCCCAACACCAAACATCAGCAAAATAATGCCAATTTCAGCAAGTTGATTAATGATGACGGAATCTATTTTAAATCCGCCTGTATTGGGTCCCACAATAACACCAGCTAACAAATAGCCTACAAGTGGTGAAATACGCAAACGGCTAGCAATCATTCCCAAGAGAAATGCTAAACATAAACCTGCAACAATAGTTGTGATAAGTGGTGTGTCGTGGAGCATGGATTATTTACTATTCTTGATCAAAAAGCGAATGAATGAAAATGATTATATTTCTATGAGAAGAGAGGCGAAATGTATCATACGTATTAAAGGGCATTTTTATTTCACTTTGGTATTCGCACGATTATTTCGTTCACGCCACCAATTTCCTAGCAGGAGTAAAATAGGAGCAGCAATAAAGATAGAGGATGATGTTGCAATAATAATCCCAAAGACCATGGGCAATGCAAAATTATGCACAGCACTTCCACCCCATATCGCCATGGGGAGCATAGCAAGAATTGTTGTGGCTGATGTAAAAAAACAACGTACAAGAACCTGATTAATTGACAGATCAATCAGCTCGCGCAACGGCATTTTTTTATAAAGACGCATATTCTCGCGCATCCTATCATAGACGACAACTTTATCATTTATAGAATATCCAACAATTGTTAAGAGTGCAGCGATAGCCGTTAAATTAAAATCAAATTGAAATAAAGCAAAAAAGCCAATCATTTTTGTGGTGTCTAGAATGAGAGTGATAATTGCTCCAATGGCAAAGAACCACTCGAAGCGTAACCATATATAGAGAGACATGGCAATAGCCGCAAGAATAACAGCAGTAAAAGCAGCTGTGGCAAGCTCGCCTGAAATTTTGGGACCAACAACTTCTATTTGATCGAATGTGGTATCGGGATAGATATTTTGTACAGCTGTTTTGACCTTATCAATGGCGATGGTTTGTTGTGCTTCGCTACCGCTTTGTTTCTGCATGCGAATTAATACGGTATTTTCGTTATCAATATTTTGCAAGGTAACTTCACCAATATTAAGAGTAGAAAGCTTGGAACGCAGAGTTGCTAGATCTGCTGGTGCTTTCGTGGTAATACTCATTTGGCTTCCGCCAATGAAATCAATTCCGAAATTCAATCCAGGCTTAAAAAAGAGAAAAACTGAAGCCATTGATAAAACAATTGAGACGCCAATACCAATGAAGCGTGCTTTCATAAAGTGGAAAGTTGTGTTTTGTGGCAGGATGTTGAAAGCAGAGTGAATATGCAATTTTTTAATTTTCCATTTACGAACGATCCAAATCATGATGATGCGTACAATGGTGATATTTGTAAACATGGAGATGATAATACCAAGCAACATTGTTACGGCAAAACCACGAACGGGACCAGTACCGAACCAAAATAGTAAGACGGTCGCTATAATTGCTGTAACATTTGCATCAACAATGGTTGCAAAAGCGTGTTTAAATCCACGATCTAGGGCTGCAAAAGCACCCACACCTTTTCGACTTTCTTCACGGATACGTTCATTGATGAGAATATTAGCATCAACGGCAATACCGATGCCTAAAATAATACCAGCAATACCAGGCAGGGTAAGCGTAGCTCCCAAAAGACTCAGTGCAGCAAATGTTAAAATCGTGTGTAGAGCTAGTGCTATATTGGCAATTAATCCCCAAATGCGGTAGAGAAGAAAAATAAAAATTGCAACAAGAATAAAGCCAATTATGCCGGTGTAAAGTCCCATTTGGATGGCATCAGCACCAAGATTTGGACCTACGGTTCTCTCTTCAATGACCGTGAGTGGTGCGGGGAGGGAACCAGCACGAAGCAAAGCAGCCAGAGTTGAGGCTTCTTTTGGGTCAAAGTTTCCTGTAATTTGGCCTTGTCCATTGGGAATGACACTATTGATGGTCGGAGCGGTTAAAACCTTATTATCTAAAACAATAGCAAAAGGACGGTTAATATTTTGTCGTGTTATATCGGCAAATATTTTTGCACCAGCGGAATCTAGAGTAAATGAAATAATGGAACGTCCTGGTATTTGGGGGTCAAAACCTGCACGGGCATCTTTCAGGACATTTCCATCTAAAGCGATTTGATCATAAATCGCATAATGTTGTGTTGCATCAGTATATCCAGGAAGAATAGAAACACCTATAGGGGGATTATTGGGGTCCACATTAGAAGGAACAAGATGAAAACTCATCTTAGCGGTTGTTCCTAAAAGATCACGTAGTTGTTTTGGATCTTGTAGTCCGGGCAATTGGACCATAATACGATCATTTCCGACCTTTTGGATGGCTGGTTCTGAAACACCAACTTGATCTATACGGCGACGGATGATTTCTAAGCTTTGTTCAATAGCATTGCTTACACGGTCTTTTATACCAGCTTCCGTTAATGTGACGCGGAGAGTTTCATTTTGAGCACTGATCGTGATGTTATGTTCTGTTGTACCAAAGCTACTGTGTATGGGGGTTATTAATGTTTTCAAAGCAGAGAGTGCTTTTTCAGTTTGCGATGGATCAGAAATAAGGGCAATAATGCTATCTTCAACGATACGCACACTTGAGGTGCGGATTTGTTTTTCACGCAATACATTGCGTACACTGCCTAAAACTATGTGTAACTGATCGCGTTTTAACGTTTTGCTATCAACCTCGAGCAGGAGAGAAGAGCCTCCTTGAAGGTCAAGACCAAGTGCTACACGGGTGTCGGGTAAGAATTTCGAGTTTTTAACTTGTTCGTATGAAAATAAATTGGGTAAGGCAACATAAATGCTGCTTAAAAGAATAAAACAATAAAGGGTAGTTAACCAACCAGGTGTACGCATGATATATTCCGCTAATAGGCAATCTAACAGTTATTCAAAGTTAAAAGCACAAGTAAAATAAGATGATCGTTTTATATTCAAGGAAGAGAATTTAAGTGTGTTCATTAGGAGGAGCGCGTTTATTTGAGAAATATTGCGTTTTAACGCTACGAAATCGCGTATCAATAGCTGGAATCTTTATTAAAAAGAAATCCAATATTAGGATTTTTTGAAGGGTTCTCGTAAAAATAGATTCTGTATGGAGTGTTACAAGTTTTTTGTTTTCAGTTGTGGTAACATTCAACTGATCACGCTTATTGTGTAAATCAAATCTATTCGTTTTAATGGTATTATTAGTGTGTGACTGTTTGATTAAATAGGCACGCGTTCCTAGGTTGCTCGTCAAGAATACACCTAAACTGGATAGAAAAATCCAAGTTGTCAAAGGAAGAAAATTTTCTTTTTTGCAATAGAGGTGCAAAAAACACATGCTAGAGTGCCTTCTTTAATCTTATTGAGTTCAGCTTATTTATTATCCTTTTCTCTTATTATCAGTATTATAGGATAAGGGAAAGCTTTTATAAGATTATTCTACAAAAGTTGAAAATATCTGCTTTATACCATATTAAGGAGGGGGGATAAAATCCTTTTTGTGCGCATAAGGTCGATATGTATTCATTTTGTAGAGAAAACATCCACATACTTTTCCTTCTTTTGGGGATTATCTTTGTATTTAATTCTGGTGCATGGGGGAATAGGGGTGCACAAAATACAATTGTCGAACAAACAATAGATTCTTATTCAGTTGATGAAATTATTCAACAACAACAGTTGATTATTGAGACTCTTGAAGAAAATAGTGAAACTTTAAAAAGAGATTTTGACAGAAAGTCAGAAGATGAGCGTTCTTTAGAAGAATTGCGGTTACGTGCACAAGATATCAGTGAACGTGCTATTGAGGCAGCATTTGTTTTGCGTCCTCCTCTTAATGAGATTAATACACTTCTTGATCAATTAACAGAGCTTCATCGTGACGTAAAAAAACTGAAAAGCTCAGTGAAAGAGTATTCTTACTTGATAGAGCAAAAAGCTAAAATTAACAGTATCATGCTTCGTTTTGAAGAAATTTTCTTAGCGGCAAATGGGATAGCTGAACTTTCTATTTCTCAATCTCGGGAGCTTTTTAAACGCACGCTTACGTATAGGTTTGAGTTTTCGATTCCGATGGTTAAACAGCTCGCCCAAAAAACAAAAGAGGCTTCATCAGATTTTCTTTTGTTGTTAAATTCTTGGTGGAATTTTATATTTTATTTCAAGTTGTTACAACTATTTCTTTCCTTTTTAATTCCACTTTTTATCACTTTGGGTCTTTCGTATTTTTCTCGAAAAGTTCTTGTTCATGTGTATTGCCACTTTAGGAAGTCTAATGAGGAAATATCTTATTTACAACGCTTATTGATCGCCTTTATTTCAGTTCTCTTACCTTCGCTTATATGTACTCTTTGCGTTTATCTTGTGTTGTTTTTGTTTCGTAGTTTTAACTTAGATCTAGGTAAGCTTACAACAGTTTTTGATATGATAGGTTGTCAGATTATTTTAGTATTTTTAATCAATCGCTTAGCAATTGTTCTTTTATCTTCGAATATGCCCCATGCGCGTCTTCTCAGTATTGCACCATCGTCTGCTTATCAATTAGTGATTTTACTCACTTCTTTAGCGGGTGTGTTGGCATTTGATGCTGTTCTTGATAGTATTTATCAAATCATTTCAGCGCCTCTATCTTTGACAATTGCTAAAAGTTTTATTGCTGTTTTTCTTGTAGCGATATTGCTGTTTATAATATCATTTGTACCTTTGCGATTTAGACGTAAGCGTTTTCAAGGAGAAAAAAAAGAACCATACTTTTGGCCATTTTATATACGCATTCCTCTTATTGGCTTGGGGGTACTGCTCTTTGTGTTAAATCTTTTAGGTTATGTTGGTCTTGCACGTTTTATTATGCAGCAAATTATGATTGGTGGAGCATTTTTAGTTCTCATGTATTTAGGAATACAAAGCGCTCAAGCACTTGGAACTAAAGGCCAATTTATGAAAACAACGGTTGGTCATCTTTTGATGCAGAGGTTTCATTTAGAAGAAAAAACGATGAATCAATTGGGAGTTTTTGTGAGCGTTTTTCTTAATTTATTTGTTGTTGTATTTTGTGCAATGCCAATTGCTGTACAGTTTGGATTTTCCTATTCTGATTTGAAAGCAGTATTGTGGCAATTGGTTACTGGTTTTCAGATTGGAAATATTACTCTTTCTTTGATTTCTATTATAACAGGAATTATTTCTTTTTGTGTTTGCTGGTTTCTTATTCGCCGATTTATTGGTTGGTTAGATAGTGTGGTGTTGGTCCATGGAGAGTTTGATTCTGGTATACGGAATTCTATCAAAACAGTGATAAGTTATGGAGGCGTTGTTGTGTCTGCTTTGACGGGATTGTCAATGGCAGGTTTGGATCTTAGAAATTTCGCTCTTATTGCTGGAGGACTTTCACTTGGTATAGGTTTTGGTTTACAGAATATTGTCCAAAACTTTGTCTCTGGACTTATTATTTTAGTTGGCAGACCGTTTAAAATAGGAGACTATATAGAATCTGGATCAGTAGGTGGTGTTGTTAAGCGTATTAGTGTGCGTGCAACGGAACTTGAGACCATTCAGCGTAAGACGATTATTATTCCCAATTCAAGCCTTATTAATAACAACGTTAGTAATTGGACTAGACGTAATAAAGTAGGACGAATTGATATACCAGTTACTGTATCATCTAAAGTTGCTCCAGAGCATGTTGCTGAAATTTTGTTGGAGATTGCTTTTGCAACAGAAGGCGTTTTAAAAAATCCTACCCCGCAGGTGAGTTTTACAGCATTTGATCATAAGAGTTTTTCCTTTAATTTAGCTATTTATGTGCCTAATATTACCTCACCTTCTCATGTAACCAATGCTCTTCGATTTGTCTTATATAAGCGTTTTGCTGAGGAAGGAATCTTAGAATGCTGAAATATATTTATGCTTTGATTACAGTTATTCTATTGAATATTTTTACCATAACAGCTTTTGCCGCAACAGTGAAGAATACAGATTTAAAGGTACAGTCTCTCATTGTTGTCGAGGGAAGTATACCTTCAAAAGTTTCTTTAAATACTCATCAAACAATTACAATTTGTATGAAGGGATGTTTTATAACTTTTCCTAATAAAGACCGTTTTGCAATAAAGGCAGATGATAATATAGAAATCAGTAGGGGAAGAGCAATTTTTAAATAAAATGATTGAGAATTTTTATTTAGAGATAATGTTTAGAAGGATAATGATATTGTCGTATTAATAATCTCATCCTTTAGAAAATGGTAGAAAAAAGGTATGATTGTAGTATAAAATAGGTATATTTTTTATACTATATAGAATCTAAAGTATGCATTTTGGATATAAAAATATTGAGGTATTTATAATATTTTTAATGAATATCGATTTTTTAAAAATAGTTACATCATTTTTAGAATTTTTCTCATAAAAAAATTTATAAAATATACTATTTTGTTATTTTTTGCGTTTGTTTTGATACAAAATGCTTTATATTTTATCATTTAAAAAATATAATAGGTATTTTTATTAAATATTTATTATTTGAAGTATTCATTATTCTAATATTTTAAAATTTATTTGATAATATTAAATTTTGATGTAATTATATATTAATCTAGTGATAGATTTAAATGTAACTATAAAGGAGTACATGCGATTTTTCGGCATAAGATTTTATAAAACTTTGTTTTTCTAAATGTGATTTTTGATTATATTTAAATTTAGCAATGGGGTATAATTTTATGAATACAAAATTTATAACAGCATCTTTTTTTTCTTTGATTTCATCTTCTATAGTACAGGCTGCAGATGTGGTGGCTCATGAGGAGCCAGTACACGTTGCCTCAGAAGTTGTTGCTTCTTCACCTTTTTCTTGGGCAGGTATTTATTTCGGGGGGCAAGTGGGTGGCTTTTCAGGTAAGACTTCTGCAATGACGCGTGATGTTGATATTCCTCTCTATCCTGATGAGGAGAGTAAAAGTAAACCATGGATACCTGTCGAGAAACAGTATATGCCTGAGCTTTCTGGATTTATAGGTGGTTTTTATGCAGGTGTTAATTTTGATCTCGGTAATAATTTTATTGTGGGGATTGATACGGATATGCTTTTAACGGAAAAAAAGGATACAAAAACAAGATTTCATGCTGATGAATCGAGTGCTGGTGGAACGGGCACTGAAGGAGCGGGCACTGAAGGAGCGGGTACTGAAGGAGCGGGCACTGAAGGAGCGGGCACTGAAGGAGCGGGCACTGAAGAAAAAAGTCGAAAAAGGGCAAAACTTGTCAAGGGCCAGGGTAGAGGCTTTTCTCGCTCTCTTGCAGAGGGTAAAGAAGAGAAAAACAGTTTAACTTTTAATCATACGTTAAAACAAAAATGGACAGGTGCTACACGGGTGCGTGTTGGGTTTTCTGCGGGGCGTGTGATGCCTTATATTGCTGGTGGTGTCGCTTATGGACAGTTTCAAGATATTTTGTCGACAATAATTACGGGAGATGAGCCTTTTAATAGGACATCAGATGTAACAAAAACAATGATTGGTTATACTCTCGGTGGTGGTGTTGATTTTGCAATGACAGATCATCTTGTTGTGCGTGCGGAGTATCGTTATTCAGATTTTGGTAAAAAGAAATTTAAAGACGAGATTGAAGTTAAGTATAAGACGAATGATTTTCGCGCAGGAATAGCTTACAAATTCTAGTTTTGTAGGATAAAGGAGCTTAAATTTAAAAGGTTCTATCTCTTTGATAGGGCCTTTATTTTTTAAATGGTATGCATTGTAAATGCTATTTTATAGTGAAGAAAGGGTCTTTGATTTTGAGTGATGATGAGGAGATAAGAAAGAATTATTTAAATTCTTAATTGTTAAGAATAAAAATTCTTTGGTTCACAAGGTATAGTTAAAATATTTATTTGCAAAGAAGGAATGATTCGTTTTTTGTATTATTGCGGTTATCACATGATAATATCGTTATAGCGTTAAAAAAGTAAACTTAAAGATAGTTTTTCTATCTAAACAATTAGAAGATGAAGAAAATTCAACATGGCATTACGGTGCGCTCTTCCAAACTCACGGGCTGCTCTCTTTACTTCTTCACGGTCGACGGTTGTTTCGCGTAGTCGTTCAAGTGCAATTTTTTCGCTTTCAAGCGGAACTTGCATCTGCTCCAGTGTCTATTTTGTATTCATTGGCTCCATCTGTGGAGGCTTGTTTTATCTTTGTCTGTGGTTGTCCATCAGGCGCTAAAAGTGAAGCAGGGCGCTTTGTTGGATTCTCATTCCATATGGCGATTGCAAGAGCTTCATTGATAGAACCATCTTCAAAAAGAGCCTCATCAAATTTTCCTGTTTTAAATCGTGAAAAACCGTATTAGGAGAGACACGCATCTTTTTCACAAACGCACGAACCGATATGCTATGCCGTTTTTTTTATTCATAGTTTCTCTATTTTGAATGATTTGTCTGAATTATTGTACACTTTAATTTTATTGATGGTGTGATATTTTTCGTGTACATAAAAGTATATGAAGATAGTGTAGGATGGACCAATAAAGAGCTTTAAACATTGATAAACATAAGCTTGATTTTGCTGATGTTATTTACTTTGACTGGGAACATGCTCTTATTGATGCACAAATTCAAATCGCATGAGGGCTATTGGACATTTTTCTGATGGCATCGTAGTTGTTGTTTTTGCAAAGCTTGGCAATGAAGCGGTGTCCATTATCAATTTTCCTCAAGAGAATAAGAAAGAGAGGTTTTCAATGACTAAAAAAACCTTTGGAACAGGATGTGGCTACACAAAAGAAGATTGGGACGCTGTGGATTCCCCACCACTAACAGATGAAGAACTTGTAGGCCTAAAGCCAGCTAAAGAAGTTTTACGTGCTTCTTTTTTTATATGTAGCACAAGAACGCCGCAAATATGGGCGTCTACCAGTTGAATCTCCCAAATAGGCGGTTACTTTATTTCTTTACCAAAACGTTATTGCCTCTTTGTAAGAAACCGGGGAGAGATTGGCGCGTGCGTATGGGGAAGTTTTAAAAAAGCAAGTGGTATCTAAACCAACCACCTCCTCATTTTTAAGAAAGAGGAGGGGATTTCTGTTTTTTACTTATGCAGCTTTCATGAAAGATCTTTTTAAGACCTGTTTTACTTCTTTAATGAGAGCTTTATAATGTTCAAGTTCTTTTTCGAGTCCATTTGCATCTAACAAACGTTTTATCATCAATCCTAAGATCTCTTCAACACCGGCAGGTTTTTTTAAACACTCATAAGAAAATAATTCATAATCAACAGATTGGCTTTTCAACTTTTTTCGCATTCAATAAAATAGCGACATGTTTGACGTCCTTTCTTATTGCGTTTAACCATTGAGAACTCTTTTGCTATATCTAATCTAAGGTGATAATTAATTGCTGTAACAGCCCTAGATTTTACGCTTCCCAATTTTGGGAACCGCAAATCTTGTGTTTTTATGAAATCTTTTCCTTCTTCAAATTTATACTGATTAATACGATCTGTAATCCAATTAGAAAAACGTTTTCCTATTCCAAAAAATGTGTGCAACTCGCGTGCGTTTACTGTTTGAACAGCTTCCGGATTAATAACCTGTTCTCTAATTTCTATAAGATTGTTCATAAATAACTCCTTGTGTTTAGATGTTTTTGATTGACACTCAATAAAAGGAATATTTCCTTTTGATGCTACAGGGAGCAAAAATAACATCCAAGCGGTTGGTTCTACTCTCACCTACGCACGATGGAACAATGCTTCTTTCAGGTGTCTCTCTTGAACAAATGAATGAGATCAGAGAATTAATAGAACAGACAAGATCGGATGAAAGTAAGCTTCTCTCTTTCATAGGAGTAAAAAACTTCACAGATATGTCTTATAAACAAGCACAAACCGCTTTGTTTTCTTTGAAAAAAAGCAATGCTCTCGCAAATGAATAAAGCACAACAAGAGCAACAAACGGCGGTGTGAGATGGAGCAACGAACAGCAGAATAGTTTCAAGCACGCTTGGGTAAAGTCACCGCATCTAATGTCTACAGCGTACTCAGTAAGGCAGCAAAATGTTTTCTGAAAAGCAAATGTGAAGATTACAAAATGAAACTCATAATAAGAGCGCTTAACAGGAGAAATAAGCCAATCTCATACAACACCTGCTATGCAATGGGGCATTGAACATGAGGATGATACCTTGAAAGAATATGCATTCATTTATAATGTCGATATAATAGAATGTGGATTCATCCAACATCCTACAATAGAAATAGTTGATGCAAGTCCTGATGGGTTCATTGGAGAGGACGGTTTAATTGAAGTCAAATGTTCACAATCAACGACTCATCTTCGTTTTTTTGTATATGACGAAATCAAGCCAGAATATCACGTACAGATGCAATTCCAAATGGCATGCACCGGACGCAAATGGTGTGATTTCATGGACTATAATCCAAACTTTGTAGGTAAATCTACTGGTTTGAGAATGAAAATCAAACGCATCCTCCATGATGAGAAACACATTGAAGAGATTAATAAAACTGTTGAAACCTTCTTAGCGGAAATAGAACAAGAGATGCACAAGATTTTGACAAAAGCCGCTTAAACCTATGGGGGTGCTTCCCCCAACACCCCCGCCCATTTAATTAATATAAAAAAGAGAAAGGCAATGAGATGATACTTGATGATGGAGATAGATATGTAACAACCCGTGAATGTGCAAAGCTTTTTAGTGTATCCACAACCACAATTTGTAATTGGGTATTTCAAAGGGGTATTTCCAGAACTATATAAGCTAGGTAGAGCAGTGAGGTGGAGAAAGAAAGAGATCTTAACCGTCACTCCAAAGAAAAATAAGGAGAAAATAGGAGTAAATTAGGTAAAGTTGTATAAACCGTATAAGGTGGTCTAAAAGCTGGTCTGAAAATGGCTATTTAAAGAAAAAATCTATATATTTCAATATGTTTAATAAATAAAATGGTGCCCAAAAGAGGACTCGAACC
Source organism: Bartonella sp. SD1336NMGDW (assembly GCF_042193565.1). Lineage (NCBI taxonomy): Bacteria > Pseudomonadati > Pseudomonadota > Alphaproteobacteria > Hyphomicrobiales > Bartonellaceae > Bartonella > Bartonella sp. SD1336NMGDW. The sequence goes on from NZ_JBHILW010000007.1 coordinate 76,220, forward strand.
TCCACGCCTTGCGGCACAGGTACCTGAAACCTGCGCGTCTACCAATTCCGCCATCTGGGCTCATAAAATTGATCTAAGCGTATGAAGCAATTCTGTCAATGAAATTATAGAATTTATTTTTTTAGCTTAAAACGATTGAATTGATTTTTTGGGAGATCATGATTTTAGAAGTTTAAGGTGCGAGGACTGTCTTCGATAAAATTGTTGAATCCGGACTAAATGTATAAATAATAGGAATGCCGGTTGCTAATTCTTGAGATATAATTTCCTCACCGGAGAGGCCTTCAAGCGCCATAATAAGAGCACGAAGAGAGTTTCCATGCGCTGCGATCAAAACAGTTTGGGAGCGCAAAATATGAGGCTGGATGTGGTAAAGATAATAAGGCCAGATGCGCGCACCGGTGTCGCGTAGGCTTTCTCCATTCGGGGGCGCAATCGTATAAGAGCGGCGCCACATTTGCACTTGCTCTTGTCCCCATTGTTGGCGTACTTCATCTTTATTTAAACCAGAAAGATCACCATAATTACGTTCATTTAATGCGGGATTTTTTATCACTTCTAAATCTGATTGTCCCATTTGCTCTAAAATGTGCTGAGCCGTTTTTTGAGCACGCTGTAAGGCAGATGTATAAGCGATATCAAACTTCAAACCATATTCTTTCAGTTTTTTTCCTGCTTCTATCGCTTCTGCATGACCTTTTTCTGTTAAATCGGGATCTTTCCAACCGGTAAAAAGGTTTTTGAGATTCCATTCACTTTGTCCATGACGAATTAGTACAAGTATGCGTTCCATTATGAATTGCCTCTATTCTATTGATTGTTTAAAATTCATCGTTCAATCCCAAAACATCGAGCATTGAATAAAGACCGTTTTCATGATTTTTTGCCCACAAAGCTGCTTTTAATGCGCCATTGGCAAAGATAGAGCGTTCTTGCGCTGTATGTGAAAGAACAATGCGCTCATGGGAACCGGCAAAAATGACACTGTGTTCTCCAACAACTGTTCCACCACGTGAACAAGAAAAGCCAATGGAGCCTTTTTCGCGTTTACCTATATAACCATTGCGTTCGTTGACACGCACATTTTTAAGCGTAACATTGCGCCCTTCAGCTGCTGCTTGGCCAAGAAGAAGGGCTGTTCCAGAAGGGGCGTCAACTTTGTTCGCGTGATGCATTTCATAAACTTCGATATCAAAATCATTGGCTTCTAATGCTTTAGCGGCTTTCTTTACAAGGTTGGCCAAAAGATTTATTCCAAGGCTCATATTTCCGGATTTGACAATTGTTGTATATTTCGCAAAATCTGCAATTTTTTCTTCTTCTGTTTTGCTAAATCCTGTGGTGCCAATAATATGGACAAGGCTTTTTTGAGCAGCGTAGTTAGCATAAAGAATACTGGCTTCTGGTTGAGAAAAATCTAAAATACCTTCTGTGTTAGAAAAGGCATTTTCAGGATCGTCAGTAATGCCAATCCCAAGAGAATCTGAACCAATTAAGGCACTGGCATCTTTTCCTACAAACGGTGAGCCTTTGCGTACAAGAACAGCACAAAGCTCTACATCTTTCCTCTGTTGGATTGCTGTAATGAGTTCACGTCCCATTCTCCCATTTGCACCAACAACTGTAAGGCGCATTCTTATCTCCTTATAATACTTCACTGTGCAGTATAGGCAAATTCTTGCCTTCTTTCCAATGGTTCTTTTTCTTTATAGGAAAAAATTTTTCCTGCTTTAATTTATCTTCTTGTGCTGTAAAACACTGTTGTTTAGAGCAAGTGATATAAGATTTACAAATTTAAATTAGAGATGTTTTTCGTTAGAGTGTGTCATGAATATTCCTAAATAAGGTTTGCTTATGAAACCTAATGAAGATTGTGTATTACTTCACGTTTTTGTTTCTTTCGTTCTTTAAGGGGGGCGTTCTTTATGCAAAACAAGATCTCCCAAACAAATACACCTATGTTGTCAATTTATGCTTTTCTTTAATATTTTTTCACACACCAATTCCATGTGTGATGCTTAAGCAAGCGATATTGATTGTTTCAAATTTGATGAAGGTAATGAGAAAAAGGTATTTGGAATTGATGATTCAAGTTAAAAAAACGATTATTTAATCATTTTATATCAATATGTTATCCATTAATAAAATCACGTAAAAGGGGGTAGAAATAAGGGACCAACAAGAAGTTGAATTGTTTATACATGAGAATTGGTCGGATTCTTTATCTTTTAGGAAAGTCAGTTGAAAAAATTGTTATGTTGTAAAAACGCATGATGAGGCTTTGTTTGTTATAGAGAAAATAGTATATATGTTATGTAGTGCGTTTTTTCATATATTGAGGAGAATGGAGGATAACATGTGTTAAGTATTGTTATTTTATTTGCCTAGCTTCCAGTGATGCTACAGCTCTTATATTTAAAGAGATTCTTTAAAGTCTTTTCTTAAATAATTTTTATTCCTATGCTAATCTTTTTTGTGATACGTCAAGAAAGTGATTTTTTTCATGCATTATAAGGGGGGATGAAATAAGAAAATATTATGGGGGGCTTATTCTCTGTTTAATATGATTCTAAATCAATGTATTACCGTATTGTTTATACGCATGCATAAAAATTCATAAGCCTATAAATATCCTTTAGATAAAATATCGTTTTTACTTTTTTTGTGGAAGAAGGCTAGAAATCAAGATCTGCATAGTGAGCACTTGCAACAATTCCGCGGACGCGATCTGTTAAAAGAGAACGAAAAGAAGGGCGTGATTTAATTCTCATATACCAGTCTTTGGCAGCAGGAGATTGTTCCCAGTCAATTTCCCCTAGAAAGTCAAGTACAGAAATAGAGGCTGCTGCTGCTAGGTCTGCATAGGACAAGGCAGAACCGACTAAGCTATCGCGAGAGGCACAGAGCCAGTTGAGATAGTTCATATGTGGTAAAATATTGGCACGTGCATTGCGTAAAATTTGTGAATTAGGAGCACCACCACCAATGGCAAGTGGCATTTCACGTTTATGGATTCGTTCTCGTACGATATGGCGCGTTGCTTCATTTTCGAATTTATTTAAGAACCAGTCATTGAGACGGCGTACTTCCGCACGATCTAAAGGATTTTCCGGAAAGAGCTTATTGTCTTGTCGTAAACTTCCATGTGTTTCGTCTAAATATTCGCAGATAACAAGAGGACCTGATAATGGAACCTCGTGTTCATCGAGAAAAACAGGAACATGACCAGCGGGATTGAGGGCTAGAAATTCGTGTCTTCTTGCCCATTCATATTCTTCAATCAGTTGAGTGGTTACACCATATTCCCCAAGAATGAGGCGTATGAAGCGCGAGGCAGCGGATAGGGGAGAGTGAAAAAGTGTCAGCATAATTTACACTATCAAATAGAGTTGATGAGAATTCTTTCAAGTAATCATTTTTATAAAGATGCTTGACTAGAAGTACAAGATCATTAGCAGCTGCTAGTAATTATAATTAATAAATTGTTAATAATAGCAATTGTTCTTTTATGCGATGGTTTGCAAAATGGCAGCACGTAATTCTTCTAAACCGAGAGCTTTTTCTGAAGAGGTTACAAGAAGCTCAGGATAAGCTGCCGGACGTTTGAGAAGCTTTGTTTGTGTGCTCATAATTAATTTTTCCAAGGCATTTGATTTGATTTTATCGCTTTTTGTCAAAACAATTTGATAAGAAACGGCTGCTTTATCAAGGAGAGCAAGAACATCTTCATCATTGTTTTTGATTCCGTGTCGTGAATCAATTAAGATATATACACGTTTTAATGTTGTGCGCCCCCGTAAATAGCTAAAAATCAAATTTGTCCACGCATCGACCAGATTTTTAGGAGCAGCAGCGAAACCATAACCAGGCATATCTACTAATGCTAGAGGGGGAAGATCTCCCAGCTGTCCACTGAAGCCATCGGGGACAAAATAATTAAGCTCTTGAGTCCGTCCTGGTGTATTTGAGGTGCGTGCTAAGCTTTTTTGTTGGACGAGTGCGTTTATTAAAGATGATTTTCCAACATTGGAACGTCCTGCAAATGCAATTTCTGGTGGTCCTTCAGGGGGGAGAAAGCGTATTGCTGGTACACCACGAATAAAAATCCAATTGCGAGAAAAAATTCCAGAAAGGGAAGAATCTCTTGTCATTCATGCACTTCTTTTTTGGGTGATTTTCTCCACATGGTTTTCAGATTATCGAAAAGCTCAATTTTAACTCCTTGGCGCTTCATCATGATACCTTGCTGAATGATTGATAATATATTGTTCCATGCCCAATAGATAACGAGACCAACAGGAAAAGAGGCGAGCATAAAAGTAAAGACAACAGGCATCCATGTGAATATCATCGCTTGCGTTTGGTCTTGAGGAGCGGGATTCATACGCATTTGTAAAAACATCGTTATTCCCATAATCAAAGGCCATGCACCAATCATAAGGAATGTTGGAGTTGTATACGGTAAGAGACCAAACAAGTTAAAAAGAGAAGTTGGATCGGGTGCCGCTAAATCTTCAATCCAGCCAAAGAAAGGGGCATGGCGCATTTCAATGGTGATATAGAGAACTTTATAAAGAGCAAAGAATATTGGGAATTGAACCAACATTGGCCAACAACCAGCAAGGGGATTAATTTTTTCGGTTTTATATAGTTCTATTATTGCTTGTTGTTGCTTGGTTCTATCATCGGGATATTTTTCTTTTATTTCTAGCAACCGCGGTTGTAAAAGCTTCATGCGTGCCATAGATTTATAAGATTTATTGGCTAGAGGAAAAAGAAGAGTTTTTAAGAGCACCGTGACAAGAAGGATGGCGATACCAAAATTTCCTGTTTGTTTATAAAGGACATCAATGAGAGAAAACATTGGTTTGGTGATGAAATCAAACCAGCCCCAATCAATTAAAAGAGCAAACTTTTTGATTTTTAGGTCATTTTGATAGTTATTAATAATTTCAACTTGTTTTGCACCAGCAAAAAGCCGATTTGTAATAGTTTTTGTTTCATTTGGAGCAATCGTTAAAAGCGATCCTAGTAAGTCAGACTGATAATGCGTTTGCAAACGATCAAAATAAATAAAACGGCTTGTATATTCTTTATTTTGCGGGGGAATAACTGCTACAGCCCAATATTTATCGGTAATACCAATCCAACCTCCTGTTACTTTGGAGAAAGTCATGCTCTTTTGCCCATTATCAGGATTTGGATCAAGCTCTGCTAAGGTTTTATATTTTTCAGTTTTGAGCGAATCTCCTGCAATACCTATCATACCTTCATGAAGTAAATAGGTTGCATTTGTATGTTCTGGTGGTGCTGCACGAGCAACGCGGGCATAGGATGAGAGATATATTGGTTGATCACTTTCATTGCTGATAGAATCTTCAATGGTAAACATGAAATGATCATCAACAGAAAGAATACGCCGGAAGATCTGTCCTTGTCCATTATTATAAATTAAAGTGATAGGTGTTGAAGGAGTCAGGATTGTATTGTTTCCCTCTATTTGCCATTGTGTATCCGATTGTGGCAAAGCTTTTGCTGGTAAAGATGCACTTGCAAAACCAAATTCAGCAAGGTAGGTCGTTTTGAAACCCTTAGGATTCAGCAAATCGATTTCCGGTGATTTTTTATCGACTGTTAAACGATATTTTTTGAGGTGAAGATCATCAAATTGTGCACCAACAAGATTAATAGAGCCTTCCAGTTCATTGGTTTTGATCGCAATACGCTTTGTTTTGGCCAATACAGCTTTCCGGATTTCAGGTGTCATTGGCTGTTCGATGATAGATGTTGCTTGATGCGTTGAGGTATCGTCAGAAAAATTCGTCGTGGTAGTAGAAAGGGTTGATTGTTCTTTTGACAATTGCTGTGTGATGACTTGTTGTTTTTGTAACTTTGCTTGTTTGGGAGCAACATGAAGAAATTGCCATGCGATGAGCACTACGAAAGATAAGCCAATAGCGATAAAGAAATTGCGGTTATATTCCATCCGTACACCCTTGTTGTTGTTGCTGATGTTTTATTTTTGGTTTTATTCGCCGATTTAATTCACTAATTAAGGATGTAAAAGGCGCATGTAACGCATCACGATATGCTACAATGACATAGTCTGTTCCTGCTTCCATGTGGTTTGTTACACCAACTCTTACGGCTTCACGCAAGCGCCTTTTGATACGATTGCGTTTCACAGCATTACCGTTTTTACGGGTAACCGTGAAGCCTACACGTGCAACAAGAGAATCTTTTCTTTCTGTTGTTTGTTCACGAGATTTAACTTCGAGCAAAAATAAAGGACCACGCCGCTTTTCTCCTGTACGGACAGCCAAAAAGTCTGCTCTTTTGCGAATACGGCAGGGATGTTTTTTCTTCATAAAAGAACATTTCGCAATTTCACTAAATGCCTGCAAGCAGGCATTAGAGGTTCATAACAAAAGTTTCACAACGAAGAAATGGTGAGCAATCCTCAACGGTTGTGAAAATTTAAATGGTTAAGCAGAGAGCCGCTTACGTCCACGAGCACGTCTTGCAGCAATAACTTTACGTCCTCCAGCTGTAGCCATGCGTGCACGAAACCCATGGCGGCGTTTACGGACAAGTTTAGAGGGTTGGTAAGTACGTTTCATTTATTTAAATACCGCGGAGTGCGGCCCTTCTTAATCTTCGTTTTATGAGCAGTTATGCGCGAGATGAACGATTTTATCCTATCATACGGCTGTTAACCCATAAGGAAAAATATAAAAAAAGTCAATCTTAGATTGTTTTTCTCGCTCTTGAAAGAATACAAAACACCTTACAACCGTCTGTGATATTTTTTTACGATACTGTAAGAGTGTCAGAAATAACGATTGAGTCTACAGAAAATAAATGACTAGGGCGTTAAAGAATTAAAGAAAGTGTGACTGATTACTGTATACTCAATTTAAAGTATCCTTTAATATTAAAAAAATTTTTTCAGTTTTTGTTTTTACAAAATTTTTATCAGAACATTCATTAAATTGGTTGTAGAAAAATACGATTGATAGGATTTTATAGCAGATTTTATGTTTGAGATTCTTTATTTAAGGATGGTTTCATATTTTTAAAGAGAAAAGAGAAAAGAGATAAGATATAAGTAATTTATACTTTATAATTCTGAGTAAAGTAGAAAATTATCAGGTGATGAACCTGTAAGTATTTTTCGTTCTTATGCTTGTATTTGCTGGTATTTTTATAGAGAGGAAAGAACTTGGATTCTATTACAAGTGAGGCTGTCCGCAACGTATTACGTAAAATCAAAGGACCAGATCTTGAAAGCGATATTGTGTCGTTGGGGCTTCTTTCAGAAATATTGATTGCTGATGGTAAGGTTTTTTTTTCCATTACAGTTCCTGATGGAGGTGTGCAAGAATGGGAATCATTGCGTCGTTCTGCTGAAAAGATGGTATGTGCTTTGGAGGGAGTGGAATCTGTTGTTGTCACACTTACAGCAGAAAAAACAACAAAGGCAGCACCTAGACGGAGAGCAAATCTCTTACCGATCAAAATGCCCATAGAAGGTGTGCGGCATGTGATTGCTGTTGCTTCTGGAAAAGGAGGGGTCGGAAAATCGACAATGGCAATAAATATCGCCTTAGCTTTACAAGATTCTGGTTTCAAGACGGGGGTGATGGATGCTGATATTTATGGTCCATCTTTGCCGCGTTTGACAGGACTTGTTAATCAAAAACCACAGCTCATTGAAGAAAAAAAGATTCAACCTCTTGAAAAATTCGGACTTAAATTGATGTCGATGGGATTTTTGGTTGAGGAAGAAAAGCCGGTAGTATGGCGTGGTCCTATGGTTATGGCAGCGGTAACGCAATTGTTACGAGACGTTTTATGGGGACCTCTGGACGTTTTAGTCGTTGATATGCCGCCCGGTACAGGGGATGCACAACTAACGCTTGCACAACAGGTACAGTTAACAGGTGCGTTGGTTGTCTCTACGCCCCAAGATCTTGCTTTAGTGGATGCGCGTAAAGCAATAGAAATGTTTATGAAAGTCAATGTTCCTATTTTAGGAATTATTGAGAATATGAGTTATTTTATCGCTCCTGATACGGGAAAACGCTATGATATTTTTGGCTATGGTGGTGCACGGGCAGAAGCGGAACGTCGAGAAGTCCCTTTCTTAGCGGAAATACCGCTTGATGCAGCTTTACGATTTTTTTCAGATGAGGGGACCCCTATTTTTGTTGCTAAGCCTAGTAAAGAGCATACTAAACTGTATCGTAAAATTGTTGATCAAATAAAAAATCAACTTTTTTAAATGGATATTTGTTTGAGAAAGTTTATTAAAACACAATCATGGAAGACGTAAAAATAGTTGCTTCTTTGTAAGGGGAAGTTTTAATGTGTGAGTAGAGTATATAGGTTAAATAAACAAAAAATTATTCATGCGTTTGGATAACCTGAAGGGGACCCAAATTAGAAGAGATAGAACCATGAGGTAGAAAAAATATTGGTATTGAGGATAAAAGAAGAAGACAGAAAATAAAAATAATTTAGAAAAATTGTAAAAGGTTGTAAAAAATATTTTAAAAATCAATTCTCTTCATAAGATGATATCTTTTTCAGGTGTAAAAAGCATTTTTCGATATGAGTTTTCTTGATATAAATCTTCAACATTTAGCTCTTTCTTATTGAGATGATAAAAAAATGTTGGTCAAGTCTTTTTAGAAGCATTCATTTTTTGCAAAGTAGCCTCAAGAGCCGTTGTTAAAGCATTCCTTCCCCCTTGATGAGAAAAGTAATTTGACAAAAATTCATTTGTTCCACCCTTTGTTGAAAACTCTTTTTCAAGCAGTGCAAAATCGAGAAGTGCAGAACGATCAGTTGCTATAGTTTTACGCATTTCATCCGTAAGATTTCCAAACATCATGGTAAGGAATTCTGCTGATTGCTGTTTTTTTAACCCTTGTGTTATAAACCACTGATGGGCTGTTTCTATAAAATTAAAATATACTCCCATCAGAGAACCAGCTGTCATAAAAAGATTAAACTGCTCTTCCTTATCCAGCACCAATGTGCCCCCCAATGCGTCAAATAAAGTGCGTAAGAAGGGATGATCGGGATAGATTGGTGTCAAATTTTTGCATTCTGCAACAAAAGGTAATGGAACAGCACGATAAACTTTATGATTAATCCACTCTTCTATTTCTGCTGCTTTTGCCATAGCAAGTACGGAAATAACCAGCTGTTCTGGACGAAAACGAAGAGAGCGCAAAACGTCTTCTGCAATTTGGTTGGGTAAGCAAAGAAAAACACAATCACTAACATCGAGCAATGTTTGGTTATTTTCAGCAATCATAACTTTGTTATAAGTGTTTGAAAGGCGCTCTGCTGTTTGTGCATTGCGAGGTGAAACAACAATAGAAGAAACATCAAAGGTGCTTGTCATTAAGCCATTCACCATTGAAGCACTGATTGTACCCGTTCCTAAAAAGCCAAGTCTCATTTCTATTTCTCAGTTTTACAATTTAAAAGGAATCTTAATCAACATCTCAAGTGTTTTAACTAACATAAACGCTAATTGAAGAAGCAACACATAACATAGCAAAAATAATCAAGCCCAAATAGATTTTAGGCTTGTCAAAGAGAACGGCAAAAGCAGAAAACCAACCAACAACAGCTGCGGCTAATGCAAATAAAAAACCTGGTTTATTCATAAGCACAATATGCATTGCCATTAAACCACCAATAATCAGCGCTCCAAAAACAATGAGCAAACCTGTTGCAAACTTTTCATAATCATCCATATTTCACTCCTTATAGCGCTCAATTATTACACACTTTTTAACGCACATGCACATAAAAACGAAATGTTTTTTATTGAATATGGTTAAAACGGGGGCTGCCTTTTATTGATCAGATGTAAAAAATGCAGGGATATGCTGTGGCCAACGCCAAGGTAAAACTGCAATTAAATCAAAGCGTACAGATAAAAGGGCATAATCTTTTTGCCGTGCGAGCCAAATATCGGCAGCTGCTTCAATTCGCCTTTCATTCATTCGGGAAACCGCTTCCATTGCTTCAGCCAACGATGAACGTGCTTTAACTTCAACGATTAACACAAGATTTCCACGTCGTGCAATTAAATCAATTTCCCCACATTTTGTTTTAAAACGCCTTTCGGCAATGTGAAACCCTTTGCAACGTAGCCACCAAGCGGCCAATTTTTCTGCACGAATCCCTCGATAAAAAGACTTTTGTCTACGTTTTTTTTGTATCATTTTACGCATTTTTTAAAAAGATTAATCGCTGAAAAAGTTCCTGCTTTTTAAAACCGGTCTCTTTTGCAACCAAAGCTGCTGCTTGAGCAGCAGAATGTGTCCGTGCGCGTTCTAATAGCATTTCATCAATTTCTTGATCACTTATCACATTTAAAGAAGAGGATGATTCTCCAACAAGCACAACAATCTCCCCACGAATATGTGCTTGTTTTCTGTAATTTTCCAACAAATTCCCTAAATTGGAAACATCTACTGTTTCAAACTTCTTTGTTAATTCACGACAAATGGCAGCAGGTCGATCAGCCGAAAAAAGAGTGACCATATCCTGTAAAGTTTCAACAAGACGATGCGGTGATTCATAAAAAATCAAAGTTGCTGGAATCTCTTTTAATTGTTCCAACCGTTTTCTGCGCTGTAGCTTGCGTGCACTCAAAAAACCTGCAAAAAAAAAGCTATCAGTAGGAAGCCCTGTCGGTATAAGAGCGGCTAAAAGAGCAGATGCTCCAGGAATAGGAATAATTTTATGACCAGCTTTACGGGCTTCTTCCACCAATCTAAATCCAGGATCAGAAATAAGTGGTGTTCCCGCATCTGACACAAGCGCTACTGTTTTGTTTTCTGCTAAAGCCGCTAAGAGCTTCGGACCCGCTTTTTGCGCATTATATTCATGATAGAGAAAAGGTTTTTTTTGAATACCGTAACGTTCCAACAAAACACGTGTTACCCGCGTATCCTCACAGGCTAAAATATCAATTCCTGCAAGCACTTGCAAAGCACGAAGCGTAATATCTGCAAGATTTCCTATAGGCGTTGCCACAAGATAAAGCCCTGATTCTATAACGGGTGCAGAATAAGCATGCGCACCTATAAAATATGCTTTTTCACACATGCTCTTTTCTTTTCATCAAATTTCCCTCACCACAAGATTTTTATCCATACTCATAAGTCATTTTGGCTCATTTTTACCAGCACATTTTTTATCCTTATAAAGGCTTACCTTACTCGAATAATCGATTACTCTCTAATAAGATAATCTCATCTTTAACGTCTTAATCTAACATTATTATCTATTTTGATCTGCGTTATCTTTTTTAGTAAAAAAAATTCCACCAATATTCTATCAGCTCCATGATTTTCTATAAAGTTTTTCCTTCGAGAACCAAAAAACAATTTTACCTATGCCACCATCTCACGCTTGGCTGTGCTCTTTTAAAACTAAGATTTTTAGATTATTTCCATAACGCCTATCTTTCAAATATTCTCTTGATATCCAAACTATTTTTCTGAGAAAATATAAACAGCCTGTTTTGAAACATAAACAGCTAACTGTATTGTTATTGATCAAATATAAGCCCTTATCAGCAAAATATTTGATTTTTTCATATTCTCTACAGCTTTAACAGTATGAATGAGTACCTTAGAAATGTTTAAGGCTAATTTTTATCTTAAAGATTTGATTTATAACGGAGAGTTTATCATTTTGCATATTGATTAAGAGCTATCTCTTAAAAACAAGCCCATAAATATAATGCGTAAAAAGCGGGGATAATCCGTGGTCTTTTCTTTTTAAAAGATATTGTGATTCTTTTGAAAGTTCTAAAACTGAATGGACAGATGATAGTAAAGAGGAAAACAGGTTTTTTCCTTTCAGATTTTATATTCTTGCTAAATGAAGCTGTATTTTCGTTTCAGAGATTACTCAAATAGAATAGGCAATATTTTTTCTCTAACTACAAAAGCTGGAACGGCGCGCAGAGCTTTCATTAACCTTAATCTTTCTTTTAAATATATCACTTGTGTTAAATTTGGATGTTGATTGACAAGCAACAGCGAAAGCACAAGCTTTATAAGAAAAACAACCCTATAAAACGCGTCATAGAGTGGTTATGAAAGCTATTTTGGTTTTTTATCAGATGGTTTTGCTAATAGCGATAGTCTCCATGGCTTGGCATCTGCTTATTCTTACGGTGTTTGTACACATTCATTGCAGTATATTGGTAAAGGTTAGATGCAAGGCGATTATCCTTGATGAAAAAATAAAAGGTTAATGTAAGGTTAAAGATTTTTTTCGTGTCATTATCAGTAGAACCATTGAAAGGGCTTGAACAAGCATGCTCTTTATTTCGTTATCTCGCAACGTTTTTTCTACATTTGTCTGTGGTTTTCTTTAGTGAGCATTACTTGGCAAAGTTTAGGAGAAAAAATAAACTTGAAACGCATCGTCATGGCTTTTGTTCTTGGCTAGTTAAAACAATTGATGTTTCTTATGAGGGGCTAAAAGCATTTTGGATCATGTGGGAGAGGGAGCAAAGTAGAGCGGACTTATTTTCCTTCTTTTCGAGAAGCGCGGCTGTTTCTTTATTGCAGAATTTTCAAGAATATATTCATTATTGTTTTGTCATCTAGATAAAAATTTTTGATAAAAATATGTTATGTTTTGCTATTGAAAAAAGTCATACGGTGGGGAGAGTATTTTATATAAGAATAGAGTCCTTTTTACATTGTGAAAGAACGTATGCAGGAAGGTGATTGATAGATTTCTGATCTGAGGAGAATATTTTTATTCATTGCGTTTTGTATATTTCAATTTTGGGAGAGTGAACAATGATTGTACATTGGGGCATTACATATTGGGATAGAAGGGGCCGTCATTGCCTTGCGGACAGATCCAAGTGATATTTTGGTTCGGATCTTTGATATCGCATGTTTTACAATGTATGCAATTTGAAGCGTTGATCATATAAGTCAGATGATCATTATACTCTAGCCACTCGTAGACAGCGGCGGGGCAATAGCGTGTAGAGGGTCCTCCATAGATTGCATATTCGGAGTCTTTTTGTTTTTTTAATGAGGCTATTTTTAAATGGCAAGGTTGATTTTCTTCATGGTGCGTATTGGAAAGGGCAACACTTGAAAGGCGATCAAAGGTTACAACGCCATCTGGTTTTGGGTAAGCAATGGGTTGAAATTTTTCTGCTGGTTCAAGATATGCATAATCTTCCTTTTTGTGGGGGAGTGTTTTAAATAAGGAAAATCCGAACAGTTGTTGCCACCACATATCAAAACCGGCAAGTTTAATTCCATATTTTGTCCCATATTTTGCCCAGAGCGGTTTGGCATTTCGCACTTTATAAAGATCTTTGCCAATGGGACCTTTTCGCCACTGTTCTTCGATTTCTTTGACCTCATCATGGGCACGCCCTTGGGCGAGAGCAGCAGCGATTTTATCGGCAGCTAATATGCCAGATAAGATGGCATTGTGTGAGCCTTTGATACGAGGAACATTGACAAAGCCAGCAGAGCAGCCAATAAGTGCTCCACCAGGAAAGGTGAGTTTTGGTACAGATTGCCAACCTCCCTCGCTGATAACACGTGCACCATAGGAAAGACGTTTTGCACCTTTGAAGATTTCATAGAGTTTTGGATGTGTTTTAAAACGTTGAAATTCTTCAAAAGGAGAAAGATAAGGATTTTTGTAATCTAAGTGCACAACAAAACCGGCAGAAATGATATTGTTTTCTTGGTGATAAAGAAAGCCACCACCACCGGTATTATTGTCCAAAGGCCAACCCGTGAAATGTTGCACTAAACCGCGTTGGTGTTTATGGGGATCAATTTCCCAGAGTTCTTTAAGGCCAAGACCAAAATTTTGTGGTTCACGATTTTTGCTAAGGTTGAAATGTTTTATCAGTTGTTTTGCAATTGAGCCGCGTGCTCCTTCCGCAATCAGAGTATATTTTGCCAATAAAGCCATACCAGGCATATAATTTTTTCCAGGGGTTCCATCTTTGTTAAGCCCCATATCTCCGGTGAGAACACCAATGATAGCTCCGTTATCTTTTTGGATGATGGGTTCTGTTGCAGCAAAACCAGGATAGATTTCAACACCCAACGCTTCAGCTTTTTTGCTTAGCCAGCGGCAGACGCTTCCAAGCGAAACGATATAACATCCGTTATTTGATAAGATTCTGGGATGCAAAATATTGGGCAATAGTGTCGCTTTTTGAGGCTTTAGAAAAAAAAATTGGTCTTGGGTGACGGGGGTTGTGAAGGGATGGTCGTTGTCATTTCTCCATTCTGGTAAGAGTGTATCGATACCAATGGGGTCAACAACTGCGCCCGAGAGAATATGTGCGCCAACTTCGGTCCCTTTTTCAACAATTGTGACAGAAAGCTCAGGATTAATTTGTTTAAAACGAATTGCGGCAGAAAGTCCCGCAGGTCCTGCTCCGACAATGACTATATCAAACTCCATACTTTCACGTTGGTCATGCAGAGGTGCTTTCATGGTTTATAAAGCTTTCTCCAATTCTGGAACAATTTGGTGGAGATCACCTACAAGGCTGTAATCCGCAATTTGCATGATGGGAGCTTCTTCATCTTTATTAATGGCAACAATAATTTGTGCATCCATTATACCGGCTAAATGCTGGATTGCACCGGAAATGCCAACAGCGATATAGAGTTCAGGGGCAACGACTTTTCCTGTTTGTCCAATTTGCCATTCATTGGGGGCGTAGCCTGCATCAACTGCTGCGCGGCTGGCACCTAAAGCGGCATCTAATTTGTTTGCAAGAGGAAGAAGAAGTGCCATAAATTGTTCTTGAGAACCAAGACCACGCCCGCCTGATATAATAACACGTGCAGAGGTAAGATCAGGACGATCACTTTTGTTGGTTTCTGCTTTTACGAAAGAAGAAAGATTTGGATTAGGAGCTGGTGTTATTATTTTAATGGGAGCAGAATTATTTTGGGAAGGCGTTGGTGTGAAAGAAGCTGTGCGAACTGTTATAATTTTTTTATAATCATTGGTGCGGACAGTTTCAAGTACATTGCCTGCATAAATGGGTCGTTTGAAGGTATCGGGTGAAAGAACGGCGGTAATGTCTGAAATTTGCATAAGATCAAGAAGGGCTGCTACGCGTGGCATCACATTTTTCCCAGTGCTGCTGGATGCAGCCATGATCACATCATAATCATTTGCTAACGTGAGAATTGTATCTGCCATAGGCTCGGCAAGTTGATGGGCTAAATAGTCTGCTTTTGCAATAAGAACTTGCCGCACACCACTAAGTTTAGCACTATTTTCCGCTATCGTTTGAATTTTTTCTCCGCAAACCAGAATATCGATATCATTACTGAGTGCGCGTGCAGCGGTGAGCACTTTTGCTGTTTCTTCTGTATTATGATCAGCCAATAAAAGAATTGCCATAAGTTTTTGCCCTTTTATGTGAGTGTTGCTTTTACTCTAGTGGTGAGAATATTAAATGCAGTTCTTTTGTTTTAGTGCACTGACAAGCTCTGCTACATTCGCCACTTTAATACCGGGTTGACGGGGTTTTGGCTCTTCAACGCTTAAAATTGTTAAGCGTGCTTCCGTATCGATGCCAAGATCAGCAAGAGATTTTTGTTCAATGATTTTCTTTTTTGCTTTCATGATATTGGGGAGAGAGGTGTAACGCGGTTCATTGAGCCGTAGATCGGCGGTCATAACCATGGGAAGGGGAAGACAAAGAGTTTGTGTTCCATTATCAACTTCACGAGTAACTGTAGCATGCCCATTTTCTATATTAAGATGTGAGGCAAAAGTTGCCTGTCCCCAACCAAGAAGAGCAGCGAGCATTTGTCCTGTTTGATTACTATCGTCATCAATTGCTTGTTTTCCTAAAAAGACCATATCGGGTTTTTCTTCATCAACAATAGCTTTGAGAACCTTAGCAATTGCTAAGGGTTCAAGTGTTTGATCCGTTGTGACAAGAAGTGCGCGATCAGCGCCCATTGCAAGTCCTGTTCGTAGAGTTTCTTGGGCTGCTTCTGGGCCAATTGAAACAAGAAGAACTTCTGAAATTTTACCGGATTCTCTCTGGCGAATAGCCTCCTCCACGGCTATCTCATCAAAAGGATTCATAGACATTTTTACGTGAGACAGATCAACACCTGTACTATCGGGTTTGACGCGTATCTTGATGTTATAATCAACAACACGTTTGACAGCGACAATTATCTTCATAATGATCCTCTTTGTTTGTATGCCCACAAGTTTATAGCAATACTCATAAGAAACCAAATTGTTTAGAATGAAGTCTCATTTATAACTTGTGTTCTCTTTGATATAAGCTTTTTTACGTTTACTTGTACTTTCTCGTCGTTATTTTCAACCTTCATATTTTGCATTGCTATAATTGCCTTATTTGCTTGAATAAAAAGTAAAAAAATCAATCTGTCTTGTGAGAATATTCTTTTTTAGTTTCTTATGCTTTGTTTATGATGGTGCAATAGGCCCTTTATACAATGAAAAATTAAGTGAAAAAGATAAAAATGGGGGAATGATTTTGCTCTTCAAATCTTGAAGACAGAAAAATTAAAGAACTTTCTTTCAAATATTTTGGATAAAGATTGGGGAAAAATATTTCTAACAAATGCGCAAAATAAAAAGTTTTTAGGAGTTCTTAAAGCTCTATTTACTAAAATAGACCACACTTTCTCATCATTTGTTGCGATTCTTTTCAAAAAGGTTAATGAGGGGTAAGCGTTTGTGAATACGAAGGGTCATACGATCGATCAGGCGACCAATCAGATTAGGCATGGTAAATTCTTTTCTTTTGTTGAACAGAAAGAGAGAATGGATACTTCTGTAGAAGTAACGATGTCAGATATTGCTCAAAAATTACGCACCGTTTATACGCAAATGCAAATGAAGCATCCGCCCCATTCTTTGATGCAGCAGAGTTCTGTAGAAGAGCATTTTAAATCTTACTTAGATGATATTAGTCGAGCCATTTTGGCTGAACATTATATGCGTCGTCAAAGAGAAAAAAAGCTTTTTGAGTCTTTAGAGCAGATTAAAACAATTGTTAAAAGTTTGCAGAGTGAAAAAAAAAGCTTAGAAGAAGAAGCGGTAACACGACGGGTATCTCGTTCAAAATCACCTGATTCTGTTGTACAAAAACTTGCTCATATGGAATGTAAGGACAATCAAGAACGTTTATTCCTTCAAAAGGTGCAAAATTTTTCGAAACAAAACGGTATAATTCCACTCCAAACAAATGTTGAAAATACGTTGCAGCAAGAAAATAGAAGCTCTTTGCCCAGTGATGCTATTTTGCTAAGTGATGCTCTGAAACCTTCTTTTAAAAAGGATGAGGGAGTAGTGAAGCGTGCTATAATAGAAGAAAAGGGTATGATGGGTGTTCAGGCATCTAATCATTGCAGTGAGAATGATTTTTCTTCTTTAAAGGTGCAGTCTCGGAAACATGTCTCGTTTTTATCTTATTTGGTAAAAAAAAGTGTTCTTTGTTTTTTAACCGTTGTATTTGTGCTAGCGATAACGTTATGTCTTTATAGCTTTTTAAAAGGAGCTCGTTTTTTTTAATTTGTATGATGTTGATGTTAATAGATGTGAAATGTATTGCGCATTCGTGTTTGTGCGAAAGCTATAGAAACTAAAATTATTCTTTTAAACACGCAACAGAAATTATTGGAAAAGAGGATAATTGGAGAAGGATTCTCTAGTTGTAAAAAACCTCAAATTATCTTGAAGGTTCTGTAAGTGAGTATTTATTTACCAATTGCTGAAATGTCACTCAATATGCTGATCTTGATTGGTATGGGAGTCGTTGCTGGTTTTTTTTCAGGCCTTTTTGGAATCGGTGGTGGGTTTCTCATCACACCGTTATTGATTTTTTATAATATTCCTCCTGCTATTGCTGTTGGAACAGGCGCTAACCAGATGATTGCGTCATCTGTAACAGGAGCAATTACACATTTTAGAAGACGTACGCTCGATATTAAACTTGGTATTCTTTTGGCGATTGGAGGAGGAGGTGGTTCTTTAATTGGGATTCAGGTTTTCTCTGTTTTGAAAAAGTTAGGTCAATTAGACTTAATGATTTCGCTTCTTTATGTGATTCTTCTTGGAAGTGTAGGAAGCTTGATGATCGTTGAAAGTTGGTATGATATGATGCGCAAGCGTAAGGCAGGAAAAGCCAATATTCGTCTTGCTGGTCGACATAACTGGATTCATCGCTTACCCTTAAAAATGCGTTTTCGGACATCTATGATATATGTTAGCATTATTCCAGTTTTAGGGATTGGTCTCATTGTGGGATTGTTGTCTTCTATTATGGGAATTGGTGGGGGGTTCTTTATGATACCAGCATTGATTTATCTTCTGCGTGTTCCAACCAGTGTGGTGATTGGGACTTCACTTTTTCAGATTACATTTGTGTCTTCTTTCACGACAGTTTTGCAAAGTGTGACTAATCAGTCCGTTGATATTGTCTTGGCTTTTTTGTTAATGCTTGGAGGAAGTATTGGTGCACAATATGGAACAAGGGCTGGACGGAAGTTAAAGGCTGAACAATTGCGTATGGCGCTTGCATGTTTAGTGTTGATTGTGTGTATGCGTCTTGCTTTTCAATTATTTATACGCCCTGATAATCTTTTCTCTTTGGATATTCTTATGAGATAAAAATGGGTAGATTATTTTCTTTATACATCATTGCAGGTTGCTTTTGTTTTATTTCTTTTTCTACATGGTCACATGTTGGGACGCCAGCTACATTCATTGATCAAGTTGACCACGAAACTGTCCAAATTATCGTAACAACGAATACGATTACTGTGGATGCAAATTTTGCTGGTCGTGATCTTTATATTGCTGGTGTTTTGGAAAATATTGATCCGTTATATTCTCGACAGAACCGTTATGATATTGTTGTAAGCTTGGAGGGACAAGATCGGACAATGGTGATGCGAGAAAAAAAACGCAATGCCGGTGTATGGGTTAATACAGATTCTCTTATTTTTAAAAAGGTTCCTCTTTTTTACTCTATGGTCACAACGCGTGAAATTGGCGATATTACGAGCATTGAAGATTATAAACGCTTGGGGTTAGGATTACTCTATTTGCCATTGCAGACGGATGAACAAGATCAGAAAAAAATACAAATCTTTCGCGATGAACTTATAAAGTTGCAAAAAGCTAAAAGCCTTTATTATGAGGAAGTGGGTGGGGTTCGTTTTGGTTCTGACACACTTTTCACAGCACATTTTCGTTTGCCAGCAAATATCCCGGTTGGACATTATAAAGTTCGTGCTTATCTTTTTCGTGATGGACAGTTTATTGATAGTGCAACAACGACTCTTGAAATTGTTAAAGCACATATCGCTTATACAATTTTTTATGCAGCGCACAAGTATCGTTTTTTATATGGTATTGTTGCAGTGATTATTGCTATTACTACAGGATTTTTATGTCGTTTGATTTTTCGAAAAGATTAACGCAAGGAAAATGTTAAGGCTTTTATTTTTTATGAAAAATTCGTAAGATAAGAAAAATAGGCACAACAATAATAGCTCCCGTCATAGTTATATGGAAGAAATTTGTAAGCGTTATAAATCCTGCTTCCCATAGTGATTTAAAAAAATCTACTATTTTGTGTATGAGGTTTCGGTGTGTCCATCCCAAAAAATTCATTACGATGCCAATGAAGAATGACAGGATAAGCAATTTTAGACTAACGCTGCTTAATTTTCTTCCAAGAAACGCACGAAAAGAATCTGATAATCTTTTTTTCCGCTTCATTTTAATATACTTTCGAAGATCGTGTTTCTTATTGTATTATCATAGTGCGGCGATGTTACTATCATAAAGCAAAAACATTTTTTTATTTTTTCTTACTTTGAGTTTATCACCTTTAGTCTGATTAACGGTGCTGGTTTTTGAAATATGCACATGTTTTATTGCATTTTTGCGATATTTTCATGGCGCTTCTTTTATTAAATGAAGGGAGATCCTTTCGTTTCTGAGAATTTGTAGAGAAATTTTATAACGTTTCGATATTTCGCATCAGAGTGAGAGTTTTAGTATATTGAAGATTTTGTAACAAACTTATTATTGTCGTGTATAGAAATAATATTTCAAGACAGTTTACTTAAAAAAAGACTATCTATTCTAATAAGGGTGTGCTTATATAGATATTATATTCAGATATTTCAACCTTAGTGCATTGAAAAGATCTTTTTTTCTGAAAAAATATAAGCAATGAATTGAGTGTTGTTAAAGGAGCAAAGATATTTAAAATACGATATTGAAAAAAGTTTTGTTATGTACGGACGCGTGAGGGAATGTTAGAGGTTTGTGGTGCCCGTGCTCCTTTTATTTGGAAATAAGATATAATGAGAAGCCGTTATTTAGTGGAGAATTATGGAAAAATTCAAAATTCCTTTTGCAGAAGAGGTAGAGGTGCTTGATGTTGGACGATGGGCAAATTTTTCTGTTTTGTTGAAATAATCAAGTTATTATGAAGGCTTTTTGTTATTAAGATTTTTGAGCTAACAGGGGATAGTTCTTTGATGGCATAAAAACGCTAGAGTAAAGAAGAGGTAAACTTGTTCGACAAGAGAGAAGAAATCTTTGTCTTATAGCTTTCAATGGTAGACGTTGTAATATTATCAATAGATTGGTGATGGGTTATGTCATTCATCATATATTAGATTGTTTCTCGGTGCATATTGGGGGTTGGTTTGTAACTATGGGCAGGAGGAGTGGTTGATAAGTGATGTTGTTTGAACGTTTTAATACTTTATCTCTCAGAGCCTATGGTTTGTCTGATTTTATTATTTTGCGCATTCTTGTTGCGTGGGGAATTTATACAATAAACTTTAAAAGGAAAAGTCTATGAACTTAAAAAGAAAGATATTGAAAAGTAGCAGCTCTATTGTTGCTGCTCTTATGGCACTGGGAGTAGTTGTACAACAGGTTTCAGCAAAAACACCGGCTGATACCCTTGTGATGGCTTGGAATCTTGATGCAATCAGTACGTTTGATCCTGCGCAGCTCAATGATGTTTATGGAAGTGAAATTGTTCGCAATGTTTGTGATAACTTAGTCAGTACTGCGACAGATGATCCTGCTAAAATGGTTCCTGCTTTAGCAACGCATTGGGATGTTTCAGGCGATGATCACAGTACGGTGATTACTTTTCATTTGCGTGATGGTTTGAAGTTTAATAATGGCAAACCAGCTAATGCCAATGATCTTGTTTGGGGGATGAAGCGGATTGTCAAATTGAAGATGGGTAATGCGGCAATTTTTAATGAATATGGAATTACAGAACAAAATGTTGATGATGCTTTGCAAGCTGTTGATGAGAAAACAGTGGTGATGAAATTTGATAAGCCTTATCCAGCAGAGCTCATTCTGAATAATGTTGTTGCGAGTCGTGCAACAGCTTTGCTTGATCGTAAGACGATTATGAAGCATGAAAAAAACGGTGATCTGGGAAATCAGTATTTGAAAACTCATGCTGCTTGCGTTGGCCCTTATCATTTAAAAAGTTGGCGCCCTGGAGAAGCGATTTTGTTACGTGCAAGCTCTCACTATTGGGGACAAGCACCTAAACTGAAGCAGATTTTAATTCGCCATGTTGCGGAGCCCGGAACACAGCGCTTATTGTTGCAAAAACATGATATTGATGTTGCTCGTAATTTGACACCTGAAGATCTTGCAGATTTGCAAAAAACAACAGATGTTAAAATCAAAGAAGTGTTAGAACCATCCATGATGTATTGGGGTTTCAATACGACGAATCCCATTTTTGCTAAGGAAAAAGTGCGCTTGGCGATGCGTTATCTTATAGATTATGAAGGTTTTGGCAAGAAGCTTCTCAAAGGGATTGGTATCCCACGGGCAAGTTTTATTCCTCTTGGCAATCTTGGGGCTTTGGATGAAAAAGAAGGGCAACCCTTTAAGCTTGATATTCAAAAAGCCAAACAGCTTTTAGCAGAGGCTGGTTATCCGAACGGATTTGAGGCAAATTTTCTCGTATCAAACACTCCTTATACTTTATTACTTGCTCAGTCACTCCAAGATAGTGCTGCGCAGGCGGGTGTGCGTCTTAAAATTGAACGATTGGCAGGTACACAGTTGTTTTCCAAACTTTATGCTCGAGCTTTTGATACAATTTTTGTCGGATGGAATAATGATTCTGCGGATCCTCATACAATGGCTTCACGTCTTGTTTATAATCCAGATAATCGGTTTGAGGCAAAAAATACAGCTTATCCTAGTTGGCAGCATGGGTATTTTGATGCCAAGATGAATCAAAAAGTTGAAGATGCGTTGTTTCAAAAAGATCCGCAAAAACGGGTGCAAATATATGCTGATTTACAACGTGAACTTATGCAAAAAGGACCTTATGCGTTTATCTATCAGAAATACGGCGTCGTCGCGATGACACCGGATGTCAAAAAGTGGGTTTGGAATAGTGCACCGCATATTTTTTATAGTAAAATTGAAAAATAAGCGTGTCTTCAATGCTGTTCAATAGATGAAGGACATTGTCATGATATATTCGGCGTATTGTATAAATTTTCAAGCTTTGCAATACGTCGAAGATTATAGGTAATGCGTGATATACTGTTGAATGTCTTTTTAAGACATTCGTTTAAAGGGATTTTTCATTCTCATTAGAGGTGTATTGGTGTGGATGTTAAGATTGAATATTTCAATTTCTCTGAATTGAAAAGTCATCAATTTATTTGTTAAAAGACTGAGTGTAACATAAAAAAACTAAGTGTAACAAATGTCGTGGAATTTAGTAGTGTTAAAGGTGTAAAGGTTTTTCGATGTTGAAGGAAAGTTTTGGTATGGGTGGGTACACAAGGGATTCAGTTTTTTATGGTGTTCATATTTTCTTTTGCTTTGAAAGATGATGAGATACCAATTGGAGGGTCTTATTTTACGGGGAGTGATGAAAAAAAACAAATTTCCTTTTGAAAAAGGAATAAAAGTCGTTGCACTTGGCAAACTAACGAATTTTCCTGTTTTATCAAATCGTCAAATTATTATGAAAGCTCTTTGTTATTAAGGTACGTGAGCCGAAAGGGCTAGTGCTTTGATGGTATACAAAACGCTGGAAGAAATAAAAGAGACAAGCTTGCTTAACAAGATAGAGAAAAAATATTGGTTTTATAGTCTTCAATAGTAGGCGTTATGATATCGTGAATAAGCTCTGTTGTTGGTGAGTGTTCATTATATACCAGAGTGTTTTCCTTTGTATGTTTTGGTTTGGCTTACAAGTGTAGGCAGGAGGAGTCATTGGCAAGAGGTGCTTGTTCTTAAATATTTTAAAGCTTGGTCTTTAGGAGCCTATAGTTCGTCTAAACTTAATTATTAAGCACGTTTTGCTGCATAGGGAATTTATACAATAAACGTTAAAAGGAAAAGTCTATGAACGTGAAAAGAAAAATATTGAAAAAGAGCTGTTCTTTTGTTTCTGCTGTTCTTGCAATGGGGATGTTTGTGCAACAAGTTTCAGCAAAAACACCTACCGATACGCTTGTGATGGCTTGGAATCTGGATCCAATAAGTACATTTGACCCTGCACAACTCAATGACCGTTATGGAATTGAAGTGGTTAACAATATTTGTGATAATTTGGTCGTTTCTGCTACAGATGATGCAGCTAAAATGGTTCCTTCTTTGGCAAAGAGTTGGGATGTTTTAAGTGATGACCAGAGTACGGTGATTACTTTTCATTTGCGTGATGGTTTAAAGTTTAACGATGGTAGATCAGCCAATGCCAATGATCTTGTTTGGGGTATGAAGCGGGTTGTGAAATTGAAATTGTCTAATGCGGCAACATTTAATGAATATGGGATTACAGAACAAAACGTTGATGAGGCTTTTCAAGCACCGGACGACAAAACGGTGGTGATGAAATTTGATAAACCTTATCCTTCAGGGCTTATTCTTAGCAATATTTCCACTAATCGCACTGCTGCCTTGCTGGATCGTGAGACACTCATGAAAAACGAACAAGATGGCGATATGGGAAACCGGTATTTGGCAAGTCATTCTGCTTGTGTTGGTCCTTATCAGTTAGAGAGTTGGCGTCCTGGAGAAGCTCTTTTATTGCGTGCAAGCTCCAATTATTGGGGGGAAGCGCCTAAACTGAAGAAGATTTTAATTCGCCATGTTGCGGAGCCTGGAACGCAACGTTTATTATTGGAAAAACACGATATCGATGTTGCACGTAATCTGATGCCAGAGGATTTGGCAGATCTCCAAGCAACAACGGATATTAAGGTTGAAAAAGTGTTGGCGCCCTCCATGATTATATGGGGTTTTAATACGACGAACCCTATTTTTGCTAAGGAAAAAGTGCGTTTAGCGATGCGCTATCTTATTGATTATGAAGGACTCAGTAAGACCCTTCTCAAAGATGTTGGTATTCCCCGTGCAAGTTTTATTCCTCTTGGTAATCTTGGGGCTTTAGATGAAAAAGAAGGACAACCCTTTAAACTTGATCTCCAAAAAGCAAAGGAACTTTTAACAGAGGCAGGTTATCCGGATGGTTTTGAGGCCAATATTTTTGCAGGGGCATCTCCTTATCCTTTTGCTTTACCTATTGCTCAGTCCCTTCAAGACAACGCAAAAAAGGTTGGGGTACATTTTAAAATTGAACGTTTTGTAGGTACGCAGTTGTTTTCAAAATTTTATGCGCGTGGTTTTGATACGATTTTTTTCGGATGGAATAATGGCTCTGCGGACCCCCATACAATGGCTTCACGTCTTATTTACAATCCAGATAATCGGTTTGAGGCAAAAAATACGGGCTACGCTAGTTGGTGCCATGGGTATTTTGATAAAAGTATGAATCAAAAGGTTAAGGATGCGTTGTTTGAAAAAGATCCCCAAAAACGGGTGCAAATGTATGCTGATTTGCAACGTGAATTTATGCAGAAAGGACCCTATGCTTTTATTTATCAGACATATGTTTCTGTAGCGATGACACCTGATGTCAAAAAGTGGGTTTGGAATAGTGCACCACGTATTTTTTATAGTGCAATTGAAAAATAAGAAGGTATCAGGTTTATAAAATATAAAAAACATGATCATGATATATTTGACGTATTGCAAAGTTCTTAAATGTTTTGCAATACGTTGAAGATTGTGAATAATAGAGGATATATTGCTGAGTGTCTTTGCAAGATTTCTATTAAGGGATCTTTCATTCTCATTAAAGATGTGCTTGCTTGGATGTTTAAACTTAATATTTCAACTTCCATGAATTGAAAAGAGATCAATTCATTTGCTGAAAAAATTAGTACAACAAATGTTGTGGTATTTAGCATTGTTAAAGGAGCAAAGACTTTGCAATGTTGAAGAAGAGTTTTGGTGTGGAGGCAAAGAGGAATATCAGTTTTTTATGATGCCTATGTTATGTTTCCTTTTGTTTTGAAAGATAACACTCCGCAATTGGGGTATTATTTTATGGGGAGTGATGAAAAAATTCAAATTTTCTCTTGAGAAGGAGGGTAAATGATCAATTTCAGCAAATTACAATTCATTCAAAATCATCAAAATATCAAATTTTTATTGAGGCTCTTGAAGTAACCGGACGTGGTGTTTTCGCGACACTTTTTAGAAAATCAAAAAAGAAATTTGAAGCAAAAGGTCTGATTGATAAAGCAAAAGGAAACTTTGCCTGATATGTCCCAAATTGTAAGCACTGTGATATCTCCAACAGATGCTGTTATGCCTAATACCTTCGTTTTATATCAGATCGTTTTCTGTTGAGTTTTTAATTTTATTTCGAGGAGGTATGTTTTCTAAGTCTAATCTTATTATTTATTGCACGTTATTGTTGCATGGAGAACTTATACAATAAATTTTAAAAGGAAAAGTCTATGAACTTGAAAGGAAAAATATTGAAAGGGAGCAGTGCTTTTGTTTCTGCTGTTATTGCACTGGGGATTTTGGTGCAACAAGTTTCAGCAAAAACACCTGCCGATACGCTTGTGATGGCTTGGAATCTTGATTCAATAAGTACATTTGATCCCGCACAAATTAATGACCGTTATGGTAACGAAGTTCTTGTCAATGTTTGTGATAATTTAGTTGAACCAGCTAAAGATGACGCAGCTAAACTTGTTCCCTCTTTGGCGAAGAGTTGGGATGTTTTAAGTGATGATCAGCGTACGGTGATTACTTTTCATTTGCGTGATGGTTTGAAGTTCAATGATGGTCGTCCTGCGAATGCCAATGATCTAATTTGGAGCATGAAGCGGGTTGTTAAATTGAAGATGGCTACTGCGGCGACATTTAATGAATATGGTATCACAGAACAGAATGTTGATGAGGCTTTTCAAG
The DNA here is from genome assembly GCF_042193565.1 of Bartonella sp. SD1336NMGDW. Taxonomy (NCBI): domain Bacteria; kingdom Pseudomonadati; phylum Pseudomonadota; class Alphaproteobacteria; order Hyphomicrobiales; family Bartonellaceae; genus Bartonella; species Bartonella sp. SD1336NMGDW. Next base: position 102,626 of record NZ_JBHILW010000007.1, read on the forward strand.
CACCGGATGAGAAAACGGTGGTGATGAAATTTGATAAACCTTATCCAGCAGAGCTTATTCTTAGCCATTTTGCCACTAGTCGTACTCTTGCTTTGCTTGATCGTGAGACACTCATGAAACACGAAAAAAATGGTGATATGGGAAACCGGTATTTGGCAAGCCATTCTGCTTGTGTTGGTCCTTATCAGTTAGAGAGTTGGCGCCCTGGAGAAGGGATTTTATTGCGTGCAAGCTCCAATTATTGGGGTGAGGCGCCTAAATTGAAGAAGATTTTAATTCGCCATGTCGCGGAGCCTGGAACGCAACGTTTATTATTGGAAAAACACGATATCGATGTTGCACGTAATCTGATGCCAGAGGATTTGGCAGATCTCCAAGCAACAACGGATATTAAGGTTGAAAAAGTGTTGGCGCCCTCCATGATTATATGGGGTTTTAATACGACGAACCCTATTTTTGCTAAGGAAAAAGTGCGTTTAGCGATGCGCTATCTTATTGATTATGAAGGACTCAGTAAGACCCTTCTCAAAGATGTTGGTATTCCCCGTGCAAGTTTTATTCCTCTTGGTAATCTTGGGGCTTTAGATGAAAAAGAAGGACAACCCTTTAAACTTGATCTCCAAAAAGCAAAGGAACTTTTAACGGAAGCAGGTTATCCAGATGGTTTTGAGGCCAATATTTTTGCAGGGGCATCTCCTTATCCTTTTGCTTTGCCAATTGCTCAGTCCCTTCAAGACAATGCAAAAAAGGTTGGGGTGCGTTTTAAAATTGAACGTTTTGTAGGTACGCAGTTGTTTTCAAAATTTTATGCACGTACTTTTGATACGATTTTTTTCGGATGGAATAATGATTCTGCGGATCCTCATACAATGGCTTCACGCCTTATTTACAATCCTGATAACCGGCTTGAGGCTAAAAATACAGGCTATGCGAGTTGGTGCCATGGGTATTTGGATGAAACTATGAATCAAAAGGTTCAAGATGCGTTGTTTGAAAAAGATCCCAAAAAACGGGCGCAAATGTACGCTGATTTGCAACGTGAATTTATGCAGAAAGGACCCTATGCTTTTATCTATCAGACGTATCATACTGTAGCTATGACACCTGATGTTAAAAAATGGGTTTGGAATAGTGCACCACGTATTTTTTATAGTGCAATTGAAAAATAAGAAGGTATCAGGTTTATAAAATATAAAAAACATGATCATGATATATTTGATGTATTGCAAAGCTCTTTAACACTTTGCAATACGTTGAATTTTATCGGGAATGGATTACTATGTTGTGTAGAGAATTTTATTTCAGGAATTCTTATGAAAGATGTGTTTGTGTGGATGTTAAGATTGAATATTTTAACTTCTATTGATACAGCTTTCGGATGGAATAATAACTCTGGAGATCCCCATACAACGGCTCCAAGCTTTTTTATAACTCGGATAATCGGTTTGAAATTCGAAATATAAGCTGTTCTAGCCGGTGTTATGGATATTTTGATGAAGCTATAAATAAAAATTTTAAAGATTGTGTTGTTTCAAAAAGATTTACAGAAACGGGCGTAAAGAATTGAAAAATGGTAAGTTTGTTTAGTGAAAAAACAGGTGTAACAAATGTGGCAGAATTTACTGTTTCCGAAATAGCAGGAGCTCTAAAGCGTGTTGTTGAAGAAAAGTTTGGTTATGTACGGGTGCGTGGGGAGATATCAGGTTACCGTGGTACTCATGCTTCAGGACATGCTTATTTTGCTTTAAAGGATGATAAGGCACGGTTGGAAGCTGTTATTTGGCGTGGAGTGATGGAAAAGCTCAAATTTCCTCCTGAAGAAGGGATGGAAGTGGTTGCTGTTGGTAAACTTACAACTTATCCAGGGTCATCGAAATATCAAATTGTCATTGAGGCTCTTGAACCAACGGGGGTTGGTGCTTTGATGACACTTCTTGAAAATCGTAAGAAAAAGTTTGTGGAAGAAGGCTTATTTGATGAAGCAAAGAAAAAACCTTTGCCTTATATGCCTCGAATTATAGGCGTTGTCACATCACCAACAGGTGCTGTTATTCGTGATATTATTCATCGTATATCCGACCGTTTTCCGTTACATATTTTGGTTTGGCCTGTACGTGTTCAGGGGGAAACAAGTGGGAGAGAGGTAGCTGTTGCTGTTGAAGGTTTTAATGCTCTTGCTCCAGGAGGACTTATTCCAAAACCTGATCTTATTATTGTTGCACGGGGAGGGGGAAGTTTAGAAGATTTGTGGGGGTTTAATGACGAAGCTGTTGTTCGTGCTGTTTATGCCTCTGCTCTTCCCGTTATTTCTGCTGTTGGGCATGAAACGGACTGGACTTTAATTGATTATGTCGCTGATTGGCGTGCTCCAACTCCTACAGGAGCTGCAGAAAAGGCTGTTCCCGTTAAGCTTGATCTTGAAGTGTGTGTTGCGTCTCTTGGGGCACGTTTGCGCAAGGGACTTGTACGTTCTTTTGATTTTCATCAACAAAAGTTGCGTGCAGTCAGACGTGGTCTTCCCACTGTCGACCAACTTTTCGCTCTACCACGGCGTGGTTTTGATGAAATTTCAAATCGATTACAGCGTGCTCTTTGTGTAAGCTACGATAAAAAACGTTTTTCTTTTCATACTCTTCGTTTACGTCTTTCGTTACGTTTGTTAAATAATGAAAAAGCACACCGCAATACAAAAGAATATACGGCGCGCCTTCATCGTGCTTTTGTGCGTAGTGTGGAAAAAAAACGTGCCCGAATGGAGCTTGCATTTAGGCTTTTAAAAAGCACTTCTTATCAGAATATTTTGGAGCGCGGCTTTGTTTTGGTTTTGGGGAAAGAGAATAAGCCCATTAAACGCTTGGCTCAGTTTCCTGAAACGGGGCACATAAATTTACGCTTTTTTGATGGTGATATCAATGTTGCAACACAAGAATCTGTTTCCGCTAAACGCTCAAAACACAAGCCGATAAAGTCGCCAAGCGATGATCAAGGAACTCTCTTTTAATACGGTTAATGCCATGCTTGCGGAAGGTCTTCTTAAGGGAGCGGATGGAAAAGTTCGTTGTGCATGGGCTGGAACGGATCCACTTTATTGTGCTTATCATGATAACGAATGGGGAAAACCTGTTTTTGAAGATACCTGTTTGTTTGAAAAAATTTCTCTTGAAGGTTTCCAAGCGGGGCTTTCTTGGTTTACAATTTTAAAAAAACGCTCTTTTTTTCGCATTGCATTTGATCACTTTGACTTTAAAAAGATTGCTCATTATGATGAGCTAAAGGTGAAAATGTTAATGCAGAATAAAGACATTGTTCGCCATCAAGGAAAAATTCAATCAGTGCTTAATAATGCACTTAGAGCACAAGAAATTATAACAGAGTGGGGGAGCTTGTCTCGCTATTTTTGGTCTTTTCAGCCACCACAATCAGAGCGTTATGAAAAGATAGACTTTCAAACACTGTCGGCTCATCCCACAACCCCTGCTTCTCTTCGTCTTTCTCAAGACTTGAAGAAACGTGGCTGGACATTTATTGGTCCCATAATTTGTTATGCTTTTATGCAGTCCGTAGGGATCGTTAATGATCATCTTGAAGGATGTTTTTGTCGATAAATTGGCCAACGTTCTTTTGTATGAGTAATGATCAATAGGATAATAATTAAATTGTTTAATAAATGTATAGATTATACAACTCCATTGTATAAGATAATTGAACTATACAATATCAATAATTTCCTACTGTTGTTGGCACTCAAAACGATAAAGGTATAATTTTGAAGATGAAAAAAACAGATGCAAAAAGGAGTGATATCTTAACTGTCATGTATCTGAAGTGAGATAATGGTAACGTCTTGTATGTTTTAAAGAAACATCTAGTGTACCAAAGCCCATTTTGCGACGCAGCTCATGAATGGTATAACAGTCAATCCATTGTGCACTCTATCTTTACACTTATGAAAGAGAAAATCAGCACCATCACACACTTTACTAGCTTTCAATGTTGTGCAACAGTTCTTGGCATTTGAAATGGTTCAGAAGAGATGTTTTTATTTCTGTTAATGACATGACCGTTATAATAAGTAATGAATATTTTATTCGTGTTTATTGACGAATGCAAAGTGGTTTTTAGAGGGGGGATGTTGTTGCATTGTTATATTTTACTTTGGTTGTATGACTGTTGGTTTATTTATGTGTAGGTCAATTGCTCAGTACTTACCTAGGGAATAAAAATAAAATGCAGTGATGAAAAATTGAAGTTAAATGACTTAAGCTGCTTGTGTTGGGTTTTATTATCTGATAGTTTTCTTCTATTAGAGAGTGATTTTGCCGCGTGTGCTCTCCAATTTTTAGGAAAATGATTAAGCTCACGCAGGCTTGTATCCACTACATTACTTAGTTGAAGCTCTGTATGTTTCTGCTGGAAACAAGAGTTTTGTTGCAGTGTGTTGTTTTCTGTTCTATTTTTATAGTGGTAAAGCAGTGATGCACACTAAAGTTTAGAAGGGTCTATATTCATTATGTCTTTGGGGGTAGTCTAATGAATTTTGTTTTTATCAATGGAGAAGTGCATTTTAGTGTGTATTCTTTTATTGCAATCTTTATCTCTCAAAAGACAAAGCTTGCAAGGGGTGATTCTTCTCATTATTCCTTTATTTTTGTTAACGTGTTTGGTTTTTTTGGTAAAAACGTAAAACTTTTGACACTTGGTTTTCAAAAGATTAAGCAGATTTTTGTGGGGGTAGAGTTTTGGAAAAGATCTTTTCTTATGCCTTTCTGCTGTTTTAGTGCAGTTTTGATCATGTAGTAAAGATGTGCCGCATCTTGAAATTGAGTGTTTGAGGAGAATGACAATTTTTGAAGTTTGCGTATTTTATTTTAAATACCGCCTAAAGTAATAGAGTGGTGAATTCATAAATTTTTGCGCAATGATTTTTTTTTAAAGCTTACCATTTTGGAGGCTAAAAGGCTTATCCTTTTGATGATTAATGGGGCTGGTATACGGCGTTATCGTATGCAAAGAAAGGTTATGAAAGAATGTGATACTGGTTAGCAAAACATATATTGCATGTTCGCTATGGTTTGATTGAGATGTAGTCAATGAATTTATAAAGTAGATGACTCTGTATAGGCGATTAGAATGTATTTGTTCAATGTGTATAATTATAAATTTGCCATGTTATTTCAGCGTCATTAATTAATAAAAAATAAATAAAGGGAAACGTTTATGAACTTGAAGAAAATAATATTGAAAAGTAGCAGCTCTATTGTTGCTGCTCTTATGGCACTGGGAGTAGTTGTACAACAGGTTTCAGCAAAAACACCGGCTGATACCCTTGTGATGGCTTGGAATCTGGATGCAATCAGTACGTTTGATCCTGCGCAGCTCAATGATGTTTATGCAAGTGAAATTATTGGAAATGTTTGTGATAATTTGGTCAGTACTGCGACAGATGATCCAACGAAAATAGTTCCGTCTTTAGCAACGCATTGGGATGTTTCAGGTGATGATCATACTACAGTGCTTACTTTTCATTTGCGTGATGGTTTAAAGTTTAACGATGGTAGATCAGCCAATGCCAATGATCTTGTTTGGGGGATGAAGCGGATTGTTAAATTGCAGATGGCTAATGCAGCAATTTTTAATGAATATGGAATTACAGAACAAAATGTTGATGATGCTTTGCAAGCTGTTGATGAGAAAACAGTGGTGATGAAATTTGATAAGCCTTATCCAGCAGAGCTCATTCTGAATAATGTTGTTGCGAGTCGTGCAACAGCTTTGCTTGATCGTAAGACGATTATGAAGCATGAAAAAAACGGTGATCTGGGAAATCAGTATTTGAAAACTCATGCTGCTTGCGTTGGCCCTTATCATTTAAAAAGTTGGCGCCCTGGAGAAGTGATTTTGTTACGTGCAAGCTCTCACTATTGGGGACAAGCACCTAAACTAAAGCAGATTTTAATTCGCCATGTTGCGGAGCCCGGAACACAGCGCTTGTTATTGCAAAAACATGATATTGATGTTGCTCGTAATTTGACACCTGAAGATCTTGCAGATCTGCAAAAAACAACAGATGTTAAAGTTGAAAAAGTGTTGGTGCCAACCATGATGTATTGGGGATTCAATACGACGAATCCCATTTTTGCTAAGGAAAAAGTGCGCTTGGCGATGCGTTATCTTATAGATTATGAAGGTCTTGGCGAGAAACTTCTCAAAGGGATTGGTATCCCACGGGCAAGTTTTATTCCTCTTGGCAATTTTGGGGCTTTAGATGAAAAAGAAGGACAACCCTTTAAGCTTGATATTCAAAAAGCCAAGCAACTTTTAGCAGAGGCTGGTTATCCGAACGGATTTGAGGCAAATTTTCTCGTGTCAAACACTCCTTATACTTTATTACTTGCTCAGTCACTTCAAGATAGTGCTGCGCAGGCGGGTGTGCGTCTTAAAATTGAACGTGTGGCAGGTACACAGTTGTTTTCAAAAGTGAATGCACGGGCTTTTGATACGGCTTTTGTCGGATGGAATAATGATTCTGCGGATCCTCATACAATGGCTTCACGTCTTGTTTATAATCCAGATAATCGGTTTGAGGCTAGAAACACTGCCTATCCTAGTTGGAAGCATGGATATTTTGATGCCAAGATGAATCAAAAAGTTGAAGATGCGTTGTTTCAAAAAGATCCGCAAAAACGGGCGCAAATATATGCTGATTTACAACGTGAACTTATGCAAAAAGGACCTTATGCGTTTATTTACCAGCAATATAGCGTTATAGCGATGACACCGGATGTCAAAAAATGGGTTTGGAATAGTGCACCGCGTATTTTTTATAGTAAAATTGAAAAATAAGAGTGTCTTTTCGTGTTGTCAAAGGTAAAAGTAGTTTGATCATAATAGCATGATGAAAATATTTTTTCACATAAAAGTCCTTCAGTTTTTTAAGGAAGAAACTGTGAGGGGTATTTGTGCTGTATATGGTGGAGGTCGTTTATTAAGGAGGGATGAATATAGAAAGTTATATTGGAGAAGATCTTTGTTTGTGGCTACAGATTCTATGCATCCCGAATGCAGATTGATATATGAGAGAATTATTTTATAGATGCTTAGTTTGATTAAATGAAGTTGATGTTTGATACTATGCTGTTTAAAAGATGAAAGAGCAAAATCACAACGACTATGTGTGAAAAAGGCACAAGAATATAATGGGGAAAAAAATGTTGAAAAAATTTTCTGTTTTATTAGGCATAACAGCTTTTTTAAATGGGGCTATAGCATCAGCATTTAGTGCTTCATCTAAAGATATATTGGTGATGGCATGGAATATTGATTCAATGAGTAGTTTTGACCCAGCGCAAACTGTTGAAGTTGTGACGAGTGAGTTATTGACGAATATTTGTAGCGCGTTAGTGCAATATGATGAGCATGATCCTACAAAAATTCGCCCTGCTATGGCAAAATCTTGGGATGTTTTAGATAATGGCAAAAGAATAGTTTTTCATCTTCGTGATGATTTAAAGTTTAATGATGGAAGAACAGCAACGGCGCAAGATTTGGTATGGTCGATGCGGCGGATTATTAAATTAGGATTGAGCTATGCCCAATCTTTAATGGATTATGGGTTTACTAAAAACAATGTTGAAACAAATATTCAGGCTCTTGATGATAAGACTTTGCAATTAAAATTAGATAAACCCTATCCTATTCAGCTCATATTGACTGTTATTGGACAATCTTATGCTTCTGCTTTGCTTGATCGGAAAACAATTGAAGCGCAGAGTATTAACGGTGATATGGGGAATAAATATTTAGCAACACATTCGGCTTGTGTTGGACCTTATAAATTGGTGAGCTGGTCTCCAGGAGATAAAGTTGTATTAGAGGCTACACAGCATTATTGGGGCGATGTGCCTAAAATTAAGAAGATTGTTGTGCAGCACGTAGCAGATTCATCAAGTCAAAGACTTCTTTTGGAAAAAGGTGATGTGGACATAGCGCGTGATCTTTCTTCAGAGGATATTTTAGATCTTGAAAAAAAGGGAGGCCTAGTCAAAATTAGTCGTGTTTTGCGCCCCCAGATTATTTATCTATCATTAAATAATAAGAATGCAATTTTTGCAAACGAAAAGGTCAGATTGGCACTTCGTTATTTGGTTGATTATGAAGGTCTTGGAAAAACTGTTTTGAAGGGGATTGCTATTCCGCGGGCAACTTATATGTCCTTGGGTGTTCCTGGTGCTTTGGATGAAAAAGAAGGGCTGCCTTTTAAGTTGGATTTGAAAAAAGCAAAACAGTTGATTACTGAGGCTGGTTATCCGAACGGTTTTAAAGCTAATCTTTTAGTTGGAAGCCTTAGTTATATGTCGTCTGTTGCACAGTCTATTCAAGCTAATGCACGTAAAATTGGTGTTGAGCTGACAATTGAAAAAATGGCACAAAATCAATTGTTGAGCCGTGTACGTGGTGGAAATTACGATACTGCTATTATGGGGTGGGGGAGTGCCGATCCTGATGGACATCCTGCCTCATTAAATCACGTGTTTAATCCTGATCCAACATTTACAAAAAAGCACAATATGTATTTGGCTTGGCGCGCTGGGTATTATGATGAAAATATTAATAACATGGTGATGGATGCTTTGTTTGAGAAAGACCCCAATAAGCGTATCATGCAATATCGTACTTTACAGCATTATGTGCTAGAGCATGGTCCTATGGTTTATTTATTTCAGACATATTATACCGTTGGTATGGGACCTGATGTCAAAAAATGGATTTGGAACAGTTATAGACTTTATTACAATGAAGCAGAAAAATAAAAAGAAGCATGTTATAGAGAAGGATTGTAGAACATGCTTAATAAGAGGTTGTTTTGTTATATAAAAAAAGGTATTTGCTTTATGTTTTGTCGCTACAGAGGGGATTTTTATAATGGTTTTGCCACTTTCAGAGACTGAAAGAGCTGTATCAGAAAAGCAGAAAAGATTATTTTTATGGGATTTTTTATGCAAAGGATTGAAACTTCTTATTTCAGTTTTTATCACATTGCTTGGGTTGGTGACGATCACTTTTTTTCTTGGTCATCTTCTTCCTCTAGATCCAGTTCTGTCTATTCTTGGTGATAATATCAGTCAGGAAGCTTATGATGCAATGTATTATAAGCTTGGTCTTGATAAGCCGTTGATTGTTCAATATTGGAAGTATCTTCATAATGTATTTTTATTTGACTTTGGAGATGCTTTAACTTCTGGGCGTCCTGTTCTAGCTGATATTATGCGTGTATTTCCTGCAACATTAGAGCTTGCAACCGTTGCTATTGTTATTGGCACAAGTCTTGGAATTCCATTTGGTGTTTTTGCAGCAATGTATCGCGATTCATTTATTGATTATGTTGTTCGTGTTTTTACACTTGTAAGTTATTCTACTCCAACGTTTTGGCTCGGTTTAATGGCTTTGTTAATATTTTACGCCAAGCTTGGCTGGGTTGGTGGTCCAGGACGTATTGATTTTCTTTATGAATATTCTTTCGAACCAAAAACAGGATTTTTCCTTTGGGATACTGCAAGCCAAGGACAATGGGAGGCTTTTGGTAATGTTTTTAGTCACATTATTATGCCTGCTTTGATCTTAGCTTTCGGTGCTATGGCTTATATTAGCCGTATGACTCGTGGGTTTATGATTGAGCAGCTTAATCAGGAATATATCATTACTGCACGTGTAAAGGGGTTATCGTGGGCGCGAACGGTATGGGGACATGCCTTTAAGAATGCTGCTGTTCAGGTTATTACCGTTGTTGCGCTTTCTTATGCTTTTTTATTAGAAGGGGCTGTTTTAACGGAGACAGTTTTTGCTTGGCCTGGTTTTGGACATTACTTGACAAATGCTCTTTTAGCCGGAGATATGAATGCAGTTGTAGGATGTACTTTACTTGTAGGATTTATCTTTGTCGCCATTAATTTATTTTCTGATTTGCTTTATCGCATTTTTGATCCAAGGACACGTTGAATATGACAGTAAGTAATCATCATAAATCGCAATCATCATCTTTTTTTGGCGGTTGGTTAAACGACCCTGTTCCAAGCTCCATAATTCAGGCGAACATACAAAGAATTTATCACGCACTGGTTAAGTTTTTTCATAACTTTTCGGCTGTATTTGGTCTGCTTATTATTTGTATTATTATCATATGTGCATTTTTTGCTCCTTGGATTGCTACGCATGATTTTCTTAGCAATGATCTAGGGCATCGGTTGCAGCCACCCTCTATGGCGCATTATTTTGGGACAGATGAATTAGGACGTGACATTTTTAGTCGCCTTGTTTTTGGTTCCCGTATTACTCTTTATGTTGTTTTTCTTACAACCATTATTGTAGGTCCAATAGGGCTTATTGTTGGAACCGTATCTGGTTATATGGGCGGATGGGTTGATACTGTTCTCATGCGCATTGTCGATATTTTTCTTGCTTTTCCAGGTTTGATTTTAGCTCTTGCATTTTCAGCCGCATTGGGACCAGGGATTGAAAATGCTTCTATTGCAATTTCAATTGCAGCATGGCCGCCAATTGCACGTTTAGCACGTGCTGAGACTTTGACAATACGTTCTTCTGATTATGTTTCTGTCGTTCGCTTGCAAGGGGCTTCTGCTTGGAGAATAATTTTGTTTCACGTTGCGCCCATGTGTATTCCTTCAGTGATTGTACGATTAACTTTAGATATGTCTGGAATTATTTTAACGGCTGCTGGTCTTGGTTTTTTAGGGTTGGGAGCTCAACTTCCAAGTCCTGAATGGGGTGCGATGCTTTCTTCAGGGCGGGAATTTATGATGACAAATTGGTGGTTGGCGGCAATACCAGGCTGTGCAATATTATTTGCAAGTCTTGCTTTCAACCTTTTAGGTGATGGTCTTCGTGATGTATTGGATCCACGCAATGGATAATAAATTATTAGAAGTAGAAGATTTACGTATTTCTTTTCCTACAACGCGCGGCATTTCAGAAGTTGTGCGTGGCGTTAGTTTTTCTGTTGGAAAAGAAAAAATTGGAATTGTTGGTGAATCGGGATCTGGAAAATCGATGACTGGGCGCGCAATACTAAGATTGAGTCCAAGAGCAGCCATTGTTAAAGCTAAAAAAATGCGCTTTGAGGATGTTGATTTATTGACCGCAAGTGAACCTCAGATGCGAAAAATCCGCGGGAAGCGTATTTCAATGATTTTACAGGACCCAAAATATTCACTTAATCCATTAATACGGATTGGTGAGCAGATTATGGAGGCTTACCGCATTCATTATCGTGTTTCAAAAGCCGAAGCGCGGGAGCGCACCATATCTATGTTAGAATCTGTTCATATTCGTGATCCTGAACATGTGATGCGTCTCTTTCCTCATGAAATATCTGGGGGGATGGGGCAGCGCGTGATGATTGCAATGATGCTCATTCCGAAACCTGATTTAATTATTGCCGATGAACCAACATCTGCGCTTGATATTACGGTCAGACGACAAGTTTTATCCGTATTAGATGAACTTGTTACAAAGTCTGGAACGGGACTTATTTTCATTAGTCACGATTTAAATATGATTGCTGATTTTTGTGATCGTATTTTGGTGATGTATGCGGGCCGTGTGTTAGAAGAGTTGCCTGCTTCTGATTTGTCTCACGCTTGTCATCCTTATACAAAGGCTTTGCTGGCGAGTTTACCACGGCTTGATAATCCTGTTGATATTTTGGCTGTTCCTGAGCGTGATCCTGATTGGTTGTATAATCCTACGATTGTTAATGGTGTTGAGGAGGTTCCTCATGACAAATTGTGAGAATATTATTGATGTTTCTAATTTATCTGTAACTTTTGGTCATAGACATAAGGCAGTAACAGTTGTTAAAAATGTTAATTTTCATATTAAGCGTGGTGAAGCTTATGGTTTGATTGGTGAATCCGGATGTGGAAAATCAACAATTTTGAATACATTGGTGGGGCTTATTCCAGATTATAGTGGAAAGTTCCTTTTTGCTGGACAAGAAGTTGAAAAGAAAAGAAGTAAGGATTTTTTACGCTGTATTCAAATGGTTTTTCAAGATCCTTATGCTTCTCTGCATCCAAGAAAAATGGTCCATACGGTTCTTTCTGAATCGCTCAAAATCCATGGGATGGATAATCAAAGAGAGCGGGTGGAGGATGCTTTAGATTCCGTTGGTTTAGATTCTTCATTTCTTTATCGTTATCCTCATGAGTTGTCTGGAGGACAGCGTCAGCGTATTGCTCTTGCACGTGCTTTAATTATCGAGCCAGAAGTTTTATTGCTTGATGAGCCAACATCTGCATTGGATGTATCGGTACAGGCTGAAATTTTAAACTTGTTGAAATCGTTGCGAGCGAGAAAAAAGCTTACTTATTTGATGGTATCCCATGATCTTGCTGTTGTTGCACATATTTGTGAACGTGTTGGAATTATGCATAAAGGGATTATTCTTGAAGAGCTTAGCAATGATGAATTGCGTAATTTACACGCGCAACACGATTATACAAAGGAGTTTTTTGAAGCAAGTATAGAGCCTATTGTCCATAGAGAGCAAAGAGTATGATCGATTTTCCAAAAGAAAAAATACATTTTTCTGTTTTAGGTTTCGAGAAGTATTTAGTATCTTTGTTGTAATAGAGAGTTTTTGTATTTTTTATAGTGTGAAATCTTATCGATATAATTTATTGAAAGAAATTTTAGCTCTCATATTTTTCACTTTATTAGGCGTACAACATTATGAGTCATCTGCATGACTCATAACGCGCATTATATATTTGTTGTACAGTTTGTTGACTATAAATTTATGTTTAGAAGGTTTCATTTTAGATGAGCATTAAGCTTGTAAGAAATAATAGGTGATTAATGATGCTATGTTTTCTAGGAAAATTTATTCTTTAGGGTATAGTTTAATTTTTATTTTTTTTGATTTGTTTACTCTTTTTTACAGTGTTACTCTTATTTATCCAAAAACGCTAAGTTTTATTTTTTAAAAAAGAAGAAGCTGTTATGAAAATTTTTCAATAGTACATGAGAATGATTCAACTATTTTTGTTTTTTCTATTCTTAAAGACAGATTTTATAAATAAAAAAGGCAGCATATTGCGCTGCCTTTTTGTTAAATTGAATAGAACGAATAAGCTATTTTTACAACCTTGCTTTTAAAACTGATAGCGTATGCCGCCTGAAAAACTTGCACCACTTATACCCGTTTTCTGAAGCTTTTGTTGATAGCTTACATCACCATGAAGGGAGAAATTGTGAGACAGTTGCGCATTGATGCCAATGCCGCCTTCAATTGCAGGCCCCATAGGATCAAGGTCAAAGTTTCTGCCAATCTGGATAGTGCCATCATCACCAAAGGTTTTGATCAAGTTTACTTTTCCATAGAAAGACATAGGACGGCTGTTTTCAGTGGAAATGGT
>NZ_JBHILW010000070.1:0-1052 GCF_042193565.1 Bartonella sp. SD1336NMGDW
TTTTGACAAGATCAAGCACCTTATTCAATGGCGCATGAACCATTCTATTGCTTGCATAAAAAAGGACGCGGATTTGCTCCGCGTCCGCAATATCATCAATAGCAGACGGATTATTGATCATCTGAAAACCTTATGATTTTATGGCATAAACAACCGGTACATTAACAGGGCGCGTTTCTGCCTCGCCTGTTGAAGAAAGTGTTACCTTATGCGTATGCACTCCAGCAGGTTGTGTTGTTCCTCCAAGAACGGCATAGTGATAAGAGGGGTTTCTTCTACCAATATCATTGGCGCTCCATCCCACTCCATTATACTGAAACTCGTGTGTATGCTGTCCCGCCGATTCAACACTACAAATATGTGTATGCGATTTAAGGCAATCTTGCTGTATATCGGCAAATTGTCTACTTCTGTCTAAACCGCGACCATTATCAAAGCCGCGCAAAAACACTCCTCTAAAATCTGGAACTTTAAAGGTTGTATCACTGTTTTTTCCCCATTTATCCCCTATCGCCTTGAATAATTGCGGATAATCTTTGCGTTCATAAGTAGCGCCATCACATAAAAGCCAGCCGTTTGGGACTTCTTGCATAGCAAAGGTCGCAATAAAACCACAAGGAAAGGTTTCGACCTTCGGTGGTGGAATGGGAGTAGGATTTAAAAGATACCAGCCCTCAAGACCTTTTGTTAATGCGCCATCATTATAGACTATTTCATAAATACCATTTGTTTGTAACTCACCGCCTGTCAATGATACTATTCCCGTGCTGGTGGCTTTATAGAGTGGCTTTGCTCCTATATTATTCATGTTTATTGTTGTCGTGCCAATATTTATACCACGCGCCTTAAAGCGAATAATGATATCGTTTTTATATTTCGCTATCGGCGACACCGTCGTCAACGTGATTGATGTTGTTTGTTCCTTTCCATTCACAATAAACTTTGAGTCAAGAGAACCACCATTATCGGCAAGATATTCACGTATACGCTGCATCATGACCCGCGCACTATCATTAACAGAACTAGGCGGCTGCCCTTCTGCCCAATTAATG
>NZ_JBHILW010000071.1:0-1047 GCF_042193565.1 Bartonella sp. SD1336NMGDW
TGTGTATTGTTTCTTATGTTACATACACGCAGTTTAATAAATATATCTATTTACACACTACAGTGCTCAGTTAAAAAGCCATAGTAAATTTTCCGATTTTATAAAACTGTTCAGATTAAATGACGTTGTCTCTTCTCAACGTTCGATAAAATCAACAAGGAGATAAAAAACTATCGAAAGCAGTTTGATACTCTTTGTAGCAGGAAAGAGGTCAACGCATTGAACGAAGCATAGCGTCACGTAAAATGGCGTTAATCCGCGTTTGATATCCTTTCCCTTGACTTTTAAGCCACGCTAGAACGTCTGAATCCACACGTACTGTTGTGACAGTTTTGGTTGGTTTATAGAATGGATTGCGAACGGCGTTTTTCCAGAACGTATCATCTAGTGTTGGAATATCACTATGATCAATTGCACTATCCGGCATTGCAGCCAGTTTATCAACCTCAACTCTCTGTTTATCTGTCAAAGGTGATAAGTTACCTACATCAATTTCATAACGAACTTTCTTCTTCATAACGTTTCCTTTCTTTCGAGTTAGCTCGCCGCGCTGAAATAATACGGATTACTTCTATACCATCTTTATCATCATGGACAGTATGCGCTACGAGCAGCAGTAAAAAACCATCCACAAGACCCAAAGTTTGCCAACGATATTCTCCGTTTTCAATACGGTCTTGTTTAACCATGGCGAACGGGTCTGCAAAAACACGAGCAGCAATTTCAAAACTGACACGGTGCTTTCTAAGATTACTTTTTGCTTTAGTTTCATCCCATTCAAATCTTATTCTCATATCTTATGTTAATACATTTATGTATGTATATCAAGAGTTTTAAATGAACACTGAACTATTTATGTTTTTTTGCATATTAAACATAATTTTATATGTTAAAAAACAATAATATCATTTTGAAATAATTGAAAAAATATGCAAATCATGCTAGGATTTTGTATGTATTAAAATACAAGTTTAAGGTAAGAAAAAACATGCTAAATAAAGTGATGTTAATCGGGCGTTTAGGTGCTGATCCCGAAAGCAAAACAAT
>NZ_JBHILW010000072.1:0-1023 GCF_042193565.1 Bartonella sp. SD1336NMGDW
TAATCGGTGCCAATGCTTCTGCTTTGAGAAACCCTGTTGGTTGTTTCGTTTCTACTGTTTGATAATTAGAAGAAACATAAGCCCCTTTCGCCCATAGCCCTGCCTCTGCCGCACGCCGGTGTGCGAGACCTTCAAGACGCTTACCGCCTGCTTTGGTCCATTTCTGTAATTCGGTTGGTACAGCTTCATAATCCCCCCGATTAAGCCTTTTAAGCAATGTAGAGTTTTGGAAAGCTGCAATACCTACATTATAACAAAAGGAAACAAGGGCGCCGAACTGCTCGTCGCTTAAATTCACACAAACTGCTTTTTCTACCGCCCTCTCATATTGCCGCAAATCTGCTAAAAGCATGGTTTCGGCTTTTTTTTCCGTAATCACCATGCCCTCAACCACTGTTGGTTGACCAGCTTTTTTCGTATGACCATAACCAATCGTCCATACGCCAGAAGCATCTTGATAAGACTGCAAGCGCAAACCTTCCCACTTTTTTAAACAGTATAAACAGTCTTTACTTATTTTCCGTGCCATTGTTCAATTCACCTTATAAATATACCTGCTCCGTCACCGCCGTCGCCGCCAATTTTGTCGCTTCCGTGTTTCCCATCAAAATATCCACCGCCGCCGCCGCCAGCTCCATTGCCGCCACGACCACCTCTACCACCTTTGTAACTCTCACCACCCTGCCCCATGATAGAACCCTTACATTTACCGCCACCGCCGCCGCCGCCGCCAAGAAAAGAACTTCCACCGGTACCAGCTCTCTTGCCGTCACTTCCACTTCCTCCACCATTCCCACCAGAAAAAATAAAGCTTTCACCACTGATGCCCTCCCTGTCTCCTCCTCCATCGCCACCTTTCCCTCCAAAGTTAACAAAAATCATGGAGACGGAATATCCTCCTTCTGCAGTAACAAGCCCTTTGATAATTGTTTTACCACCATTGCATAAAATGTTACTGTCATTGCCTTTACCACCACGACCAATGTAAGCTGTTTTTAATTTATCTAAATCAGAACCTTTCAT
>NZ_JBHILW010000073.1:0-1008 GCF_042193565.1 Bartonella sp. SD1336NMGDW
GTATTGAATGCAGCATTGGCAATATCCTTCGCCTCACTGGCTGCATAAAGCCCTTGTTGTGCACTTTCTTGTGCGTGTTGTGCCACATCTTTAATTTTATCAATTTTTGCAACCTGTGCACGTTCTTGAGGGGTTAAAATAAGATGCGTATTCCCCTCATTCATATTCTCCATATCAAAGGCATCTTTTTCTATTTTATCTGGATCATAAACTGATTTTGACATACCAACAGACTTTGAGCCTACAAAATAACGAATGGTATTTTTGAGATCTACCGGAGATATGGGATAATAAACACCTTCACTTCCCTTATGCCACTTTTCTATTGTTGGTTGGGTAGCACTCAACCATCGTAGTTTTGATCTTTCCTCTGTGGTTAAGATCTTTTTTGTAGGACCCTCGTTCATATTTTCCATAGAAAATACATTTGCCCCCACATTATCGGGATCATATGTAGCAGCCTTCATATCGCCAATCCCTAAAGACGATATTTTTACCCAGCCAACGCCTGATAAAATCGCATTCTCATGCACTTCACCACTTGCTTCAATATCACAAATTGTGACCTTATCTTTGTAAGCAAGAGCTCCAATATCTCTCTTTGCAACAGCATCATCAGCCTTTTTTCCTTGAGCAGCGGTTGCAAAATATTCTACCTCATAAGCTGCTGCACTCCCCACTGAAACAGGTGCAAGAGCCTTACTATCTAAAACACCTTCTTTGACTTCTTCTTTTGTTGCTGGTTCAAGCTTAAATATATGTGTGTGATAGGGTAATGGCATCGCGTTTCATTCCTTAGCAATTCTATTTTTGAGGTTGTGGGAGATGAGAGACTGCAATTCATCAATAAGTTTTTGCATGATCTCTATGCGTTGATCTGTCGCTTCTTGATACTCTGCCAAAGCGCTTAAAAGATCATGCTGTATATCGTTTTTGACAAGATCAAGCACCTTATTCAATGGCGCATGAACCATTCTATTGCTTGCATAAAAAAGGACGCGGATTTGC
>NZ_JBHILW010000074.1:0-1005 GCF_042193565.1 Bartonella sp. SD1336NMGDW
CCTCTTTAACGAATTTTCAACTTTTTATCACCTTGAAACATAGATATATGCTAAACACTTCATTTTCATTTATACATCACCTAAGTATTTTCATTACGATATCTTGGCTTTGAGAAAATCTCTGTGCCTCTTTGAATTGTTCAGATAGTACTGAACCTTCTACAGTGGCTTTTGTCTTCATGAAAAAAAGCAAATGTTGTAAAGAGCTTTATTGGTTAGATCTTATTTTAGGCATATCTTTGTATTTAGAGGCTACAATTTTTCCATACAATTTACGTTTTTGTATTTCTATAAGAGACTCTTCGTTATCGCTTAAACTTCTGATCATTTGTAGCTTTGCATATTCATTTTGGATCATGGCTGACATGCTCTTGATGCGTGTTTGCAGCTCGAAAGCTTCTTTCAGATCTTTTGTTTTATTTATCTTATCTAAGAAGACGTCTATTTGTGTAAATCGGTTCTCTGCGTCTTGGAAAGTTTGCAAACTTACAGCTTTTTCGATAATTCCACTATATTTAAGACGCGTATTAATTATTTCGCGTATCTTATAATACGGTAATTCCTGGAAGCTGGTCCTTTTCTCTTCGAGAACAGTTTCACGAAAAAATTTTCTAAATTCCCCAACACTTACGGCTTGGTAGTTTTCCCGTGTTTCTGGGTAGATAGAAGACAAAAATTGTAAGAAATAACTAAAACTCTCTCCTGTTATTAGTGTTGACATTCTATTTCCTGTTATAGACTGAAGAATTTTTTCCGTGTTTTTGATCTGGTTTTCGTTTGCTATAATGTGTTGTTTTAACAAATTAATAATTTCCAGATATTCTGCGTTTGAAACAGGGAGAGGACTTTGAACAGTTGAACCTTGAGTCCCAGAACCCCAACTAAGGTTAGACGTTAGAGTTAAATTTATCATTCCCCAAATGGTAATCATTCCTGTTATAATAAATCGCTTTTTCATATATTTGCTCGCTTGATTTCGGCAGGGATTGTTTTATTAATAGGTAC
>NZ_JBHILW010000075.1:0-990 GCF_042193565.1 Bartonella sp. SD1336NMGDW
ATTGTTTTGCTTTCGGGATCAGCACCTAAACGCCCGATTAACATCACTTTATTTAGCATGTTTTTTCTTACCTTAAATTTGTATTTTAATACATACAAAATCCTAGCATGATTTGCATATTTTTTCAATTATTTCAAAAGGATATTATTGTTTTTTAACATATAAAATTATGTTTAATATGCTCTTTGATAAATAATCAATTGACATAAATGCATGGTGTATAGTATCAAGTATCAAGAGGGTATATATGGCAATCGTTAGTTTTAAGCATAAAGGGTTGAGATTATTCTTTGAAAGAGGAGTCTACAAAGGCATACAACCCGCGCATGCTAAAAAATTAGCAAACATTTTAGTAATTTTAGATACAATATCCGCGCCTGAACAAGTTACTCTTAAATCGTATCGTCTACATGCGCTTACGGGCGATTTAAAAGGTTACTGGTCAATGCGTGTCAATGGAAATTGGCGTGTTACCTTTCGTTTCATTGGGACAGACGTTGAACTGGTTGATTATCAAGATTACCATTGAGTTTTGAGGTGTTATTATGATGTACAATCCTCCACACCCTGGCGGCATTTTGAAAGAAGAATTGCTTGATGAATTAGGGTTAACAGTAACAGAAGCTGCAAATCGTCTTGGTGTTGCACGTTTAACTTTATCCCGCGTCTTAAACTGTCATGCAGCGATTAGCATTAACTTAGCTTTACGGTTAGAAAAAGCGGGTTTAAATGATGCGGAATTCTGGCTTAAATTGCAACAAAAGCATGATTTGTGGCAAGCTCGGCATAACAGCCCAATCCCACATATTTCACCTTTAGAGCAAGTAGGGCATCTTTAAAATCAAGCAGCCCACGATAGTTTTTTATGCTCTTGTTGATTTTATCTATAAACGTTCGGAAATTTTACTATGGTTTTTTAACTGAGCACTGTAGTGTGTAAATAGATATATTTATTAAACTGCGTGTATGTAACATAAGAAACAATACACA
>NZ_JBHILW010000076.1:0-978 GCF_042193565.1 Bartonella sp. SD1336NMGDW
TCTGAGGGGGCTATGTGTGGCATCTTATTGTTTTTTATTCACGAGTGGTTGTTCAAGGAGCTTTTTGAGATCTTCTGAATTCATTGCCAGTAGGTGATTTAATGTAACGGTAGTGCGGACAGAGTTTTCTAAACGAGCAAGAATTTCACCCGTAAGGCTACGATGATTTGCTTCAGCAAGCTCTTCCAATTGATTTTTCAGTTCAATTGGAATGAGAAATTTAAATTGCACACGATCTTTTTTTGTCATGCACCTAAAATATACCTAAAATACACTTGACACAAGGTACCTTTATGGTACTAAATATGTGCATATGGAGGTAAAATGAAAACGATCCAATATAAAATAAATATGCCACATACATTAAAGGAGTGGTTGTTTAATCGGGCGACTGAGAATGATCGCTCTCTTTCATCTGAAATAATTAACATTCTCAAAAAAGAAAAAGCGCTAGAGCATAAGTCCGCAAAAACTCTCTCTAACGCTTTACATCTAACTAACCCGAAAGAGGTCAATTACAATGAATAATAGCACATACTTACCTATCAATAAAGACAAATTAATAAAATTACGAGAAGTCGAAAACGAGCCTCGTGTTCGCGATGTGGACTTAGCAGAAAAATTAGGGTTTGTTCGTACACGTGACGTTAGAAAATTAATTACAAGAAATATGCAAGAAATAGAACGGTTTGGGAGGTGCGCCACTGTGGCACACGTAATAAAGGGCAATAACGTAACAGAATATTGGCTTAACGAAGAGCAGGCGTTATTGATTGCGACATTATCGAATACAGAAAAATCTTCTCAAGTCCGTTATATGCTTATTAAGTTATTTGTTGCATGGCGTAGGGGCGAGATAAAGCAATCCTATGTTCAATCGATCGACTACTCCAGTCCAGCAGTAATGCTTGGTGTCTTAACGCATTTAAAAGATGAAAATGAGCGGAAAGACAATATCATTGCTAAATTAGAACCAAA
>NZ_JBHILW010000077.1:0-928 GCF_042193565.1 Bartonella sp. SD1336NMGDW
GATTGAAAAATCAAAAGCATAAATTGGGATATGGATACAAGCGAGGAAAGCGCGTTCTTTGTGTTTTGCAGCGAGGGATCCATAAGGGGCTTTCACTTGTTTTAAGTTTTTGCTTAGCTTTTCAGCCTTTGTTGTTGCAAGCACAAGCGCTTGGAGCGCGAAGTCCTGTTGCACAAGAGAGCCAAGGGATTAAAGCAGCTGATGGGGTTGGCTCTGTTTTCCGCCCCACGGTGGGGAAAGCCGGCAATGATGTGCCGCTGATTGATATTGTGCGCCCCAATGGACAGGGTCTTTCTCATAACAAATATGACAGTTTCAATGTTGATACCCATGGCGTGATTTTGAACAATTCGACTGAGGAGGTTTCGCGTTCACAGCTTGGGGGATTGGTGCCAGGCAACGGCAATTTGCGTTATAGCGGTGCAGCAAAGGTTATCCTTAATGAAGTGGTAAGTGCCAATCGCTCGCGTCTTGAAGGCGTGAGCGAAGTACACGGGCATATGGCGGATGTTATTATCGCCAACCCCAATGGGATTACTTGTAACGGTTGTGGCTTTATTAATACTCCACGGGTGACTTTATCGACCGGACAACCGATCATTGGAGCCGATGGGGCTTTGAGTGGGTTGCGTGTTGAGGGTGGTGATATCACCATAGGCTCTCGTGGAGCTGATGGGAGTGCATTAGATATTTTTGATCTTGTTTCGCGCAAGATCAGTATCGGAGGTCCCATACAGGTCAAAGGAGATTTGGCTGTTATCGCTGGTCACAATCATTTTGATTATGACAAGCGCGAAGCAACTTCTCTTGGCTCTGATGGCAAAGAGCCGGAATTGGCGATTGATTCCAGTGAGTTTGGTGGAATGTACGCGGGGCAGATCCGCGTGATTGCCAATGATAAAGGCGCCGGCGTTAAGATGCGAGGAGA
>NZ_JBHILW010000078.1:0-914 GCF_042193565.1 Bartonella sp. SD1336NMGDW
TTTAAGGTAAGAAAAAACATGCTAAATAAAGTGATGTTAATCGGGCGTTTAGGTGCTGATCCCGAAAGCAAAACAATGAATTCTGGAACAGAAATAGTCAATTTTAGTATAGCGACTTCTGAGAGCTATACGGATAAAAATACTCATCAAAAAGTAGAGAAAACTGAATGGCATTCAGTTGTGATTTTTAATCCACATTTGGCAAAAATTGCACTTCAATATCTAAACAAAGGTTCAAAAGTTTACGTAGAAGGAAAATTACAGACACGCAAATGGCAAGATAAAAATGGGCATGACCGTTATACAACAGAGATTGTCTTACCACAATTCAAAGGCGAGTTGTATTTGCTTGATGCAAAGAAAGATCAATCGGCCCCTTCTTCCGTTACTTCTCAAAATTATGCTATCGCTTCAGGTGCTGCTGATCATAGTGCATCTCTTAATGACAGCATACCATTTTGATTGATAAAATATAACAAAGAGAAACATGTGGGCTCCCACAGATTAGGGGATGTATGAAAAAGAAAGATGCTTACATTTCACAAGTGAAAGTACGTCAAGATCCTGTTAATCAATTGGCAATTGAAATGCGTGCTAAACGCTTTGGTTTGACTATTGAAGAGGCTAAAAATCCGCTTGCTGGTACTTATGTTGGGCGGCTTTGTTTGCAAGGTGTGCTTACTCAAGACCAGTATGATGCTGCGCAAAAATATCTTGAAGTGAAAAATGACTATTTGTGTGCAAAAGGTTTACCAAGCGCTGTTTATGATGAAATACCATCATCTTCTGATGACAAAGCAAGAGAAAAATGGGTTGAATTTGCAACAGAACAGTTTTCTAATATGCAAGAGGCGATAAAAGAAACACAACATCTCTATAGACAGTATAATCTTTATGCAGCAATACAATATATT
>NZ_JBHILW010000079.1:0-899 GCF_042193565.1 Bartonella sp. SD1336NMGDW
AGCAAAGCCGGTCCAGATGCTTCGTTGGATCAATGATACGACCTATAGTGTCCTTCTCCATGGTCCCGTGGTGATCACCACGATCAATAAAGACCACGACTATATTAGTCGCTCTGGTCAATCCCAGCGCATCCGCTATTCCATTACGCTCTTGCCCTTTTTTAATGGCGGAAAACCACAAGGTCAATATCAGGTGGGACAAACCCAAGTGGGACAAATTCTATGAAGATACCAGAAAAGCATGTTGTTGTAGAGCTAGAGGATATGAGTCTTGATCTTATCTGCTTTCACCATGCCATGGCAGTGTTCAGAGACCGGAGGCAAGCTGGTTTACTCAAAGGCTATTTAGAAGCCACCTTGGAAGCTAATCCAGAGATTGCCAAATATGGTGTGCTTTTACCGCGAGGCTTAACGGTTATTCTGCCTGAATTTGTGTTGTCTAATCCCCAAAGCATGGTGAAGAGGTTATGGGATTAATGCGCACACACCCCTTTATTGTGGTCAAGGTGGGAGATAAACCTGTTCATGAGGTTTTTTACCAGCGTCTTTTAACCGCAACCATTACGGACCATGCCGGTAATGAAGCCGATACATTTGAAGCAGAGTTTGATGATAGTGGCAATGATTTAGAGGTTCCACAAACGGGCAACGCTCTGCAGGTGATCTTTGGCTATGAGAACAGCATCAGTGCTTTTATGGGGTGTTTTGTTGTCGAATCGGTTGTGAGTTGTGGGGGCAGTGATGGAGAGATCTTACGCCTTTGTGGCAAAAGTGCCTCGATGCGTAAAGAGCTCAAAGAACAGGTGAGTGAACATTTTGACCACCAAACTGTTGGTGAGATTGTTGAGACACTCGCTAAACGCCATGGCTATCAAGCAAAGGTCAGTCCTCAGTTCACC
>NZ_JBHILW010000008.1:0-93361 GCF_042193565.1 Bartonella sp. SD1336NMGDW
TAAAAAACATAAAAATATAAAAGTTATAATGCCAAACAAGGCTCTTAGCTGCTTATCTGTAAACATATTTATTTCCTACGGTACCTTTTTATCGATTTAAATACATGCCTAATCGTAAAATGATCAGCACTTTTCACTAGTTTGCTGTTTTAAGCCGCTTTAGAATTGCTACTGTCATGACACTCTTCACTAGGCTTGCCTATTCTCATGAATGAAATGCGCTTGCCTCCTAAGGCTAGGTTACGCGTATTTTCAACTGCTGTAAAAACTCTCTCAGCAACACCATAAAGCCTGCTTTCTAAATCACGACAATACTGCGCTAGATCAGCGCATGAGGGCACAAATGTTGTGGACATGCCTTTTGCTTCACCACGTATAAGATTTTTAACAGCTTGCAATAAAGACCAGAGTGAAATGCCGTTAAGAGCTGCGATATAAGCCTTTGCACGCGCTTCTACATTTGAAACTTTTTGCATTGTCAAACCACCTTCAAGCACATCAAGAGCCTCTGCTATGTCTTCAACAGACGCTTTCACGGTAAGTAAGTTTTGAACAGTCTGATAAGCTTCTAAAGCTTGTTTCTCTAGGGTTTCTGTCAATTGAATGCCATTTCTCAAGGTCCATGGGAACTCCAGAGTTACACATTGCTCTATCTGTTGCACGGTATCTTGTAGAGGCGTCACTAAGCTGTGTTGCACCGATAAGATTACGGATTGTCTCTCCGGTACTACCACGAGTTCTTTGATCTTTTGAAAAGTTTCCATTGTTTCCACCATTGTTGTTCTTGTTTTTCGTTTTTTCTAAACCCTCGATAGCCCTGCGTACCCAGTTACGCCATGTTGTTTGCCAATCGATTTTGGTTGCATTTGCTCCGGCTTTTGAACGCCAATAATCTCGAAACTTTGCAATTTCGACTTTGACGCGCTCTGGAGGCAAACCCTCTGCAATGGCAAAATCGTAATCGGGTTCAAAATCCGCAGGCAATCGACAACCGCGATCAGCTTGCGCTCGTTTTGCTTTTTTGGGAACGTTCTCTTGCTCGTGAATGGGAGGTTGGTTGTCTGATGAGGTTTCGATTTGCTCTGATGTGGTCTCAACAGCAGCAACCTCTGTTGGCTCGTCAACCTGTTCGTTTGTTTCTAAACTTTCAGAACCAATTTCTTTTTTTGCTAAAACGATAGTTTTAGTTTTTTTATATATATTCTTATTCTGGTTCTTTATAGCTTGATTTTGCTTAGCGTTTGCTTCAGCAAAATTATTAACATGTTGTTTTGTATTATTTTTTGCTTGTGCACCTTTTTTACCAGCCTCACTACGAACTTGCGATATGTGCTCTTTTTTATCAGCAAAATCGTTTAGCTCTTCTTCAACGCGCGTATTCCACACCCAAAAATGGAAATGGCTGGTGCAAGTCCTGATGGGTTCATTGGAGAGGACGGTTTAATCGAAGTCAAATGTCCACAATCAATGACTCATCTTCGTTTTTTTATAGGTGACGAAATCAAGCCAGAATATCACGCACAGATGCAATTCCAAATGGCTTGTACAGGACAAAAGTGGTGTGATTTCGTAAGCTATAATCCAAACTTTGTAGGCAAATCTACTGGTTTGAGAATGAAAATCAAACGCATCAACCGTGATGAGAAACACATTGAAGAGATCAATAAAGCGGTCGAAATCTTTTTAGGGGAAATAGAACAAGAGATGCACAAGATTTTGACAAAAGCTGATTAAACCTATGGGGGTGCTCTCTCCTCCCAGCACCCCCGCCCTTTCCTAACAACTTTTAAGTAATGCATGATTTACGCTACGGGTGGATTGTGCGCAAATCAAGGAAACAAACCAGATGAGAAAATATGAATTGACTGATGAAACAACAGAGGTTGATGGATTTACGCTTCACCGAATTAGAGCATTAAGAGATTTTGGTGGCGTCAAGAAAGGTAACCTTGGGGGCTTTATAGAGGATGAGGACAACCTAAGTCATGAAGCCAACTGTTGGGTTAGTGATGAAGCTATGGTTTATTGTGGTGCCGAAGTTTACGACAGCGCTAAAGTGTTTGATAACGCGAAAGTTGCTTATTTTGCACGCGTTTATGGCAATGCACAAGTTTATGATAACGCAAAAGTATATGGGGGATATTTTGGGGGACGCACAAATTTACAAATATGCAATTATTGATGGTGATCCAAGAATTTATGGCGACGTAAAAATTTATGCCGATTACAAAATTGTTTACAAAGAAAAGACAGAAAACTTAACAGGGGACGACGTTCCTTTCTAGCAACACAAACAATCATTTTAACACAAGCGTGATTCACGCCACGAGTGAATTACATCTAAAATGAAGGGGAATAAACATGCCACACCGCCCACCTACTATCACGCAACCAGCTATTGCTCGTGCTTTAAGAGAAGCTAAAAAACAAGGATGTGAACTCATAGAAATCAAACCTACAGGGGAATTATTAATTCATATCAATAAAACCATAACACCAACAACGACAGATAATACTTATAGCATTGACGATTTTCCACCGCTTGAAAATGAACAAGAAGACTACGAGACCAGCAAAAGCTGCCCCTCTGTCGACGGTATAAAGTTTTAGCCATGCCAAAACGCCGTCCACCGCATCTTGTTCGTGAACGTACACGCCATGGTAAAGTTATATGGTATGTACGTATTGGTCATGGACCACGGTTTCGGATTGAAGGAACCTATGGAACGCAAGAGTTTGCTGATAATTATACGCTGGCTATTAAGCAAGCACAAAATGGCTCCTCCAAAACAAAGAGGCGTACCAGACTTACAGAAGGGTCTTTAGATTGGTTGTTGCATCAGTATTTACAAAGCATGCAATGGCATAATCAATCAGAATCTACTAAAAAAGTTAGATATCGAATTCTGAATAATGTTTCTAAACATATCGGTGATCGTGCATATAAAAGCATAAACAAACAACACATTCTTGAAGCCGTAGATAGAAGGCGAGAGACCCCCGCGGCTGCAAAACATTTTTTGACCTCTTTAAACGGTCTCTTTAATTGGGCGGTTGATAATGCCCTTTTAAATAGAAATCCTGCCTTTAATATAAAAGCACCAAAATCTTTAAACAGTGAGGGATTACTGCCATGGCTAGAAGAGGACATAGACAAATATTATCACCGTTGGTCACATGGTACACATGAACGCGTCTGGATTGATGTTCTTCTTTATACAGGCTTGCGTCGTGGTGATGCCGTTGGTATCGGCTGGAAAGATATCACAACAGATAATATTATTCATTTAAAAACAGAAAAGAGCCAATTTAAAACAGATGTTTTTCTTCCTATTTTACCAGAACTAGAGGAAACACTTAAAATTGGACCTATTGGAGATGAAACATTTATTTGTGGTAAAGGTGGAAATAAGCTTGTCAAAGAAAGTTTTGGCAACCTCTTTCGTGAAGCATGTAATGCAGCAGGTATTAAAAAATCAGCGCACGGATTACGAAAATTAGCAGCAACACGTGCAGCCAATGCTGGTGCGACAGTTTCGCAAATGAAAGCGCTTTTTGGCTGGACAGAAGATAAAATGGCATCCCTTTATACCAAAACAGCCGATAGAAAACGACTTGCAATAGAAGCAATCAAAAAACTTCAAAAAAGTTAGGACAATGAGTGGCTGCTAAAAAACAAACCAAAGCCCCGTCAAAATTATGAATGAAATTAATGCGGCGTTTGAGGTGCATCAGAAACCAGAGGAGAGATAGGTGGTTGTGTCTGTTGCATTGTTTGCCATAAATTATAATTCGTTTGCATATCCAGCCAAAATTTTGCTTTACTAAAACCAGCTAGTTCTAATTTCACTGCAAGTTCGGTACTCATAGAGGCATGTCCGTTAATCACTCTTGATAGAGAAGCTCTTGTCATATGGAGATGATCAGCTAACTTTTGTATTGTTATCCCCATTTCTTCTAAGAAAGCTACTTTTAGAACTTCGCCCGGATGTGCGGGGTTATGCATCATTTGTTTTCGTTCCTTTCATCAATGGTAATCTTGATAATCAACAAGCTCCACATCTGTTCCTATAAAGCGAAAAGTAACACGCCAATTTCCATTCACCCATATGGAATAATATCCCGTAAGTTCACCTTTAAGAGGATGCATTTTAAAGGCAGGCGCTTTCAACATTTCAGGCGTCGTAGCACTTGTTAAAGCTGTCAAGATAACGCGTAATTTTTTTACGCGATTTGGTCGAATAGCTTTTGTGGAACCCGTTGTATAAAATAATTTTAAGCTCTTATGTTTGAAACTCACAATTGCGATTACCGCCCCTTATCGTATATCGTCACTATACGATCAATAAAAATAAGAGTCAAGCGCCCTGCTAGCAAATCCAGTTATCTAGATAAAATGATTGGGTATAAGCTATAAAAAAGTTAGGGATAGGTAGAAAATAAGTTAAAAGAATCAACGGAATCAAAACTCCCGAACTTTTATATAACCTATTGATTTGATTAAATATTAGCTGGGAGTACGTGAATTGGCAATGTAAGTGTATTTTGTTTGAGACGCTCTGTTTTTCGTGAGGGGACTTACTCCATTAAAGAATACGATAAACAAAAGCATGAGGTAATGCATAATCTCTTCATAAGATATTACCGTGGATGCTTTGGAAAGCTGCAAAAACGAATCAAAAGAAAATATTTTTTTACTTTTTAAGCTTTTTATTCCTCTCAAATTGATTGTATAGTTGCTTTGGAAATTACACAAACAGACCCGATACAATAATCTACCCTCGTCTAGCAAAAGCTATTACAGCAAGAAAAGTAGGCGCTTTATTAAGCAAGCAATATCATAAAACGACCAATAGATCAGCAATGGAGTGGAAAGGACGTACTGAATTTATAATAGCACCCAACCACGCTTTTTTAAAAGGATAACGCGCTTTAAGATGAAAACCTTCCACTAATAAATCCGTAAGTTCTTATCTTTTTTACTAGAGAATTATATAGATAAAAAATCAACGCATTTTTTCTTAAAACAGCTGTAGCCAATTGACCTTTGTTTTTTTGTTTAGCTTATTTATAGAAGCAACTTGATCGAATGGCATCGGCTTATCAACCATGATAGGACCAATTTCTGGCAATTTAACTGCAACAGTTTTATTACGTTGTTCCTGTTCAACAGCAGCTGCTTTAGCTAATTCTTCTTTGTTTCCTGTATTGCGCTTCTCTTTTAACAAAACAGTTTCTCTTTTTTTCAAAGCATTTTCTGACGCCAATGAATATGAGGCAGCATTTCCAGGAGTATAAGAGGCCATTAAATATGCACCATCATAATAGCCAACGGGTGCTTCAGCAATATATTCTACTTTAACATCTGCGACCCCCCTATCTACATACCCCAGTATTGCCGCAGCTTGCCTTGATAAATCAATGATTCTGTCTTTCATAAAAGGTCCGCGATCATTCACTCTAACAATGATTGAAGATCCATTTTTCAAATTAGTAACACGAGCATAGCTAGGTAAAGGCATTGTAGGATGAGCAGCAGTCAAAAGATTCATGTCATAAATTTCACCGTTGGCAGTTAAACGTCCATGAAAATCTGAACCATACCATGATGCTTCGCCAACACGTTTATAAGTCGGATCATTTTGAGGATAATACCACTTTCCTTTTATTTGATAAGGTTTACCAACAACAGCTCGTCCACGCTTTTTTTCTTCCGATTGTTTCTTCTTATTGGATACTTGTTGAGGTAGGACAGAAGTGTTCACGTCAATTGGTTTATTATGATAGGAATCTTTTATTGAAAAATTCATAGTTTGGCTTGCGCAACAAGATACCAGTGACTGAGAAATGACGATCATAGAAAACAATTGAAGTGTTGGTTTAATAATAAAAGTAAATTTCTTTTTTCTATTTGAAGGCATCTATTCAGTCCACTTATTTCTGTTAAGTACTACTGTAAAAACCACGTCACGCTTTTTGTACGCGACGGAAGAATTTACGTTTTTAAATGATTTCCCTCGCGCATATACCACTCTTGAATTTGTCCCTTTTATCAAGAAATTAACACATTGTTAACCTTTTTATGATTTTCGTAAGAAATAAATGTACTATAGTAGATGTTAAAAAGAATAAAAAATAAATAAATCAACATCTTATAGAAAAGTCATTTCATAATATAAACTGTGAATAAGTGGTGATTTTAGCAACTTGTTTTGCGAATCATGTAATGCAGTAGGTATAAAAAAATCAATCTATAGATTGAGAAAAGGAGCAACCACATGTGCTGCCAACATAGGTACAACCGTATCGTAAGCTTAAAGCTCTTTGTTGTTGGACAGGAGACAGCATAGCATCGCTCTATTCCAAAATATCTGATAGAAAATGACTGGCTATAGAATCAATAAGAAACCCCAAAAAGAATCAAAACAAGAAAGATTCTTAAATTTTTGTATAGTCTATTGATATTATTTAAAGTTGGTGAGCGCGCAGGGATTCGAACCCTGGACCTACTGATTAAAAGTCAGTTGCTCTACCAGCTGAGCTACGCGCTCTCACACAAGCTATCTAGTTTGGAGACTATCTAATTTGCAGAAAGTGAAGGGAACATACGGTTGACTTTTCATTTGGTCAACACCTTTTGAAGAAAAATATTATTATTTTCTTCAGTTATCAATAATTTTCCGTTTTCCCTCCCTTTTTTCATCATTGTATAGGTACTCTTTAATCTTCTTTTTGAAGTTTCAATCAAGGAACAATTTCACTGCGAAATATTGCATAGATTCGAAGCGCTAAAATTATAAGAAATTACCCCTTCCCTCACATGGCTTGTTGAGCATAATGGATAGAGAAGAAAAATACTTTTTACTGTAATATCATTTTCTCACTTGAGTGAGAGATCTCAAATACTGTGAGATTCTCTCATTTCAAATCTGTTTATCTTGAAACAATAAAAAGCATTTTTTTGACCGATACAAGTGAGAGAATAAAACTATAAAAAATAAATGAAAATACCTTTTATGCCTCCTTTCAATAACTAAAAATTATCGCAACATTAGGGTTCAGTAAAATAGTATATAGCGGTTGGCACGTTAGACCTGAAAATGGGATAATGAGAAACAATTGCATTTTGAGGGTGTGATTTTTATTCATGCATAATGAATATATAACGAAAGCCAATTTATTCTATAGAATAAAGCAGACATGAAGCAAAAATTTAGTGTTGGATAATTCAGTCACAGCTATAGAGTACTTTTATACATTGTTTAATATTAATGTAGATATATAATATATAAATAATAATTTTATAAAATGATTAAAGTAAGTTTTATATAAATAATAATTTAAATATGTCTATAAATAAATGTATTGCTTCATTAACTTAAATTATAAGATCAAAAATAAATAAAATAATTTTGATTTTGCGAGAAAAATTTGTAAAAGTGTTATATATACATGTATTTTTACTTTACTCCTTTTTTATTATTTTGATTGGAATATTGAATGCTAACATGTAAACAATATGAGCTACTCTTGTTTATTCATAACCATATAAAAGAAACAGGTGTTCCTCCTTCTTTTGAAGAAATGAAAAATGCATTAGAACTTTCTTCAAAGTCTGGTATTCATAAGCTCATTATAGCCTTAGAACAACGAGGGTTTATACGTCGTTTACCCAATCGCGCTCGTGCAGTGGAAGTGATTCGACTCCCTGAGAAAATAACATTTAATCTTTCTTTAGCACGTAAAATTTCTCCCAATATGATAGAAAGAAATAAAAGGGAAATATCAAAAAGCTTGAGTAACCTTGACAACTTTGATGAAGAAGAAAAAAAAAATATCACCATTCCTATCATGGGACGTATTTCTGCGAGCGTGCCCGCCTCTGCTATACTACAACAAATAAACACTCTTTCTCTCCCACGCAATATGGTTAATACAGGTGAGCACTACGCATTAGAAGTTAAAGATAATTCTATGATGGAGGCTGGTATCCTTGATAAAGATACGATCATTGTGAAACGTCAAAATACAGCAATAACAGGTGAAATTATTGTTGCGTTTATTGATAAAAAAGAAGCCACATTAAAACGTTATCGACGCAAAGGCGCTTCTATTGCATTAGAAGCCGCAAATCCTCATTATGAAGCACGTACATACGAATCCGAGCGTGTAGAAATACAAGGTAAACTTACCGGACTTATTCGCAAATATTAAAAATAAACCTTATAGTACGCGATAGATATCGCAATAAGAAGCTGTTGAGTATTTTTTATTGCGCCACACGCAGTTGATTTCCTCTCCACGGCCAAAGGATGCCCCAATTCGGTCTATAAACAATTCAGATCCTTATCGAGCGGGTTTCATTTTCCCTTCCCTCCATGTCCTTCACTTACGCAAGGCGTGACAAGTAAGCTTTAAAATATTCACCACGTACTTTATAAAAGAACTTGAATGCTTTGAAGGAAGCAGCCTTATATCATCGTCCTCAATAAAAGAATTTTACGATATAATAAGATAAAATTGTATGCATGCATAAAAATACATAAAATTTTGTAGAAAAAAATCAAATAACTTTGTAACAGATTGTATTGCATAGGTATAAAAATAAAGAACATTATTTTTAAGTTATAAAAAGCCTAACTCAATCATTCATAGTAATTGTAGGATCATCATGGTAGCACCTCGTATTAGTTTTGTCTCCCTCGGATGCCCAAAAGCACTCGTAGATTCTGAGCGAATTATTACACGCCTTCGCTCTGAAGGGTATGAAATTTCACGTCAACATCAAGGAGCTGATGTCGTTATTGTGAATACCTGTGGCTTTCTTGACTCGGCAAGGAGAGAATCATTAGCCAATATTGATGAAGCTCTCAAAAAAAATGGAAAAGTTATTGTAACAGGGTGTCTTGGTGCTGATCCTGATGTTATTCGCCAAACGTATCCTAATGTATTGGCTATTACAAAACCGCAAGCTTATGAAAGTGTTATAGAAGCTGTTCATACAGCAATTCCTCCTGTTCATGATCCTTTTCTTGATTTAGTTCCTCCCCAAGGTATTCGTTTAACACCTCGCCATTACGCCTACTTAAAGATTTCTGAAGGATGCTCTAACCAGTGTAGTTTTTGTATCATCCCTACTCTGCGTGGTGATCTCACTTCACGTCCCATCAGCGATGTTCTTCGTGAAGCTGAAAAACTCGTGCAAGCGGGTGTAAAAGAACTTTTAGTTATTTCACAAGATACAAGTGCTTATGGTATTGATCTTAAATATCTCGAAAATTCTTGGAAAGATCGTACAATCAAAACAAAATTCTTTGATCTTTGTCGCGAACTAGGCGATATGGGTATTTGGATACGTATGCATTACGTTTATCCTTATCCCCATGTTGATGAAGTTATCGAACTTATGGCTGCAAAAAAAATTCTTCCTTATCTGGATATTCCTTTTCAGCATGCATCACCAGCTGTTTTGCGTCATATGAAGCGTCCTGCACTCATAGAAAAAACAAACCGTAGAATTGAAAAATGGCGAAAAATATGTCCAGATCTTGCTTTGCGATCAACATTTATTGTTGGTTTTCCTGGTGAAACGAATGAAGATTTTAATATCCTGTTAGAATGGTTAGAAGAAGCAAAAATTGAACGCGCTGGGTGCTTTAAATATGAAGAAGTAAAAGGAGCCGCCGCAAATGATTTGGGATTAGAAAATATTCCTGAAGAGGTGAAAGAAAATCG
Organism: Bartonella sp. SD1336NMGDW; assembly: GCF_042193565.1. Classification (NCBI taxonomy): domain Bacteria; kingdom Pseudomonadati; phylum Pseudomonadota; class Alphaproteobacteria; order Hyphomicrobiales; family Bartonellaceae; genus Bartonella; species Bartonella sp. SD1336NMGDW. Next base: position 9,736 of record NZ_JBHILW010000008.1, read on the forward strand.
CTGGCATCGTTTTATGGCAAAACAACAACAAATTTCCACACATCTTTTAAAGAAAAAAATTGGAAAAAGACTCCAAGTGCTTATCGATGAAAGTCAAGGAAAAGTTGCCAAAGGTCGTAGTCAATATGATGCTCCAGAAATAGATGGTGTTGTCCATATATCATCACGACGCCCGTTGCGTGTTGGTGAATTTGTCAGCGTTAAAATTGAACAGTCGGATGCCTATGATCTTTATGGTGTAGCAGTTTGAAAATTTAACTTCTTCCCTGTCCTCAATGATGAAGATTTCTATCGGCATTGGTTTATAAAAAGATCAGCTACTCACAATCGAACTTGATCACTTATGTAACTCACTTCATAAGAATTCACGAGCAATCGTTACCCTGAATGTTTCTATACACTAATACCAAGCAGTTATATATTCTCTTAATTTAATGCCTTAAATGAGCCTTAAACGACGATGACGGCGGCGCAAAAGAATAAAATCCACAAGGTTCACCATTTTTACTTAACAAAAGAGCAAATCGACAATCGTACTATTTTCCCATTTTTCATATTGCGACAGTTATTAATAAGTGAAAGGAAACTTTTTTCAATAGTGTTTTATGCACACAAAAATTTCCTTTGTGATATGCAGGCGGATGTTTTTTATGGATGCAATATAAGAGAATTTGAAACAAAACAATCTTACGGTATTTAAATGAAAAAAATAAATTATCATTATAAATAAGTATCTTATCTTAAACTCTTTGAACTTATTTTTTAAATATCTAATCTTTATTAACAGGTCTTAAAATCAAAGAATTTCTTATCAAGCAAATGACTTGGGCGTACATTTGTTAAAGCGCGAATCATCGTATCTTTACGTCCTGGCATTTTCCTTTCGATATTTTTCAGCATTTCTTTCATTGCATTACGTTGTAAACCATCTTGACTACCGCAAAGATTACAAGGAATAATCGGAAATTGCATTGCTTGAGAAAATTTTTCCATATCCTCCTCAGCTGCATAAACAAGAGGACGTAACACAAAAAGATCTCCTTCATCATTTTTAATTTTTCCAGGCATGGCAGCTAATCGGCCACCGTGAAACAAATTCATAAAAAATGTTTCTAAAACATCATCACGATGATGACCTAAAACTAATGCAGAACATCCCTCTTCACGTGCAATACGATAGAGATTACCACGTCGTAATCGAGAACAAAGTGAACAATATGTCTGCGACTCTGCCAATTTATCTGTAACAATGGAATAAGTATCCTGATATTCAATACGATATGGAATTTTATAAGAACTTAAAAAGTCTGGAAGAATATGCTTAGGGAATCCTGGTTGCCCTTGATCAAGATTACAGGCAAGAATTTCAACGGATAAAATCCCTCGCCATTTTAAGTCTAAAAGAAGCGCTAATAAACCATAAGAGTCTTTTCCACCCGATAAAGCAACAAGCCATTTTTTTCCTGTAGAGAGCATAGAAAAATCATCCAAAGCTTGTCGCATATGACGCAAAAGTCGTTTGCGCAATTTATTAAATTCTACGCTTGAAGGAGCAACACGAAACATTGGATGACAACTATCTGCTTCGCTTATTAAAGGATCATCTCTCCCTTCGTTTTCTTCTATTGCCTGATATTCAACGGAAATATCATTCATAATACTATATCCTGCATAAGTAACAGCTTGTTTTGCAAAGATAAAAACAAATATTAAAGCAAGCTTACATTTATGTTTTTTGAATTCATAAATTAGATACACAAAAAAGAAATGGAACTATATAAGTTTATGGCTATAAAACATAGCAATAAACTTAATATAGAACCATTCACAAAAAGTACTTATTAACTTCAAAGATTGTAAAAACAACACAATATTTTGAAGTTATAATAATAGAAGAGAAAAACAACTTCTCTTGCAGAAAAATTATCGAGAATAAAATTCAACAACCAAATTAGGTTCCATTTGCACAGCATAAGGAACATCTGCAAAAGCAGGAATACGCGTAAAGGTTGCTTTCATCTGTTTATGATCTGCTTCAATATAATCAGGGACATCACGTTCTGCCAATTGCACTGATTCTAAAACTAAAACAAGTTGTTTTGATTTTTCCCGAACCTCAATAACATCACCAGGTTTACAACGATAAGATTGAATATTTGTGCGCCGACCATTTACATTAACATGACCGTGATTGATAAATTGGCGAGAAGCGAAAATCGTAGGCACGAATTTTGCACGATAAACAACAGCATCCAAACGTGATTCTAACAGACCGATAAGATTTTCACCAGTATCACCCCGTCGACGAGCAGCCTCTTCATAGGTTTTATGAAATTGTTTTTCTGAAATATCTCCATAAAACCCTTTCAATTTCTGTTTAGCGCGCAACTGCACCCCATAGTCAGAAAGTTTTCCTTTACGACGCTGTCCATGCTGACCTGGACCATAATCACGACGATTGACAGGAGATTTCGGACGCCCCCAAATATTTTCTCCCATACGACGGTCAATTTTATACTTTGTTGTTTCGCGTTTACTCATCGCATTTCCTTATAAAATAAAACACGAGATCTCAAGACCCCAAGGAAACGCGCCCTCCTCTGCCTTTAAATACTAAAGACTGACAGAATACCTTAACATATTAATATGCAAAGTTATCCACGGGACACGTCAATTAATGCTATTTTCTTGAAAAAACAGCTAGATCATCATTATTGGTCTCGTAACCCAAAGTCAACTCCTTTCATGAGTTTTAAGCCAAATCCTTTAAACAAATTCTCCGTTAAAGAAGTGATATTTTTCGATGTTAACAACGCAAAATCTTGATATTTCTTTATATATTGATCGTGTACTTTTTCCGACAGTGGTAATAATGATCTGATATGTTTGGCAATCGCTTTCGCCGGATCAATCCACTCAACGGACCATAAAGCATGTTCACGAAAGAAGTTAATCAAAAAAGGATAATGTGTGCAGGCTAAAACAATAACATCAGTATATTGTCCATTTTTTTCCACAAAACATGGCAGGATTTCTTTTCTTAACTCTTCTGAATCGATAGATTTTCCCCGTAAATAATCTTCAGCAAATCCAGCCAGTTTTTTACTTCCCACAAGCTGAACATGACACTGTCCAGCAAAAGAGTTAATTAATTCATTTGTATAGGCACGTTTAACTGTTCCAGGAGTAGCTAATACGGAAATAAAACCAGATTTTGTTTGTTCAGCAGCTGATTTAATTGCAGGAACCGTTCCTACAAAAGGGACATGAGGAAAATTCTGTCGTAAATCTGCCATCATCAGTGTAGAAACGGTGTTGCAAGCAATCACACATAAGGCTGGATTGTAGCGTGTTAAGAGATTTGTAAAAATCTTTAAAATACGCTCTTTCAAAATATTTTCTTTCCAATTTCCATAAGGAAATCCTGCATCATCAGCAACATAGATAAACTGCATTTCAGGGATAAGAATACGTGCTTCCCTGAACACTGTTAAACCACCAATACCGCTATCAAAAAAAAGAACAGGTCGTTCATCCATTAATTTTCACACTTATTTTTATTTTTTTTACGATCACGCTCTTCAGGTGCTCTACTCCCCCGTGGATATTGTGGCGAAAAATGATCCAAAGAAGATATAATGCCTCGTAATAAACGAACCTCAGGTTCACTAAAGTTAGCGCGCGTAAAAACAGAGCGCAAATTTGCAAGCATTACTTCTTTGCGCTCAAGGGGTCTAAAATACCCACGGATATTCAAAGCCTCTTCTAACTGAGATAAAAAACCATGAAATATTGTTTTATTTGCAGGTTCCATCTCTGCGGCACGAAATGCCGTATCACTGACATTCTCTAGACCTGTTTTCATCCATTCGTAAGACATCAAAAGAACCGCTTGCGCAATATTAAGTGACGCAAAAGCAGGATTAACTGGAAAAGTAATAATTTCATCAACAAGGCTGATTTCATCATTTTCTAATCCCCATCTCTCTCTTCCAAAGACAATACCTGTCTTATGTCCGATACTTTCACGCTGACGTAATACGTTTGCTGCTTCGACAGCACTTTTTACAGTTTTAAATCCGCATCTTTCACGTGCTGTTGTGGCAAAAACATAGTGTAAATCTGCAATTGAATCACGCAATGTATTAAAAATCACAGTGTTGTTAATGACATGATCAGCTTTACTTGCAGCAGCTATAGCTTTTTCATTTGGAAACATTTCTCGAGGTTTGACTAACCGAAGCTTAGAAAGCCCAAAATTTGCCATTGCCCTTGCGACCATACCAATGTTTTCAGGAAGCTGCGGTTCAACTAAAATAATAATGGGACCATTTGTTAAATTTTCACGATTCTTATTCGTTCCAGCCATCAATCTTACCTAGTTTCACTTAAACTATCTCCCTCTCCACTATTTTTTACGAAACCTTCTTCACAGTACTCTAATGCTGTTTAATAATAAATTATAGACAATGTTATCTTTTCACTCAAAGATAATAAATTTTAAAAGCCATTAAAGTGAACGATGGAATTTATAACAATTTATATAGGATATCGTAGCCTTTTTTACATCAATTTTATCTTTTTTATAAGGAATAGCTCCTACAAATCATAATCTCAGTTGAATTATGAAATCATAAATCCTAAAAAAGGGATATGCACTTTATTCCCAAACTTTTTCCTGCAAAGCTTATCCGTCGTTATAAACGTTTCCTTGCGGATGTTCAACAAGATGATCAGCATGTCCTCACCGTGTCTGTACCTAATACAGGATCAATGCTTGGATTAACAGCTTTCAACTCCAATATCTGGCTTTCATATCATAATAACATCAAACGAAAATATGCCTATCAATTAGAAATTATTGAAGCCGATAATACTTTGGTTGGCATTAATACTGCTTTACCCAATAAACTTGCATTAGAAGCAATTCAAAACGGATTACTACCAGAATTAAGTGGATATAAAACAATTTTAAAAGAACAACGCTATGGAACACAATCACGAATTGACTTTCTTTTACGTGATGACATTCTTCCTGACTGTTACCTAGAAGTCAAAAATGTTCATTTTATTCGTCAAAAAGGATTAGCAGAATTTCCTGATAGTAAAACAAAACGTGGAGCACGTCACCTTGATGAACTCATAGGAGTTGTACAACAAGGAAAAAGAGCTGCTATGCTTTATATTATTCAACGAGAAGATTGCGCAGCTTTTACAATCTGTCATGATCTTGATCCACTCTATGGACGTAAATTTGATTTAGCATTAAAATCAGGAGTAGAATGTTATGCTGTAAAGTGTCACGTAAGTGTAGAAGGCATTTTTCCGATTCAGAGAGTAAAAATAGAAAATAGAAGAAACAATGACTGAGTATATCGAATATAATAAAAGCCCTTTAAAATTTAATGGAAAAATCCGCATTTTCGATGATTATGCTTTTGCTAAAATGCGTGAAGTTGGTCGTATTGCTGCAGAATGCCTTGATGCGCTTACGGATATTATTAAGCCAGGCGTTACTACGCAAGAAATTGATGATTTTGTATTCATTTTTGGTGCTAAGCGAGGAGCACTTCCTGCTGATCTAAATTATCATGGATACAGCCATTCATGCTGTACATCTATCAATCACGTTGTCTGTCATGGCATTCCCAATAAAAGACCCTTGCAAGAAGGCGATATTGTGAATGTGGATGTAACCTTTATCCTTGATGGGTGGCATGGGGATTCAAGCCGAATGTATCCTGTTGGGAAAATCAGGCGTGCTGCAGAACGCCTGCTAAAAATAACCTATGAAAGTCTTATGAAAGGAATCGCTGTCGTTAAGCCTGGAGCAACGACAGGTGATATTGGGGCAGCCATTCAACAGTATGCAGAATCTGAACGCTGTTCAATTGTGAGAGATTTTTGCGGACATGGTATCGGCCAGCTTTTTCATGATGCTCCCAATATCCTCCATTATGGAAACCCTGGAGAAGGAATAGAATTAAAACAAGGTATGATGTTTACAATTGAACCCATGATTAACCTTGGTAAACCACAAGTTAAGATTTTATCTGACGGTTGGACTGCTGTTACCCGTGACCGCTCTCTGACAGCACAATATGAACATACAATTGGTGTCACAAATGAAGGGTATGAAATATTTACACAATCTCCTAAAAATATTTTTTATATTCCAAATTCGCATACCTAACGCAATGTAGAGATGTTATGGCTAAAAAATTAAATCAAAAGGAAAATACTCAAAGTGATCAGTTTGCATTAACATCGAGTTCTCCACTCACCCCAGTATCAGAAAGAAAAAGTGAAGACCCCCAGAAAAACGCACAGCTTCATAAACATTATCAAGGACATCGTGAGCGTCTTCGGAAGCGCTATTTAAAGTCAAAAGGAAATGCAATCGAAGATTATGAATATCTTGAATTATTGCTTTTTCGCACAATACCCCGTGCAAACACAAAACCCATAGCTAAAAATTTGATAGCGCGCTTTGGTTCATTAGCTGATGTGTTGGGAGCAGATATTCACCGACTTCAAGAAATTCCAGGATGTGGTCCTGCCACTGCAATTGATTTAAAAATTATTTCAGATGTTGCTGGACGTCTTGCTCGTGCGCAATTGTTTAAACGCGATATCTTTTCATCATGGGATAAAGTGTTAGCTTATTGTAAAGCTGTTATGGCTCACGAAACACGTGAACAATTTCGTATTTTGTTTCTTGATAAGAAAAACGGCTTACTTGCTGATGAGGTGCAACAAACTGGAACCATTGATCATACCCCTGTTTATCCTCGTGAAGTTATTTCTCGAGCTTTAGAGTTATCTGCATCAGGACTTATCTTAGTCCACAATCACCCCTCTGGCGATTCCACCCCCTCTGATGCAGATATAACAATGACATATAGATTAAAAGATGCAGCAAATGCATTAGGCATTATTATCCATGACCATCTTATTATTGCACGAAATAACCATACGAGCTTTAAAGCGTTAAAACTTATATAAATCTTATGGGATAAAAAGATTCATTTAACTATGAATAACGAATCATTTTTCTAAATCAATATCTAATATAGCCATTGAGAAATTATAGGAGAGCTCATCTTCATCTTCATCTCGATAGATAATGCCTAAAAACTCATCTCCCACATAAACCTCACAAGAATCACTCTTTTTAGGCCGTGCTCTGACTTGCAATGCTGAGTTTTGGAATATATTTTTTAAATAATTATCAAGTTTTTTTATTTCATCAGCATTCACTATGCTCTCCTGTTTTTTTGAAACGACTAAAATAATTGCGTGTCGCGCAAATAAGACACTCCCATGATTCTGTAAAGTCAGTAAAAAATCTTAATCTAAGCATTTACTTAATATTACATATATCTACAACGTTCTTTATACATTCATAAAGAAATTTTACAAAAGGTCTATCATTATTAAATATACCCGTATAGATTAAAAAATGGCAAAAAACTGTATATTTTTAATAATTTTACTTTATTTCCAATTTTAGCATCTGCGTTTAGAATGCATATTCGTAAGAAAAATTGATCAATAATTTCTAATTTTTTCCTTTTATAAAAAATAAAAATAACAATATTTTTTTTATTTAAAACTACATTTTTTAGCAAAAAATATTATTACATCATTCAAAAATAATTCTTTTTAATAACTTTTAAAGTATAATTATCTAACCTTAGAAAAATTACATCTCTAAAAAATATACAAAATAAGCTAATAAGAGTTTATTTTTCTTCCCGTTTTTTATAAAACTTATGTCACAACAGAAAAATTTTTAAATAAGCTTTTTTCAATTTATACGAGATAAAAATACTGAGTATTTTTGTAAATGCTAAAAACTATGAAGAATGCTTATCTTATAGGATAACGAGAAAGAAAATCTATAACACCTTTTTTATAAACTTTATCGCCTACAGCAAGCATATGATCTCGACCAGGAATTGATAAAGCTTCACCACAAGGCAATAAAGCTGCTAATGGCTCTGCAGCACCGCCAATTTCATCTAATGAACCAACGGCAACAAGTGCAGGTTGCTTAATTTTGTAAACTTCAGACGCCGTTAACTCCTGTTTTGATGTAATGATACAAGCAGCAAGAGCACGCCTATCGCTTTTCGTTTGATCTGCAAATTTACGGAACATTAAACCGCGCGTATTGGTAATGGTAGAAATATCTTCTGCTAAAAGTGCCTCAGCAACAGGCTCCCAATTTCCCGCTCCCGTTACCATACCAATACCTAAACCACCAAAAATAACACTGTGTACATATGTTGGATGCAAAAGAGCCATGAAAGCACTAATACGAGCCCCCATAGAATATCCCATAACATGGGCTTTAGATATCTCTAAATGCTGTAGTAACTTTATTGCGTCACCAGCCATAGCTTGAGGTGTATAAAAGACAGGATCATAACTTTTAACTGAATCTCCGTGACCGCGATTATCAAGAGCAATAACACGATATCCTGCTTCAGTGAGAATGCGAAACCAACCTGTTGCATACCAATTCACTCGTGCAGAAGATCCAAAACCATGGATCAACAAAACAGGTGCGCCCTGCCCTTCTTCTCGATAAGCAAATCGCAAACCATTATATTCAAAAAAACGAATATCTTCAGCGGTCATTTTTTATTGCACTTCCCACAAAGTACAGGATGAATAACACGTTGCCCTTTTTGTATCTTTTTTTCAGAAACTTCACCAGCGTTGATCTCAAGTGCAAAAGCTGCAGGAACTTCTGATGAAATGGTATTTGTCGAAAATGGAGAAGTGTTTTCAATAATCGATACAATAATTCCCTCAGAGTTTAAGAAAATCATATCTAAAGGTAAAGGCGTATTTGCCATCCACATAAAAATTTTCTGTTCATCTCCCGATTGAGAACTTTTTAGCTGCTTAAAGAGCATTGCACGATCGCGTGGAAAATCAGTCCGATACATTAAACCAGCTGCTGCTTGAGACGGCGTAAAAGCAACCTCTACCTTATAAAAAACCGTACCTTGCTTTGTATGTATTTCTAAAGGAATCGGATGAACAGGAATTTCTATGGGCTTTTTTGCTACAACAACACGCATTTCTAACATAAAAAGCATTACCAGTAAAACAATATACCGCTTTTTAAAAGGCTTTAACATTCTTGTCTCCACCACAGAAAAATTTAAAATTTTGTTTCTAAAATAAAAAGTACCAGAGTTTAAAAGTCAAAAAAATAAGAGGATTGCTTCCTTGTTGTTTTCTATTTTCTTTCAACGTAATATGCGCAACTTTCTCCATTTGGTTTATGGATTCACTAGAGTCATATTCTCTTTAAAAACCTACCCTATAGCAATTTACGGAATAACCACCTTTAAAAACATAGAAAACATACTGTTTTCATTCGTGAAATTCAATGTGTCGCTAAAGGAATGCCTATATCCGGATAAATCTCTGCTGTCATTAAACCTTTTTCTCCTTTACCAAAACGTACAAGAACAACTTGGCCAGAACGAAGCTCTGCTAAACCAAAACGGCGCAACGTTTCCATATGAATAAAAATATCTTCTGTTCCTTGCCCACGACTAAGAAAACCGTATCCTTTGTCACGATTAAACCATTTAACAATTGCACGTTCTAGTCCACTTTCTGGAGTAACAACAACATGGGTACGGGCTGGAACTTCTGATGGATGAATTGCTGAAGAACAATCTATGGATTTCACCTGAACGCACTTTAACCCTCTTTCAGTTTTTTCCACAGCACAAATAACTTTAGCTCCCTCCAAAGCTGTTTGAAAACCATCTCTTCGCATTACCGTAACATGCAATAATATATCGGGGAAATGAGGTAAATCAGGTACAATAAATCCATATCCCTTACTACCATCAAACCACTTAATGACACCACTGATTTCGATAATCTCCCCACAAGCACCTATACTATCTTCAGATAGGGGACAATCTTTTAATGCATCCTTACTCGTCATAATAACGTGATCCTGTAGCTTATAAATTGTACGATATTGATTCTCTAGGTTTAAGTAAACATTGCTCTTGTATCAACACGCAAGCCCCAAGATAAGATTTCCCCATATTGTCGTGTCTTCTATGTTAATGTCAGAGAATATCAACATGAATATTTATAAAACTATTTGATTGTAAGCTTTACATATCTTACAAGGAGTGCCCTACAAAAGAGGTTATATGAAAGGTTTTTTTACATAATGATATTTTCATAAATGTGTAACTTGCATGATGAAGAAGTTCAATATAAGGTGAAAAAACAACAATTCAATTAAGGAAAATGCGCAATGCAATTGAAAAAAATCCTTACGACAATCACAGCATTCATGGCATTTACAGCAAATGTTTATGCAAGTGAACCTATCAAAATTGGTGTTTATCTTCCATTAAGTGGTCAAAATGCATTTGGAGGTCAGCTTGAAATTAGAGGTATAGAATTAGCCCATAAAAAAATTCCAGAAATTTTAGGACGTAAAGTGGAACTTGTTATTATTGATAATAAGTCTGATAAAGTAGAAGCGGCTAATGCTGTTATGCGTTTAACAGCAAGTGAAAAAGTAAGTGGAATCATTGGTAGCTATGGTTCCTCACTTTCGTTGGCAGGTGGTGAAATATCTGAAAAAGCAAAGACTCCAACCATTGCCACTTCCTCAACGAGTCCTCTTGTTACACAGGGTAAAAAATATTATTTCCGCGCTTGTTTTATTGATTCCTATCAAGGGGTGGGAATCGCGACTTATATAAGTCAAACTTTACACGCAAAAAAAGCAGCTATCCTCAAAGATATTTCAAACGATTATGCCATTGGTCTTGCAAGCTACTTTATGCGTGCTTTCAAAAAATTAGGTGGTGAAGTTGTCTCAAATTTAAACTATAATTCCGGCGATCAGGATTTTTCAGCTGTTCTTACACAAATTATCGCGCAAAAACCTGACATCTTATTCATTCCATCTTACTTTTCTGAGGGTGCTATCATTATGAAACAAGCGCGAGAATTAGGAGCAAAGTTTCAAATTATGGGTGGAGATGCTATGGATAATCCAGAAACCATTGCGATTGCAGGAAAAGCTTCAGAAGGTTTCTTACATACGACACTTCCCTATAGTGAGGATATGCCAAATATGTCAGTAGCTGCGCAAGAATTCACAGCAGAATGGAAAAAAGAGTATCCTGACCAAGAGCCGAATATCAATTCTGTTTTGGGATATACGAGTTATATGATGTTCATGAAGGCTATTGAAAATGCTGGTAGCGCTGATCGTGAAAAAATTACTATCGCTCTTAGCAAATTAAAAGATTTTCAAACCCCCTTCGGTGATATGTCAATGGATGAAAATCATAACCCTAAGATTCCTATTGGTATCATTAAAATACAGGATGGAAAACGTGTTTATTTAGAAGAGGTTAAACCTGCTTTTTAATTAAAAAGTTTTACTTATTAAAATGCAAGAATTGGTTGAGGATCTTTTTCTCAACCAAAAACTTAGAAATTTCTTGTTATCCTATGTAAATTAACAAATGTGGAAGGATGAGAGATGAGCACTGAAATGTTCATCCAGTATTTTTTTAATGCACTGGCATTGGGATCTCTTTATGGGCTTATCGCTATTGGTTACACCATGGTCTACGGTATACTGAGACTCATTAATTTTGCTCACGGTGATATCTTCATGCTAGGAGCATATTTTGTTTTCTTTTCCACAATTAGCTTTATGCCTGCTTGGGCAGCACTCCTTCTTTTGTTTCTCGCGGCTCTTATTTATTATTCGGTCTTTATAGGGTTTAAAAAGCGCCCTTCAATTTATTGGATTGCTGTTTTTTTAATCCTTGCGTTAGGTTTTGTTTATTATTTTAAAATTTCTCCACAAGCTTTTACCCCGATTTGGGTTTTAGCTCTTTGTTTTTCTATTTTTATTACAAGTGCAGTGGGTATTGTTGTTGATCAACTTGCCTATAAACCTCTACGCCATGCTCCGCGTATCTCGGCACTTATCGGTGCAATTGGTGTTTCTTTTTTTATTGAAAATCTTTCTACTGTACTCTTTAGTGGTGTTCCAAAAGGTGTAAAACAACCAGATTTTCTTGTAACACCATTTTTATGGCATTTAGGATCAGGAGCAGATGGTATCATTAGAATTGCTCCCATGTCTCTGATCGTTCCCGTTGTGTCATTGATTCTTATTGTTTTACTGTTATGGATTATCCATAAAACAAAACCGGGTCTTGCTATGCGTGCAATCTCCCATGATATTGAAACGACGCGTTTGATGGGTGTGTCTGTCAATAAAGTTATTGCATTTACATTTGGAATAGGCTCAGCTCTTGCCGCTATAGCAGGTATTATGTGGTCTTTACGTTATCCTCAAATTCAGCCTTATATGGGCGTTCTTCCTGGTCTCAAAGCATTTATCGCTGCTGTTATCGGAGGTATTGGTTCGATACCAGGAGCAATGTTGGGAGGATTGTTATTAGGATTTATTGAAATTATGATTATCGCATTTTTCCCCGCGCTATCTGGATATCGAGATGCCTTCGCTTTCATTTTATTGATTCTGATTTTATTGATATTGCCCACAGGATTAATGGGTAAAAAAAGTCAGGAGAAGATCTAATGGCAAAGTCAGTGACAACTGTTTTATCTTGTATAAGTGTTTTAGTTCTCATAGGTTTTTTATTTTATGCTGATAGCCATTTTAATGACTATACGCTTCGTGTCATAAATCTGATTGCTATTAATGCGATATTGGCAATTTCGCTTAATTTGATTTACGGTTTCACAGGTATGTTTTCTCTTGGACATGCTGGATTTATGGCTATTGGTGCTTATGTTTGCGCAATTTTACTTCTTTCCCCTGAACAAAAAGAAATGATGTGGATTCTGGAGCCTATCGCTGAACCATTGTATCATCTGCAATTACCTTTTTTTGTCGCTGTTGTTATAAGTGGTATATGTGCTGCAGTTGTAGGTTTATTGATTGCTTTACCAATATTACGTCTTGGTGGTGATTATCTTGGAATTGCAACATTGGGTTTTGCAGAAATTATTCGCATTGTCATTACGAACGCAACATCGCTTACAAATGGCTCTTTAGGTATCAAGGGAATACCTCAAAATGCAACATTATGGTGGAACTATGGTTGGTTAGCATTTACAGTTCTCTTTATTGTCCTTTTACTGCAAAGCAATACTGGTAACGTATTACGTGCCATTCGTGATGATGAAATTGCTGCGAAAACTATGGGAATTAACGCTTTTTTCTACCGTAGTTTTTCTTTTACTGTTGGAGCGTTTTTTGCAGGTATAGGTGGAGCATTAATGGCTGCTCTTATTTCAACCATTGATCCCAAAATGTTTAATTTTCTTCTAACTTTTAATATTTTGATGATTGTAGTTGCTGGTGGTCTCGGTTCAATTACAGGAAGCATTATTGGCAGCATTATTATTACAGTTATGCTTGAATGGCTTCGTATTATTGAAAGTCCATTTGACTTAGGTTTTATACATATTCCAGAAACACCAGGACTTCGCATGGTTGTTTTTTCTCTTTTATTGCTGGTAATTATCTTGTTTTGGAGAAAAGGGTTGATGGGACAACGAGAATTCTCATGGAATGGAATTTATAGCTTTTTGACACGCAAAAAGCTTTCTAATACTGAGGGAAAGCTATGAACGACACCATCCTTTCACTCAATAATATTATAATGCGTTTTGGCGGATTAGTTGCTGTAAATAATATTAATATGGCAATTAAACGAGGAAGTATTACTGGATTAATTGGTCCCAATGGTGCTGGAAAAACAACAGTTTTCAATATGATTTCTGGATTTTATGCTCCTACAAGCGGCATCATTCTTTTTGATGAGCAAAAAATTTCTGGAGCGCCTCCTTATATTATCTGTAGACGCCATATTGCCAGAACATTTCAAAATATTCGTCTTTTCTCAGGGTTAACGGTTTTGCAGAATGTTATGGTAGGAGCGCATGTTCGACAAAAATATCCTTGGTTTTCTTCAGCTCTATTTTTTTCAAAGGCAATGAAAGAAAAGAAGGAAGTTTATAAAAATTCCTTAGAACTCCTTGAGCAGCTACAACTTGATCACCTTGCTGATCAATCGGCAACAGCTTTACCTTATGGTGTGCAACGACGTCTAGAAATTGCACGCGCGTTAGCCACAAAGCCCAAATTGCTTCTTCTTGATGAACCTGTTGCTGGCATGAATCCACAAGAAAGTGAAGATCTTAGAAAATTCATAGCAAAAGTGCAAAAAGACTTTGATCTTACAATTCTTCTTATTGAGCACGATATGAAAGTGGTTATGGGGCTTTGCCAACATATTTTGGTTATGGAATATGGCTGTTGCATTGCCAATGGTACACCAGATGAAATTCGTAATAACCCTAAAGTTATTGAAGCTTATCTTGGCGGAGATGTTTATGGATATTCTTAAAATAAAAAATCTTTACGTTCATTATGGCGCCATTAAAGCTGTCCAAAATCTTTCTATGTCCATAAAGCGGGGCAGTATTGTCACTTTAATTGGAGCCAATGGTGCAGGAAAAAGCAGTATCGTACGTTCTATTACAGGACTTAATCGCTCTGTTTATGGAAAAATTACCTATAATGGCAAATCCATTATTAAAAAATCACCAGAAGAGATTTTGCGATTAGGTATTGCTCTAAGTCCTGAAGGACGCCGTATCATGCCCCATCTCACTGTTTTAGAGAATCTTCATCTAGGCGCTTATATTCGTCACGATAAGCAGGGAATTTCCCGTGATATTGAATGGATATTTGATCTTTTCCCGCGTCTACGTGAAAGAGCAAAACAGTTAGGAGGAACAATGTCAGGTGGTGAACAACAGATGGTTGCTGTGGGCCGTGCACTCATGAGCAATCCTGATATGGTCATATTAGATGAACCATCGTTGGGGTTGGCACCGCTTCTCGTTCGAGAAATTTTTTCGATTATTCGAAAAATTAATGAGATGGGAAAAACTGTTCTTCTTATTGAACAAAATGCATTTGCTGCGCTTTCTATAGCTGACTATGCTTATATTTTAGAGGTAGGACATATTTTATTTCACGGTGAAGGTAAAACTATGCTCTCTGATTCGCGTGTTAAAGAAGCCTATCTTGGTGGATAAAGACTACGAATTGAGGAAATATAGCTCATCCCTCCACCTTTTAAAAAAGCATTTCTCATCCTCAATGAGAAATGCTCCTTTGTGAAGTTCGATTATTACATCCACCATTTTTCTGCACTGAATATCCCTGCTTCTTTTTCAATAATGTGTGCTATCTGAAAAATGACTTCTTCAGCAAAAGGTTTACCAATCAATTGCAATCCTAGAGGCAAACCATTTGATGACAGACCTGCAGGAACAGAGATTCCTGGTAAACCAGCCATATTAACTGGTACCGTAAAAATATCATTAAGATACATTGCTACAGCATCATTTTTTATTTTTTCATCAGCTATACCAAAGGCAGGTGTTAGTGTTGCTGGTGTCAGAATAGCATCAATGCCTGAAGCAAAACATTGATCAAAATCTCGTTTTACGAGTGTTCTTACTTTTTGAGCTCTTAGATAACAGGCATCATAATAACCAGATGAAAGAACATAAGTCCCAACCAAAATACGTCGCTTGACTTCATCACCAAAACCAACAGAGCGCGTGTTTTCATACATCTCAATGATGTCTTTTCCAGGCACGCGTAGACCAAAACGCACACCATCATAACGTGCTAAATTAGAAGAGGCTTCTGCAGGAGCTATAATATAATAAGAAGGTAGAGCATATTTTGTATGGGGCAAAGAAATGTTCTTAATCTCAGTTCCTGCTTCCTTTAACCAACTTATGCCTTTTTGCCAAAGCTCAATAATTTCTGGAGACATTCCATCCATATGATATTCTTTTGGAATACCAATTTTCATTCCTTTAATTGATTGACCAAGATAACTTTCATAATCAGGAACTGGTAATTTCACGGAAGTAGAATCTTTTTCATCAAAAGAGGCCATTGATCTTAGTAAGATAGCACAATCACGAACATCTCTGGCAACAGGTCCAGCTTGATCAAGAGATGAAGCAAATGCAACAACACCCCACCGTGAACAACGTCCATAAGTTGGCTTTATTCCTACAGTTCCAGTAAAAGCTGCTGGTTGACGTATTGAGCCACCTGTATCGGTTGCAGTTGCACCAGCGCAAATTTGTGCAGCAACAGCAGCAGCAGATCCTCCTGAAGAACCACCGGGTACGAGTTTTTCATTCGAGCCTTTTTTTCTCCAGGGATTAATAACGGGACCATAATATGATGTTTCGTTGGATGAGCCCATAGCAAACTCATCCATATTAAGTTTTCCTAACATTACAGCACCGTCTTGCCATAAATTAGCCGTGACAGTTGATTCATAATGCGGTTTAAAACCATCAAGGATATGTGAACAGGCTTGAGTATGAACACCATAGGTTGCAAAAAGATCTTTAATCCCCAAAGGAATTCCTTCTAAAAGCCCTCCCTGCCCTCTCGCTAAGCGACTATCTGATTCAGCAGCCATTTTCATTGCCTGTTCTGCTGTTATTGTTACATAAGCATTCAAAATTGGATTAGCTGATTCTATTGCTTGTAAATAAGCTTCCGTTAATTCTGTTGCTTTGAGATTTTTCTTTGTTAGAGAATCACGAGCTTGCGCAATTGTGAGGGTTGTTAAATCAGTCATATTGGTTCTCAAATTTCAAAAATATAAAAAGTTACTCAACAATTTTTGAGACAAGAAAAAAATTTTCTTCTGTAACAGGGGCATTGGCTACAATATCTGCTACTTTATCGCCATCTGTAACACTATCTTCACGCATTCGTAGAGTCATCGGCATCACAGATGTTAATGGCTCAACTCCACTGACATCAACTTCATTCAATTGCTCTACAAAACCTAAAATAGCATTGAATTTTTTTGTCACAGGTTCTATCTCATCATCGTGGATAGCAATCCGCGCTAAATGTGCGACCCGCTTGACGGTCTCTTGATCAACAGACATACTACTTACGCCTTTCTGTTTTTATTAATCTTTATTCTGGCTATACAAGGCTGAGCTTGCAAGCGCAAGAATATTAGATAACATGAATGAAGAAATAACTATTAGATATGAAACATTAAAAAACGCATTATACCCTTATGACCGTTATTAATATAAACGAAGTTATGACACATCTTTTGCCTGGACAAACAATAGCAGGCTTAGATTTAGGGACAAAAACTATCGGAATTGCGATTTCTGATATGGGGCTGACTGTCTCAAATCCGCGTCCTGTACTACAACGAAAAAAATTTACAGAAGATGCTTACACACTTATTAAAACTTTTGACCGTGAAAATGTAGGCGTTATTATCATTGGCTTACCCCTTAACATGAATGGAAGCAGCGGTTCTCGTGTTCAAGCAACCAGAGCTTTCGTGAGCAATATGAAAGCTTATACAAAAATTCCATTTGTTTTTTGGGACGAACGTTTGTCAACAATTGCAGCAGAACGTTCTCTTCTAGAAATGAATGTATCGCGCGCTAAAAGAGCAAACCGAATTGATTCGGCAGCCGCTGCTTTTATATTGCAAGGTGCTCTTAATAGAATTCAAAACTTTCATCATATGGAAGGATAGAGGACATTGAGCAAATGCCCTGCATTATATCGTGCAATGAGCATCCCGTAGGAAGATCTCCACTGTCCCCCAAGACGGCTTTCCATATAAGCATTTGCAACATGTTCTATGTCTGTAGAACGTAATGCTGCAGCTGCAGCTGCATAGGCTACCTGTTCGACAAAAAACCTTCCTGCACCTTCATTTGCTGATGCCATATCACCTGCTGACTTAATAATTTCAATTGCTCGTGGTCCCGCTGGTCCAATATCAAGAGCAATTTTTTCTAACAATTTCTGAAACAGTCCTGGTGCTTTTTCAGCAATAAGAATGGCATCCTTTACCAATTGATTAGCAGAACTATTTCTCACAATTCGTGCAGGCCCATTATGCAACATTTGTGATAATGGGTTATTCTCTATAAAACTTTCAATACCAAGTTGTGCAATAATTTCGCCAATAATAGGCACAACCAATTGACTTACGTGATAAGCAATAATAGGTGTCATAATGCGGGCAAAAGCTGCTTCAGAACGGTCATTTGCTGCATTGTCAAATGCTCTCGCTAAACGCAAAACCAATGCCTGTGAAGCAGCTATATCTAATGCAATATCTGCAAAAATACGTTCTGTCAGTGGTGGTAAAGGTTGATTGGGCATTTTTTTCCGGAAAAAATCTATGCCAAATTGAAGAGCCGCTCGCAAAACACCTGCCGATATGACCGATTGATCGAAACGCATCATCGTCTCGATATCTTTAATAACTTTAAGCCCTTCTCCAGCATTTCCCAAAAGCCAACCATAACTGCCTTGGAAATCAACAACGCCCTCTGGTGTTAAAAGTTCTCCAGAACGCTGAATTAAATGACGAATCGATATAAATCCATTTAATGCGCCATTTTCTTGTATGCGTGGAATAAAAAAACAACTTAAATGGCCATTTAAATCTGCACTAACAAGATATCCATCAGCGGTAGGATTAATAACATTGGTTTTTACAACATTTAAACGATATAGATCACGTTCCATACTTTCATCGAAAGAAATCTTCTTAACACTTGGAAAATTAAAAGCGTATTTTTCAATATCATCAAATGCACAAGTTAGAGAAGCAGCCTTTTTATGATGAATAGGCTTTGATGAGGAATCATATTGGCGTGATAAAAGTACATTTTGCCATTTTTTGAAGAGCTCTATATCACTAATTAAAACAGCAATAGCTGCACTCGTTATGATAACTTCATTCAAATGCCCTGTTTCTAAACCGGCAGATAAAGCTAAACGAATCGCACGCGCTTGATAGCGTACTCCATTTTCTGAGCTCGTATTTTCCCAAAGCGAGGTAACCAAACCTGCTTGTCTAGAATATTGCTGAAGAGCTTGATAGGAAGAATGGATCTCTAATTTTTCCGTTGGTTGCCCCCATTCATCGTTATAACACAATAAAGGCTTATAATGATTCGCCAAGCAAGAGAGTTTCCATGCTTCTCGACTCGCTGCAAAATCTCCTATTTCTTCAAAGCTTGCTAACAAAAACTTAGGCAAAGTAGAGGCAATACGAAACATAAGCGTATCGCTAAGAAATGTATTTTTTCGACGATTATTTTGCGCAGATACAGCACTCATAGGTATATTCCTACATTCAAACCATTCATATCATAGACTATTTGTCTTTTTAGAGTTAAGAAACATTTATCATATTCAAACAAATGCTTGTTTAACCTGTTTAGAGAGAGATAAAGAAGAATGCTATGATTCAAGATAATTTTTTTCCACTTTTCCCTCATCAACATCTTTTAGCTATTAAAGATCTAAGTGTACAAGATCTTAATACATTGCTTGATCGTGCAGAAGCAAATGTTATCCTTTCTAACAAAATTGATAAAATAAAATCTACTTTGCATGGACGGACTCAAATTAATCTCTTTTTTGAAGCCTCTACGCGAACACAATCTTCTTTTGATTTAGCGGGTAAAAGGCTAGGTGCACACGTGATGAGTCTTGCGATCGGCAACTCATCTGTAAAAAAAGGAGAAACATTACTTGATACAGCTACAACTCTCAATGCGATGAAGCCGGATATACTGGTTTTTCGCCATAACAGTGCAGGAGCGGCAGCTTTATTAGCGCAAAAAGTTGATTGTTGTGTCATTAATGCAGGTGATGGTGCTCATGAACATCCAACACAGGCTTTATTAGACGCTCTAACCATTAAAAGAGCAAAAGGTCGTATTGAAGGATTAACTGTTGCGATTTGTGGAGATATCTTACACTCACGTGTTGCCCGTTCCAATATCCTGAGTCTCAATGCTTTGGGTGCTCGTGTTCGTGTTGTTGCTCCCTCAACACTCTTGCCCGCAGAAATCGCTCATATGAGTGTTGAGGTTTTTAACACGATGAAAGAAGGTCTTAAAAATGCTGACGTTATCATGATGTTGCGCTTACAGCATGAACGGATGACAGGTTCTTTTATTCCCTCTACGCATGAATATTTCCATTATTTTGGCTTACATAAAGAAAATTTAGCCTATGCCAAAAATGATTCCATTATTCTGCATCCTGGACCAATAAACCGTGGTGTAGAGATTGCATCTGACATAGCAGATGGACCACAAAGTATGATTCATACACAAGTAGAAATGGGAATTGCAGTGCGTATGGCGGTCATGGAGGCTTTATTAGATTCACGCGCAAAGATCAGTGGAGAAAAAAAATGATAAAACCAATTGTTTTTCAAAATGCTCGTATTATTGATCCTTCGCGCGCAATCGATGAAATTGGTACAGTTATTGTTGAAAATGGACGGATTATAGCCGCTGGAAAAGAAGCTCTGAATCAGGGTTTCCCAGAAGAAGCAGAAATTGTTAACGCACAAAACAAAGCAATTCTCCCTGGCCTTGTTGATGCGCGCGTTTTTGTTGGAGAATTAGGAAATGAGCACTGTGAAACAATCGCATCAACAAGTCAATCCGCCGCCGCAGGTGGTATTACTTCTTTCCTCATGATGCCAGATACGCGTCCAATCATTGATAATGTGGCATTTGTTGAATTTATTAGGCATACAGTACAAGAAAAGTCATCGGTCAATATTTATCCCGTTGCTGCGATCACACAAGGTTTCAACGGACAGCAAATAGCGGAATTCGGCTTACTAAAAGCTGCAGGAGCTGTTGCCTTTTGTGAAGGAAAAAAAACGCTTCAAAGTTCATCTGTTATGCGACGTGCAATGACTTATGCGCGTGATTTTGATGTTCCATTGATGCATGAAACGCAAGATAAAGATCTTACAGGACAAGGTGTGATGAATGAAGGACTGCTCGCCAGTTGGCTTGGTCTTTCTGGCATCCCCCGCGAAGCAGAAGTTATCCCACTTGAAAGGGATCTGCGATTAGCAGTATTAACGCAAACACGCTATCATGCCGCTCAAATATCAACAGCACTCTCTGCTGATGCACTTCGTTTAGGTAAAAAACGCAGTGAGAAAATTTCAGCGGGTATATCTATTAATCATTTATCTTTCAATGAAAATGACATTGGTGAATATCGCACCTCTTTTCGCTTAATGCCCCCATTGCGTACAGAAGAAGACCGTATAGCAATGATTGAAGCAATAAAGGATGGGACTATAGATGTTATTGTCTCTTCTCATGATCCTCAGAGTAACGATACAAAACATTTACCATTTAATGACGCGGCGGTTGGCGCTATTGGTATGGAGACTTTATTGAGTGCAGCCTTACGCCTTTACCATGATGAGAGCCTATCTCTTTTACGGATAACTGAACTTTTGTCAACGGCGCCTGCAAAGCTCTTTGGACTCAATGCAGGAACACTGAAGAAAGGTGCTCATGCAGACCTTATTGTGGTTGATCTTGAAGAACCATGGGTTGTTTCGAAAGAGAATCTCTATTCACGTTCAAAAAATACCCCTTTTGAGAATGCACGTTTTCAAGGACGCGTGCTCCAGACCTTTGTGAAAGGGAAAACCGTTTTTAAACTTGATCAACAAACTTAATGAGATTCTTAATGAATGAAGCAGAAATATTTTTTCAGTCCACTCCATGGTTTATTTTCCTCATATCTTATCTCATTGGCTCGATTCCATTTGGTCTTCTTTTAACGAGATTAGCCAAACTTGGCGATGTGAGAACAATTGGTTCCGGCAATATTGGAGCTACAAATGTTTTACGAACAGGAAATAAAAAACTTGCTGCTCTAACACTTCTTTGTGATATGTTGAAAGGAACTATCGTTGTTTTCGTTATAAAGTTTTTTAGTGATCCGCTAGACAATAGTATCCTTGTTTCTCTAGCAGGTTTTTTTGTTTTCTTAGGACATCTTTTCCCCATATGGCTTAAATTTAAAGGTGGCAAAGGTGTTGCTACCTATCTAGGGGTCTGCTTAGGAATCTATTGGCCTGCAGCAATTATTTTTATTATTGTATGGATAACGATTTTTCTCCTCACACGCTATTCTTCATTATCCGCACTCATTTCTGTTGTTATAACTGCGATATTTGTTTTTTACTTTTCCGATCCTTATTTCTATTTTATGCTGATTGTGATGAGCATATTTGTGTATATAAAGCATTACGCAAATATCGGTAGATTATTAATTGGGGAAGAAAGTAAGATTGGGACTCAAAACGGGGATAAATAAAGGAATCCTGCTCACTGATCGTCAACGTCTAAATTGGTTACGGTTGTTGCGCAGTGAAAATATTGGAGCTGTTAGTTTTCGCAATCTCATTGATCATTATAAAACAGCAGAATCTGCTCTGGCAGCGTTGCCAGAGCTTAGCAGAAAAGGTGGTGGTTCTGTATCTATTAAAATAGCAAGCTTAGAAGATGCAGAAAAAGAAATACAAAAAGCTAAAAGATTAGGTGTTCGGTTTATCGGTATGGGAGAACCAGATTATCCAGCTTTTCTTAAGGTTACAGAAGCCCCTCCGCCGCTTATTGCTATTAAAGGTAATGTTTCAATTTTTCAAAAAACTTCTATTGGAATTATAGGTTCTCGAAATGCTTCAGCTGCGGGAAAAAAGCTTACGGCTCAATTTGCGCGTTTTCTCGGAGAAGCAGACTTTATAACAATTTCTGGGCTCGCTCGTGGAATTGATAGCGTTGCGCATCAAGCAAGTTTAAAAACAGGAACTGTTGCAGTCATGGCTGGGGGAATTGATCATATCTATCCTCCTGAAAATAAAAAGTTGCATGAAGATATTATCGCCAACGGTGGAGCCATCATCAGCGAAATGCCCATTTCTTGGAAGCCGCGTGCTATCGATTTTCCAAGAAGAAACCGTATTATTGCAGCTCTATCACTTGGTCTCTTGGTTGTAGAGGCAGCCCTGCGCTCAGGGTCCTTAATTACCGCACGTCAAGCAGCTGAAATGGGACGGTTAATTTTTGCCATTCCCGGTTCACCACTTGATCCAAGATCTGTTGGTACAAACAATCTTATCAAGGACGGTGCTCTACTCACCACACATCCTTCTGACATCATAGAAACACTTACGCCATTAATTTCACCGCTTCCAAATTCGCAACTCAATTTTTTTGAGGAACCATCCTCTTTACAACTTGAAAAGGAGAATTTCAATTTAGCAGATGAAAAAAACAGCAGCCCCTCTTTAGCAGGTGATGATGCAGCACGTGCAGCAGTTCTCTCTGCTCTTTCAACAACGCCAATCGATTTAGACACACTCAGTACCCACACAGGTGTTCCACTTCCAACTCTCTACCTCTTGTTGGTAGAACTCGACCTTGCTGGAAAGCTTATTCGACACTCTGGTGGTTGTGTGTCATTGTCGAATCTTGATCTTCCCCAAGAGCCTCAGCACTATTAATAATGCTTTGCCCTTCTTTGGCAACCATATCCAAAAGCAATGCTAAAAGCGGACTATGCGCCTGACGCGCCATCTGATTCATTTGCTTAGACATGTCTGTAATATATTGGATAACTTTTAAATGATTTATAAACATAATCCTCTATCCTTGAGCATTTCCCCCTCCTACCTCTCAATAGACGTTATCTTAGTATTTCGCCGTATGTTCCTGTAATAACAGTGGAAAGTAAATCGTGTAATTCTATATAGGGTGTATTCTAATAATAACAATCATAAGTTGTACAATATTCATGTTTTTTATATGGCTAATATTTTTTTATGTGCTCTTAAGCAATTGTCATTAGCTATTCGCGTAAAAGGCGTTTATAAAAAAGTTTTTTATTTCAATATTTGGGTAAAATTATGAATATCGTTATCGTTGAATCTCCAGCAAAAGCAAAAACAATAAATAAATATCTTGGGTCTCAATACAAAGTTGTTGCATCATTTGGACATGTTCGTGATTTGCCTGCAAAAGATGGTTCTGTTTTACCGGATCAAGATTTTTCTATGAAATGGGATATAGATTCTGCTGCCGCTAAACGTTTAAATGAAATAGCAAAAGCCGTTAAAGAAGCCGATAGCCTTATATTAGCAACAGACCCTGATCGTGAAGGGGAAGCTATTTCATGGCATATTCTGGATGTTCTTCGTCAAAAAAAAGTTTTAAAAGATAAACCTATTAAAAGAGTTGTCTTCAATGCCATCACCAAAAAGTCTGTGCTTGATGCTATGAACAATCCACGTGATATTGATACATCACTTGTAGATGCTTATCTTGCACGTCGCGCACTTGATTATCTCGTTGGTTTTACACTTTCACCTGTTTTATGGCGGAAACTCCCTGGTGCACGTTCAGCAGGACGCGTTCAATCAGTTGCTTTGCGTATTATTTGTGATCGTGAAGCAGAAATAGAACATTTTATCAAAGAAGATTATTGGTCCGTTACAACACAATTAAAAACCATCCGAAATGATAGTTTCCAAGCAAGATTGACAATGTTTAATCAACGAAAAATAGGCAAGCTTGATATTCAGTCTCAAGAACAAGCAGACCAAATTCGCTTTATGTTGGAGAAAGCCCAATATCATACACTCAGTGTTGAAGCAAAACCTACAAAGAGAAATCCTCTTCCTCCATTTACAACCTCCACACTACAACAAGCAGCTTCTTCAAAATTAGGATTTTCAGCTTCTCGCACTATGCAAATTGCCCAAAAGCTTTATGAAGGCATTGAAATTAATGGTGAAACGGCTGGGCTTATCACTTATATGCGTACCGATGGTGTGCAAATAGCACCAGAGGCTATTGATTCAGCACGAAAAGTTATTCATGAAACTTTCGGTAAAGACTATATTCCTGAAAAACCACGTTTTTATTCAACAAAGGCAAAAAATGCACAGGAAGCACACGAAGCGATCCGTCCAACAGATTTTCAACGCAATCCTAGTCAAGTCCGTAATTTTCTCGATAGCGATCAAGCAAAGCTCTATGAGCTGATATGGAAGCGTGCTATTGCCAGCCAAATGCGTTCTGCTGAAATTGAACGCACAACTGTTGAAATTGAAGCACAACAAGGAGAAAACCGTGCAAATCTAAGAGCAACAGGATCTGTTATTCGCTTTGATGGCTTTATTTCCGTCTACACCGATCAACGAGACGAAGAAAATAATGAAGAAAATGAAACAACACGTTTACCACAAATAAACACTGGTGAAGCACTTACAAAAGAAAAAGTTGAATCTGTACAGCATACGACAGAGCCCCCTTCTCGTTATTCTGAAGCTTCATTAATTAAAAAGCTTGAGGAGTTAGGAATTGGTCGTCCTTCAACTTATGCCTCCACATTGGCGACATTGTGTGACCGTGGATATATTGTAATTGATAAACGAAAGCTTATTCCCGATGCTAAGGGACGAATTGTTACAGCCTTTCTTGAAAATTTTTTTAATCGCTATGTAGAATATGGTTTCACAGCAGATCTTGAAGAAAAGCTGGATCTTATCTCTGATGGGAAACTTTCTTGGAAAGACGTATTGCGAGATTTTTGGGATGGATTTAATGCATCTATTAGCAATATCCAAGAACTCCGTATAACCAATGTTCTTGATGTTTTAAATGTAACATTAGCACCTCTCGCCTTTCCTGAACGCGAAGATGGAAGTGATGTGCGTTCCTGTCCTCTTTGTAAAAATGGTCAATTATCATTAAAACTCGGTCGTTATGGTGCTTTTGTTGGCTGTTCCAATTATCCCGAATGTAAGTATACACGCCAACTTGGTACAGATACTGGAGAAGAGAATGAAACTGTACGCAATGATGAACCTGTTATACTTGGTATTGACCCTGAAACAGGAAAAGATATCTCTCTTCGCAATGGCCGGTTTGGTCCCTATATTCAACTTGGTGAAAGCAAAGAAGTTAAGCGTGCAGGACTACCAAAAGAATGGCAGGCAGAAAATGTAACCCTTGATAAAGCCTTGGCTTTACTATCCCTTCCCCGTGAAATTGGCATTCATCCTGAAACTGGAAAAACAATCACAGCTACGATTGGACGATATGGTCCCTATCTTAGCCATAACGGAAAATCTGCACGCCTTCTTCATGCAGATGAAGTTTTTGATATTGGTATCAATCGCGCTGTTACAGTATTGGCAGAACAACAAGAAAACAAAACCAAGCAAAGCAGAACAACATCTGCAGCATTGGCAACATTAGGAGAGCATCCCGAAGGAGGAACTATTACCGTGCGCAACGGGCGTTATGGTCCTTATGTCAATTGGGGTAAAATTAATGCAACATTGCCAAAAGATAAAGATCCCATTAGTGTAACACTGGCAGAGGCATTAGAACTTATATCGGCTAAAGCATCGAGTAAAAAAACAACTTCAAAAAGAGCTTCTTCTAAAACAAAAGCAAAAATAAAAGAGACATAAATTTTGGCTAAAGGTAAAAAAAACATAAATTATCTCTCTACATTCAAGGGGAAAAATTTTCCCAATAAGGAAGAAATCCTTTCCTTTATAAATGAGAATCCTAACCACTCAAGTAAACGAGAAATCGCCAAAGCTTTTAACTTAAAAGGCGATTCTCGTATTTGGCTTAGAGATATATTACGTGAGTTGAAGGATCAAAATCTTATATCTAAACAACACAAAAGAGCAATAAACAAAGGAAAATTACCCCCTGTTACTTTAGTAAAAATTAGCGGACGTGATAAAGATGGGAGTTTTATTGCACAACCTCTTGAATGGGAAGATTCTCCAAAGCCCAATATTGAAATACACTCTTTTCATCACATAAAAGGAAGTAGCATTGGTGTTGGAGATCATATTCTTGTAAAAGTTTTTCGAAATAAAAATTCTGAAAGCTCAAGCCCCCCTTATACGGGACGAATTATTCGTAAAATTGATATATCTCCCAAAAGCGCATTTGCTGTTGTAAGAAAATTTGAAAATAATCAATGGCGCCTTGATCCTATAGACCGCAAAACCAATGAACTCATTGTTGAAATGTCTCCAGAAATGAAGATTGTAGTCGGTGATCTCGTTGAAGTCGAAATTAAAAAAAATACTGGTTACGGATTAAAGAGCGCAAAAATAAAAAATGTTTTAGGGCATATTAAGAGTGAAAAAACACTCTCAATGATAGCACTTCTTTCGAAAGGAATTCCTTATATTTTTCCTGAAAGTGTTCTTGAGCAAGTCAAACATATCAAAGCTGCCAATATGGATAATCGTGAAGATTGGCGACAGTTACCATTTATTACAATTGATCCACCAGATGCAAAAGACCATGATGATGCAGTTTATGCAACCAAGGATAAGGACCCAGCAAATAATGATGGTTGGATTATTATTGTGGCCATTGCAGATGTTTCTTACTATATCAAAACAGGAAGCGCATTAGATAAAGAAGCTTTGAAACGCGGAAATTCTGTTTATTTTCCCGATACCGTTGTGCCAATGTTACCTGAGCGCCTTTCTCATGATTTATGTTCTCTGCGTGAAGGAAAAGAAAGACCAGCTTTAGCCGTTCGTATGATTTTTGATGCAAATGGTAATAAACGAAAACATAGTTTTCATCGTACTATGATTCGTGTAAGAGCCAAGCTTTCTTATCAAGAAGTACAATTGGCAATTGAAGGTAATATAAATGAAAAAACAGCCGCTCTTTTTGAGAGCATTTTGCAACCCTTATGGGAAGCCTATACATGCCTTAAAGCTGCGCGAAATCGTCGCCAACCACTAGAATTAGAAATTGCAGAAAAAAAGATTATTCTTGATCAAAATGGATGCATAAAAGATGTTGTGAGTGAAACACAATTAGAAGCGCATCGTTTAATTGAAGAGTTTATGATACAAGCCAATATTGCAGCTTCTGAAACATTAAAACAACATCACCAGCCCCTCATTTATCGTATTCATGAAAAACCTTCTCTTGCTAAGCAAGAAATACTTCGGAGCTTTCTTCAAAGTTTGGGGATACCACTCTCCCGCGGAAGCGAACTTACCTCAGCGCGCCTTAATAGCATTCTGGCAAAAATGACGAATACACCACAAAAAGAATTGATCAACCAAGTTATTCTGCGCTCACAATCTCAAGCTGAGTATAATCCCAAAAATATCGGCCACTTTGGTTTAAACCTACATAATTATACACATTTTACATCCCCTATCCGCCGTTATGCTGATCTTATTATTCATCGAGCACTCATTAAAACGCTGAAATTAGGAAATGATCAGTTAACAGATACACAAGAACAAAATCTCGCAGAAATTGCTACGCAAATTTCTTTATATGAACGCCGTGCAATGATGGCTGAAAGGGAAACTATTGATCGGCTTGTTGCTCACTATTTAACGAATAAAATCGGCCGTATTTTTACAGGTCGCATTTCCGGAGTTACAAAAGCAGGTCTTTTTATCTCACTTGATAAACTCAACACAGATGGTTTTGTCCATATTTCTACACTTAAAAATGATTATTATCATTTTGATGAAGCCCATCATGTTCTTGTAGGACAGCGTAGCCATAAAGGCTATCAGCTCAGTGATGTTGTAGAAGTAAAACTTATAACGGTACAACCTTTTGCTGGCGCTTTATGCTTTGAACTCTTAACAAAACCTCGTCCAATAAAATTTTTACCGACATCTTACCATAAAAACAAATTTAAAAAACAAAAGCATACTTTTTATGGGAGAAAAAATTAAGCTTCTTATCCTCCATTAAATAGAATATGAATAATAAAAGAATGAATAACTTCAAATTAAGAAATGACTTATATTATATAATATTTTTATTATTTTATGTGTACAATCTTCTTTCTTTAATATACAAGAGGATAAATTTTATTGCTATCTCTATAATAACCATATAGAAATCTTGCAGTTTTTTATACTCAAGGAATGAGAAAAACTGCAAAGAATAGTTTTGGCTCCCTTTCATTTCAGCTCATCTTTTTATTGTTTAAATAAACAAAAGTACCTTAAGCCATTCTCATGAAAAAAAAAGCTTTTAACTCTCAAAACAATTCTTTGCGTGCAATTATTGCAGCTATTGTAACTATTGGCACCGTTGGAACAGCATTGGGAATAGGAACACAACTTGTCTCTCTTCTTATGGCAGAGAAAGGTATTTCCAATAGTATGATCGGCTATAGTGGAACTGTTGGTGGATTTGCCACAATTGTTGCAGCTATTTTTACTTCTCGAATCGCCCTATGCTTAGGCATTTCTAAAACGATATTATTTATGATGGCCATAGGATCGTTAAGTTTTTTAGGATTCTATTTTTTCGAATCCATATGGGTTTGGTTCATTTTAAGGTTTATATTACATTTTACTATGACGGTTATGTTTATCCTGTCAGAGTTTTGGATCAACAGTTATGCTCCCCCTAAAAGACGTGGTTTGGTTCTTTCCATTTATGCTATTGTCCTAGGATTAGGGTTTGCGATAGGTCCAACGCTATTAGCAAAAGTGGGAACACAAGGATTTATTCCTTTTGCTGTTGGTTATAGTCTTATTATATTAGCTGCTATCCCAATTCTTGCCGCTTGGAAATTAAGTCCAGAATTTCAAAAAAGCCAATATACACCATTTTTTCGTTATCTTTTTCACGTTCCAAGCGCTATGATGGCAGTACTTGTTTACGGTGCTATTCAAATGGGCGCATTAACTCTTATTACGCCCTTTAGTTTATCCATTGGTTATAATGAGAATGAAGCAGCACACTTTATGGCAGCCCTTGCGCTCGGAAATGTTTTCCTCTTAATTCCTATTAGCATTATAAGCGATTATGCCAAAGATCGACGCTATCCGCTGATAAGTTGCGCTATCTTAGGTTTTGTGGGAACTTTCATGGTACCATGGATCATTCAATATCCATGGATTCTAATGCTTGATCTGTTCCTTCTTGGTGGTGTATCAGCGAGCCTTTATACAATCGGTCTTGCACATCTAGGGGCACGTCTCAAGGGACAAGAACTTGCTGCTGCTAATTCTGCTTTTATTTTTTGCTATGGAATTGGTATGCTTATCGGGCCGACCGTTATCGGAAAATCCATGGATATCTTTAATCCTTTCGGTTTTTCAATAGCTATAGCTGTTTTTTTTAGTTTATATGTCACTTTGGTGTTTGTCCAACTTATAAGAAAATTAATCAGCTCTTGACTTTTTTGAGAACATCCGTAGTGTTGCTGGAAAATCTGATGACATCAAAAATAGGTTTTGATAGCAAGATAATATTTTTTCAGTATAAGTAGGGTTCTTACATTATGGCTAAAGCAGCAACCATTAAGATCAAGCTTTTATCAACTGCAGATACCGGTTTTTTCTATGTAACAAAGAAAAACAGCCGTACAATGACAGATAAAATGAGCAAGCGTAAATATGATCCAGTTGTAAAAAAGCACGTTGAATTTAAAGAAACAAAAATTAAATAAATAGACTTATCATTGAATTGATAGATTTTATACTCCAAAAGGAATGTGGGGATATTGCTCTTCAACGTTATTTTTTGAGGGGTGTTTTTTGTTCCCTTAAGTTTAAAAAGTTTACTTTAAAATTTGTATGTTTTGTACGAATTTGGATAAGTTGATTTATTATTTAAGTTGCTTACATATATTCTACATGAGTATTGATTATTGTGCTATCTAACGAGATTTTTTCATTAAAACGAGACATTGTTTCGTCATATAAATGGAATTTTGGACGAATTATAAGCAATACTAAAATAGAGTGCGTTATAATAATGTTAGCAGTTTCTTGGTTTCATGAAAAAAAATTCTCATTTTAATCTAAGAAGTTTAAAAAAAATTACCGGTTTCAGTATTTTTGTCGCTGCTAGCTTTCTTATCGTTATGTCAATTTATTTTAAGCAGAACCAGCAGTTGCCTCAAAAAGAAAATTTTTTTTCTCAAAACTCTGTTAAAGGAAATGCACTAATCATTGATGGTGATTCTATCATGATTTCTTCAATTAGGATTCGACTTGCTGGAATTGATGCTCCTGAACTCCACCAATTTTGTGGAAAAAAGGAGAAACGCTACCCTTGTGGGCTTGAGGCAAAAAAATATTTAGAAAAACTAATAGAAAATCAAACTGTTACATGTCTCTGGCATAAAACAGACCAATACCGTCGTATCCTTGCAACATGTAAAACAAAACAAGTTAGCAATATCAACGCGACGCTTGTACATAATGGTTGGGCTGTAAGTTATTATGAATATCCCAAAGAAGAACAAGAAGCTAGAAGGAAAAAGAAAGGAATATGGGCATCAAGTTTTCAACGACCGCGAGAATGGCGCAAAGCAAATCCTCGCACTGAATAAAAAAATATTTTTTAATTTCATTGACCAATGAAACGATGTAATCAGATTATTAAACTTGAAAAAAAAATCTATTCCTGTCGTGTTTGTATCCAACAGCCACATTATTTTCCTCCTCTTCCTCACGAACCAAATCCCGTCGTTTATTTATCCGATACGGCTTCGATTGCAATTGCAGGACAAGCACCAGGATTGCGTGTCCATGAAACTTCTATCCCTTTTAATGATCGCTCTGGCGAAAGGCTGCGTGATTGGCTGGGGGTAACGAAAGAAGAATTTTATAACAGATCTCTTTTTGCTATTGTTCCTATGGGATTTTGTTTTCCAGGTTATGACAAAAATAAAGCTGATTTACCACCGAGACGTGAATGTCGAGAAATATGGCATGAAAAGACATTTCAAGCGATGCCTCAAATAAAGCTTGTTCTTGCTATTGGCAGTTATGCGCAAAAATGGCATATTACGGAATTAAAACATAAAACTGTTTCAGCAACCGTTAGTGATTGGAGAAATATTCTTTCCATTCCCCAACCTCAAGGCTATAATGTTATGCCTTTGCCTCATCCATCATGGCGAAATACTTTTTGGTTACAGAAAAATCCATGGTTTAACGATGAGCTTATTGTATATCTGCGTCGTTTAGTGCGTAAATTTTTATAAATTAAAATATTGAGAAAAAATATGGATCGTCTTGACCGAAAAATTTTACATCTTTTGCAAGAAAATGCGACACTTTCTGTTGCTGATATTGCTAAAAAAGTAGGACTTTCGACCACTCCTTGTTGGCGTAGAATTCAAAAGCTTGAAGAAGATGGCGTCATTCAGCGTCGTGTTGCCGTTCTTTCTCCAGAAAAAGTAAATGCGCACGTCACTGTTTTTGTGTCTATTCGCACAAACACACATAGTCATGAATGGTTTAAGCGTTTTTCAAAAATTGTGCAAGAATTCCGTGAAGTCATTGAATTTTATCGAATGAGTGGAGATATTGACTATTTGTTGCGTGTTGTTGTGCCCAACATTGAAGCTTATGATCTTTTTTATAAAAAATTAATTTCTAAAATTGACATCCGTGATGTCTCATCTTCTTTCGCAATGGAACAGATTAAATATACAACGGAACTTCCACTTAATTATATTAAATTACACGACAAAACGCATGAACAAAATCCTTAAGAGTTTTTTATATCATCTCATTATCTTTTAGGCATTCAAACTTTTTTGTTAAAAAATCATCATTTGTGCATGTGTTAAAACAGCAGCTTTGACAATACCAGCTGCTATAGCTGCTCCTGTCCCTTCACCAAGACGCATCCCCAAATCCAGAAGTGGTTCTTTGCCAATTTTGTTTAAAAGTTTACGATGAGCTTTCTCAGAAGAAACATGTCCAACAAGGGTATGATCAAGAGCTTTTGGATGCATTTTATAAAGGACCGCTGCAGCTGCTGTTGCCACAAAACCATCTAAAATAACGGGTATTTTTTCTATTCTTGCTGCTAAAATAGCACCAACCATGGCAGCAATTTCACGTCCTCCTAAGCGACGCATTATCTCAAAAGGATCATTAAAATAATCCTTATGTAAAGAAATGGCTGTCTTAACCGCTGAAATTTTACGTTGATAAAAATCATCGTCT
Organism: Bartonella sp. SD1336NMGDW; assembly: GCF_042193565.1. Classification (NCBI taxonomy): domain Bacteria; kingdom Pseudomonadati; phylum Pseudomonadota; class Alphaproteobacteria; order Hyphomicrobiales; family Bartonellaceae; genus Bartonella; species Bartonella sp. SD1336NMGDW. The sequence continues at coordinate 42,747 of NZ_JBHILW010000008.1, forward strand.
AATTCCATACCATTTCCTGTCCATTCTTCCACTTCTCCTCCAAACAATGCTAAGCATAAAGCTGAAGCTATTGTTGTGTTTCCAATGCCCATTTCTCCAATACATAAAAGATCTGTTCCACCCGCAATGGATTCCATTCCAAATGCCATTGTAGCAGCCGCACTCCGCTCATCCATTGCGGCATCCTTCGTAATATTCATTGTTGGATATTCCAATGCTAAATCAAAAATTTTTAATCCAAGATCATAAGCAATACAAATTTGATTGATAGCAGCTCCACCCGATGCAAAATTTTGCACCATCTTTTGTGTCATAGATTGTGGAAATGGTGTAACATTTTCTTCTACTATACCATGGTTTCCAGAAAAAATAGCGACTAAAGGTCGCGTTACGATAGGTTTTTCTGTCCCCCTCCATCCCGCATACCAAACAGCAATATCCCCTAGTTTTCCCAATGTTCCTTGCTCTTTTATTAAGTTTTTTTGCCGTTTTTTTGCCAAAATTATAGAAAACTCATCAGCAACAGGTAAATTTGTAAGCAAAGCACGAAAATCATCAAATGGACTAGCGGTCATAAGGATACCTTTTAAAATCTACAATGTTTATGAAAATCACGTCATATATACAGGATATGAATAATTTATTGTTTTTTTAAACAGTGCTTTAAAAACATTAAATATTATGAAAGCAATGATTTCTATATTCTATTTTCTAATCAAATAGCAAACATGAAAGATTTAAAATATTATCAATATGTTATTACTATTTTTACAGTATGCTCTTAATCTATTTCTCTATTAAATAGGAGCAATTAACATGTTGTTTAATATATAAATTCTAACATTCCTTCTATAACAAAAGTTGCAAACTTTCAAAAACTTATAAAATCAAAAGGATCAAAATGATCATAAAGAAATCAAAACACAAAGGATCTCAACTTTAACATATGTTAATTGTCAGGCTGTTATTAAATGAGAGCACAAAAAGCTTCTTTTAAAATACATATACCTGCATTTGGTTTTGTCGCGTCATTTGATAATATTTGCCTCCATCGACGTGCCCCACCCCGCCCATGAAATAAACCAATCATGTGACGAGTCACATGAGAAAGCCGCCCCCCCGATGCAATATGTCGAGCAGCATAATCACACATAACCTCAATAAGATCACTCTCACTCAGATTATTTTGCGCCTTATCATAGAGTTCAAAATCAATATGTTTTAACAAAGCTGGATCATGGTAAACTTGACGACCAAGCATGACAGCATCACAAAAAGTTAAGTGTTCTTTGATCTCATCAATCGATTTAATTCCACCATTTATCCCAATGAATTTATGAGGATATTTACGTTTTAATCTATAAACCCTTTCATAATTAAGGGGCGGAATATTGCGATTTTCTTTCGGACTCAATCCTTGCAGCCATGCCTTGCGTGCATGTATCCAGAGCGCATCACATCCAGCATTCCAAACCTGATTAGCCAAAAGATCTAACGCCAACTCTTCATCTTGTTCGTCCACTCCAATCCGACATTTGACAGTTACTGGTATAGTAACTTCTCGTTTCATCGCTTCCACGGCATTTGCCACAATGTCTGGATGTAGCATCAAACAAGCCCCAAAGACACCTGCTTGAACACGATTTGATGGACAACCGACATTGAGATTTATTTCGTTGTAGCCAAAATCTTCAGCAATTCTTGCAGCTTCTGCTAACTTTTTTGGATCCGCCCCCCCTAATTGTAATGCAACTGGACATTCTTTATCGCTAAAAGCCAACAATTGTTCGCGAACACCATGAATGACAGCATCTGCTACCATCATTTCCGTATAAAGGAGTGCTTTTTTCGTTAAAAGACGATAAAAAAACCTGCAATGTCGGTCTGTCCAGTCCAACATTGGTGCTACTGCAAATTTTACAGGCGATGGAAGGTTGTAAAATGTCATGAGGGTATTACTCTCATATCCCTATAGCTCTCTCTTTATACATAGAAAAATACTTACTTTTAGTTTACGGAAAATTTTATTCTCTTATACTATCATGAGTATAATAACAGCCCATTATCTTCAATTGTTATAAAGGTTTACTACAATCAATCATGATAAAACACAATATGGCATTTCTCACAGATTACTGTTTAGGTATATAAACATGAAAAAAATTTTCACTATAATATAAAAAACTCATTTACAAGTTCTTCTTACGCTCATCAAGCCTCTATCCTTACATGATTTAGCACAGCGTTTAAGATAATAAACGATAAACTAAAACATTGTACAATTTTTCATAATAGATTTAATTTTCTTTAGATTTTTTTAAATTATTGTGCAAATAAACGCTACAGAAGATGCTTTTATCTTCTCCTCAAGAAAGAACAAAAATCCTTATTTTACACGCATATAATTATAAATCATTTTTTCTCAATGAGTAATTCTTGGTAACATTCTTGGATTTCACTTTATAAGATAGATAAATTTTATCCTAAATATTCTATCTAATTTGCCATTTTATGATTCTTGCAAAAAAAACTAAAATTAGGGTATAGACAATCATTGTCTTTTTAAAATGTATGACTGACACCAGTATTTCTTGAAGAAAATATTTTACAATATTGCAGATAAAATCTGTAAAATGAAATGATCATAAAGGTTATTCAGTCTCTTGTTGGCTTTGCATATAGGAAGAAAGAGTATCAACCTCTTGCTCATTAAATAGGAGACCAAGTTTTGAACGACGCCATAACACATCTTCACATACTTTAGCCCATTCTTTTTCCATCAACCATTTTACTTCTACTTCATAAAGCCCATGTCCAAAATTTTTTCCTCTATTTTCCTTACCATGTGCAAATATCACTAATGCTTCCGTACCATAGGAGCGTGCAAGTCTGCGATGTGTAAAAGCATCTAAATCTGGCATCAAAAGAGCAATCTTATTTTCGATTATATCTAATTGATTATAGGGAAAATCGCCCCCTGGAAGTACTGTCTTAGCCGTCCATGATGCTCCCTTTTTACCAAGCGCTTTTTCAACAAATTTCATCGCATCTTCAGCCAACTTACGATAAGTTGTAATCTTTCCACCATAAAGATTAAGAATCTTTGGTGTTGTTCCTGTTCCCATTTCTTTTAAAACATAATCGCGCGTAATTTCTTGTGCTTTTGAAGCTCCATCATCATAGAGTGGACGAACTCCAGAGTAAGACCAGACTATTGTTTCAGGCAATACTGGTTGTATGAAATATTCACTAGCTGCTGCACAAATGTAATCAATTTCTGTATCAGTAATATGAACGTCAGCCGGATCTCCTTGATAATTACAATCTGTTGTTCCAAGCAAGGTAAATTCTTCTTGATACGGAATAGCAAATATAATACGCCCATCACCATTTTGAAAAATATAAGCACGATCATGAGTATAAAGCTTGGGAACCAAAATATGAGAACCTCTAACAAGTCGTACTGGTGGATGTTCATTATAGTCTAATATGCTTGCCAAAACATGATCAATCCAAGGTCCTGTCATATTCGCGACATAAGAAGCTGTGACACTATATTTTTTGCTACTTAACTTGTCTTGAAGAACGATACGCCATTTATTGTCTTCTTTTTTTAAAGAGAGAACTTCTGTTCGTACTTTTATATCAGCGCCCCATTTTTCTGCATCACGAGCATTGCCAATAACTAAACGCGCATCATCTACTCTTGCATCAGAATATTCAAAACCTCTCTGATATTCTTTCTTCAGTGTAGAGCGAAATTTTTTTGAAAAATTAATTGTTTTACTGCGCCATAATTTCTGATTCCAATTCCCTAAATAATCATAAATAAAAAGTCCAAAACGCAACATCCAAGCAGGGCGCAATTCTTTATGATAAGGAAGAAGAAAACGCAAAGGACGCACAATATGTGGAGCCATACGTAAAATGATCTCGCGTTCTTTCAATGCTTCACGAACAAGCTTGAACTCATAATGTTCAAGATAACGAAGCCCGCCATGAATAAGCTTTGTTGACGCACTTGAGGTCCCAGATGCAAGATCGTTCATTTCAGCCAATCCCACTTTAAATCCGCGTCCTGCTGCATCCCTTGCCAATCCACACCCGTTTATCCCTCCCCCAATGATAAACAGTTCATAATGTGTTGTGGTTTTCATAATTTCACTTTTCATTATTTAAGTTTGTTTCTCAGTACTCAATAAAGCAATAGGAAAAAATAATACAAGGGTTCTTCATTGTATTATCAACGTACTTTTTCCTAAAATAAACACGCACAAAAAGCTTTTGATACCCTTATACATCAAAACAACATTTGACAAATTAAAGAGAATTTTTTTATCTTTTACAAAAAATATCCTTGCCAAGCCAAGGTTCATCATATGAAGTCTTTTTAGAGAAAAATTGATGTTTTTTCTCACTCTTAAATACACACTATAGCTAAATGCTTTATTGCACATAGATAACGCTTTTCATATAGTTCACTCAATGACACACTAGGAAATGTGAAGGTACACAGATGACTCATCACTCTCAAAATTCGAAAATAACACCTCTTTCAAAAATTTTAGTCCCAGTTATGTCGAGTATTTTAATCTTTTTACCTTCTTTATCAAACGCAACATCACACTCAAAAACAGCAAATCATTTAAGCTTAGAAAAGCTTAAAACACAACTTTTGGAAGATTCTAGCTTTTTATCTAAGCTTAAAGAAAAAATGATACCACATACTGATTCTCATCATATTCAACAAATTGTCAGAGAGTACCTTCTTACTCATCCAGAAATTCTGATTGAAATGCAGCTTATTCTTCAAGATAAGCTGGAAAAACAGAATGAATACGAAAACAAAATACAAACTTCTGTCATCCATTTATTAGAAAAAGAAATTTTTCATTCTCCTCATGACGCCATTTTGGGAAACCCAAATGGTAAAAAAGTGCTTGTCAATTTTTTTGATTACAACTGTGGGTATTGTAAAAGTTCCTATTCACATATAGAAGACTTGATAAAAGAATATCCAGATTTAAAGGTTATTATTAAGGATTTACCAATTTTAAGCTCTGATTCTATGGCAGCCCATACTGTTGCCTACGCATTTCGAAAACAATTTCCAGAGAAATATCCTCAGTTTCACAAAACGCTTTTAATGTATCAGGGTCGCGCAAATGAAGCTAAAGCTATTAAAATAGCTGTTTCATTAGGAGCAGATGAAAAAAAACTACATAATGCAATAAAAGATCCCACTCTACAAAACGCTTTTAAAGAAAATATCCAAATTGCCTCTAAACTTCATATTACGGGAACACCTTCTTACATCATTGGTAATAAAATATTCATTGGCGCAGCCAGACAAGATACTCTAAAACAAGCGATAGACAATACACGGTGAATACCTAATTAGTTTTAGGAAGAATACTATAAGTGAGGTAATTTTATGCTTTCTCTTTTTTGATAACAGGCTTATAAGTGCAATTTTGCGTAAAGCAGATACGAGTTTTAAATTGCAAAGTATAATGATTTAAAGGAAATAAAAATCTTTAAAGCCTCAAAAGATGTCATCCCTAATCTAGAGATATTCGGTCATAAAATGAGATAATGACGATCTTCATTGATCAAGGAGTTAGAAATAAAATGGCAACAAAAAAAATGGATTCGGCAAAAACCGCAATTGATACGAAAATTATTCGTGATCTTGCTGAAATTTTGAATGATACCAATTTAACGAACATTGAAGTTGAACAAGGGGAGCTTCGTATTTGTGTCTCACGCCAAAATACCTTAACTTCTTCTGAGCAAGCAATCTATGCTCCTGTTTCTACTCCTACTTTTTCTGTAACATCTTCTCCAGTCCCAACAACTGAATCTCCTATACAATCTATCCAAGAAGATAAATCAAAAAACACAATAACCTCTCCGATGGTTGGAACAGCTTATCTTGCACCTTCACCAGGTGCACAACCTTTTGTAGAAGTAGGACAAAATGTTTCTGAAGGAGAGACATTACTTATTATTGAAGCCATGAAAACAATGAATCAAATTTCATCACCACGCTCAGGCACGGTAACCACTGTTCTTGTCAAAGATGGCCAACCTGTTGAATTTGGTGAACCACTTATTATTGTTGAATAAAGCGAGGGGCAACCATGATTCGAAAAATCCTCATTGCTAATCGGGGAGAAATTGCTCTTCGCGTTTTACGTGCATGTAAAGAACTTGGCATAAAAACCGTGGCTGTTCACTCTACCGCTGATGCAGATGCAATGCATGTTCGTCTTGCTGACGAAAGTGTTTGTATTGGCCCTCCTCCCGCTCGCGATTCTTATTTGAGTATTCAGCAAATTATTGCTGCTTGTGAAATTACAGGAGCTGATGCTGTTCATCCAGGTTATGGCTTTCTTTCTGAAAATGCAAAATTTGCAGATGTTCTAGAAGCCCATGATATTACATTCATCGGTCCAACAGCTACTCATATCCGAATCATGGGCGATAAAATCGAAGCAAAGAAAACCGCCAAAAAACTTGGTATTCCTGTAGTTCCCGGTTCAGATGGAGCAGTCACTGAAGAATCTGATGCTTTACGCACCGCTCGTGAAATTGGTTATCCCGTTATTATCAAAGCTTCTGCCGGTGGTGGCGGACGTGGTATGAAAGTCGTTCATTCTGAACAAGAATTTTCTATAGCTCTCAAAACAACGCGTTCAGAAGCGAAAGCTGCTTTTGGTGATGACGCTGTTTACATAGAGAAATATTTAGAAAAACCCCGTCATATCGAAATTCAAGTCATAGGTGATGGTGCGGGAAATGCTATTCATTTAGGAGAACGCGATTGTTCACTGCAACGACGGCATCAAAAAGTATGGGAAGAAGCTACATCACCTGCACTTAGTGAAACTGAACGAAAAAAAATTGGTAGTATTGTTGCAAATGCCTGTGCCCAACTTGGATATCGTGGAGCTGGTACTATTGAATTTCTTTATGAAAATGGCGAATTTTATTTTATCGAAATGAATACGCGTTTACAAGTCGAACATCCTGTAACTGAAGCAATTACAGGTATAGATTTAGTCCATGAACAAATCCATATTGCATCAGGCTGCAAGCTTTCAGTGACACAAGATGATGTCTGTTTTTCTGGTCATGCCATTGAATGCCGTATTAATGCAGAAGATCCTATTAACTTTACGCCATCACCTGGAACCATTACACATTTTCATACACCTGGAGGTTTAGGGATTCGTGTTGATTCAGGTGCTTATTCAGGTTACCGTATCCCTCCTTATTATGATAGTATGATTGGAAAACTGATTGTTCATGGGCGTACCCGTTTAGAATGTATGATGCGTTTACGGCGTGCTTTAGATGAATTTGTCGTGGATGGAATAAAAACTACACTACCTCTTTTTCGCGATCTTATTAATAATCAAGATGTTGCTGATGGTAATTATAATATTCACTGGCTAGAAAAATACCTTTCTCATCAATCAAAGTCTTCAGATTCGTAATTCGATAGCAAAATGTTGATATCTTATAAAAGAGTCTATAAGATATCAACATAAGGATAATTCCAATCTTGCTGTAAAAAGTGGTAAAAGAGGAAATAAGTTGGTTATTTTTTTATTTGTTATATAGTTTTCTTTTAATATGTACAAAATTTGATAATTTTCTGTTTTCCTTTTTGTGAGTTTGTGCTAACTCCTACGTGGTTACGCCCTTATAGCTCAGTTGGTAGAGCACCTGATTTGTAATCAGGGGGTCGGGAGTTCGAGTCTCTCTGGGGGCACCATATGATTTTTTAATTACGTGTAGCTTATTCATTTTCCGATCCTTTTTAAATTCAGGAGAAGGTAGAGCTAAACGTGAATTTATAAAACGTATTATTTTATCAAACTTCTTTTTTAATGCTTTAAATTCAACTAATTCCTATTAAGAAAATATGTTAGAGTTTAAGTTTCTAATGAATATACTAACAACTCCGTAACATTGGCAAAATTATCCGGTGAGCCATTATTAAGAATCAGAAAGTTTTTTGTAAAGTTCTTACCACAAACATTTTCTTCAATAAAACCACCTAATGCATCAGCCTTAAAGTCTTTTAAAGCTTTAATCGGATAAGGAGTATGATTATAAAATACATGCGTTTCATTTATTAAAGCAATTTTTTTCTTTTAAAAGATTATAGCCTTCTATTTAACAGCGTTTTTTGCTGTAAAACTCAAATTATCTGTCTGCTCAACTAAAAGAACTTTATTGTTTAGCTTTTGTGCTTTTTTCAAAGAGATGTGGGCTTTCAAGAATAAGCTTTTCTCGTGCTTTTTGTAACTGTTTAATGACTTCATCAATCTTTGAAGGAGAACAAAAAGATTCTTGGCTATTCAACAAATGCAGCCTCTCCTTTCCCTCATATAAACATTGCATCTGAGATTGAAGTATTCTAACTTCTTGAAAAAAAAGACGTCCTGTTTCCTTAAAACCATTGTTAAGTGCAAAAAGTTGATCGGAAATGGATAGCAGAATTTGTTTTAAAAAACGCTCATTTTCTTGGCGTTTACGATATTCTAAAATAAGAGCATGGCTTATCTCATCTAACTGTTTTTTTGTAGAATCAATTTGACGCAATAAATTTGGTTTTTCCCCCATATCACCTTTTCTCACCTTCACAAGCATAGCATGAATATCTAACAACTTAATTGCGGAATGAGATAAATAATCAACAACTGTAGGCGTATTAACATAGCGTTTCCGTGCAATCATCACAAACTCACCTAATGACTGTTTTTTACATTCATCCCGCTATTTATTTTCCATTTTACAAAGCCATTCTAAAGAAAGTGCTAAAAAATATTACCTCCAATGCATTATTCGATGTCCCCTTCTCTCTTTTCACTATCAACGTGGAATCCGTGGAGAGAGAAAACGTACAGGTGTATAAAGGATAAGATGTGTTGTTTTCTCCAACACACTACTACCATCAGCAAGAAGAGCTTGACTAGGTGACAATTCTGTACCTTGCATAATTGTGGAAGCCAAAGAACCTTCTCGAGAAAGAGCCATCAACGTTGGTGAAGATGCAAAGACATTGTGTGCTCCCCCATCCACATGAGAGAAATCAAGAACAGCTATTCCATTTTTACGCAACATTTCAATATCTGAGCCATCGCCCACACGATGATGTCCACCCGTAAGACGTCCTGAAACCGCGAGAGCTTTATCCGCTCTAGATACTAAAATAGCTGTTGGCTGCGGGAGTTTTTTTATATCATTAAGTTGGCGCTCAAATACATCAACATCAATGTCTGGTGCCGCCATTAATAAACTTGTAATACGACGAATAGGCTTATATTTTTTCTGTAAGGCTAAAGTTCTAAATGCTTCCATTATAACAAAATTGCCCATAGAATGCGCAATAACCGAAATCTGATCAGCATTGGTTTCACTAATAAGTGTTAAAAGCTCTATCAATCCATCACGGGCAAAATTAGCACTGTCACGATCATAAATATAAAGAGGAACAGATCCGGCAGAAGGCCAAGAATAATGCACAGCGACAACATTTAAAGAATAATCGTGTGTAAACTGTGCTGTACGAAATGTACCATCTGCAAAATTATTATTATACCCATGGATAAAAAGAAAAATTTCTCTTTTTCCTTTTGGCTTTTTTTCTAAAGCAGCATTTAATTGCTGTTTAAACTGTTCTTTATTATCGTATTTTTGCAATGCTACTGCTGCAAAATACTTATCATGCGTAGGTTTATAGGCATTTATTTCAACAACTCCCTTTGTATGTTGCTGAGGAATTCCTACGTCAACGCGATTGTAATGTACTTTATTTGATCGCTCTGCACCATAAGGTTGAGCGTAATTATTTTGCATCATACGACTTGTTGCAACATACACTGGAATGATGGCTTTTGGAGAAACCGGGTTCTCTTCAACTTCTCTTTCTACTGCAGTCATAGAAGGAGTTGCATGCACTCCATGCCAAAGCACAGCGCGTGAATCACTACATGCTGACAATAAAGAAATACAAATAAGAAGTGTTAAATATCTCAAAATCATTATACTTCTCACTGCAACTTTACCCCCACCCTATAAAAATATAACATTTCAAATGCACAGATAAAGTAATAAAAAATGAAACATTATTAGCAACACATCAACAAATAACATACAAAAAAGATTTTTCTATAATGCGCATAAATCCCCTCTCTCTACATAACTTCATCTCATTACAGGGACTCACCGCTAACTGGTGCGGTCGAGAAGACTCGAACTTCCACGGGTTGCCCCACAGCGACCTCAACGCTGCGCGTCTACCAATTCCGCCACGACCGCACGTGGGAAGAAAAACATTCTGGTTTTTAGCCTTTAACAAATCATAAAGAAAGGTACAAGCCAATTTTCTCTTTCTCATAATTTATTTTTATCCGGACGATTTATAACTTAATAGAGATTACTAAAAATATCGACTTTACTACGATCTTTGAATCATCATCATAAAGTGTGCTTGTGCAGCTTGATCTTTTTCATAATAACCATGAAAGTTTTTTGTAATTGTTGTAGAGCCCTGTTTTTGGATTCCTCTCATAGCCATACACATGTGCTCCGCCTCAATCAATACTGCTACACCATGAGGCTTCAGATACGTTTTTAACGCGTGAGCCACTTGCGCTGTCATAGCTTCTTGTGTTTGTAAACGACGAGAAAAAATATCTACAACACGCACAATTTTTGAAAGGCCAACAATTTTTTCATTAGGAAGATATGCTATATGTGCTTTCCCAATAATTGGGATCATATGATGCTCACAGTGTGAATAAAAAGGTATATTTTTTACGATTACGGCTTCATTATATCCTGAAACCTCTTCAAAAACTGTACCTAAGGTTTCTTTAACCGATTGACTATAACCACTAAAAAGCTCGCGATATGCCTTGGCTATACGTCTTGGAGTATCTAAAAGCCCTTCTCTATTTGGATTTTCCCCTATCCATAAGAGTAATGTACGAATCGCTTCTTCCACCTCTTCAATACTCGGACGCTTTTCTTCAGATAAAAAAGAATCCTTCGCGTCTTCTTTAACAACATTACGCATTCAAAAACTCCAAGCTTACTCTATACAAAGCATTTGCTCCATACCTATTTCATTTTGTATAATCTCTATATAAGCGAATTAAAAGTTTAAACAATCACGACTCTCAAAATTTCAGGCAATAGCGCATGATTGATAATATCTATAATGATAAAATACTTAAATATGCTGCACATATAGGAAAAATTGGGCGTCTTAATAATCCTGATGCAACATCAAAAAAACATGCACACCTTTGTGGTTCGACAATCACTGTAGATTTAAAAGTGGAAAATGGTATTATTACGGATTTTGCCCATGAAATACACGCATGTGTGCTAGGGCAAGCATCGGCTTCACTTTTAGCATCTCATATCATCGGACAAACAACACAAGATCTTAAAATATTGCGTGAAGTTATTTATCAAATGCTAACGCAAAATGGTCCTTCTCCTCAAGCTGCATTTAAGGATTTTTCTTGCTTACAGCCCATTAAAGATTATAAAATGCGCCATGCAGCAACACTACTACCCTTTGATGCAACGATAGACTGCATTCAAAAAATTGAAGAAAAATAAATGTTCAAATCACAATCTCGACAAAAAAAATTGACTCGAAATTACACAGGCAATTGGCAAAAAACACCTGGACGATTATTGGGTATTTTCTTAATACGTTTCTATCAAATAACACTTTCAAATCTTATAGGCAATCAATGTCGCCATGCCCCGACTTGTTCAGAATATACATATGAAGCGATTGCACGCCATGGGCTTTGGGCTGGTGCATGGATGGGACTCTTTCGTATCATACGTTGTGGGCCCTTTGGAACAGATGGCTTTGACCCAGTACCTATTTCTCTTGGAAATTCTTGCTGTTTTTATAAACCTTGGCGTTACTGGAAAATTTCTGACAAACACAACAAATAATCCTTTTCTTTTTTCGTATGTATTGATAAAAAATCAGTCTATAAGCTTTTTACTCAATTTTCACGAAACCATCCGCAATCGTTAGCGGAATTGGATTAAAAGGGTGTTTTTATGTCTTGCTCTGTTTCTCTTTCTTTTCCTGATGGTTCAAAACGTAATTACCCCTCCGAAATGACTGGTTTGGAATTAGCAGAATCCATTTCTAAATCACTCGCAAAAAAAGCTGTCGCCTATAGGCTTGATGGTATCACGCGAGACTTATCGGATTCATTGGAACAATCTGGTCAAGTAGAGATTATTACCCGAGAAGATTCACGCGCTCTTGAACTCATAAGGCATGACTGCGCCCATGTCCTTGCTGAAGCAGTGCAAGAACTCTTTCCTGAAACGCAAGTAACAATAGGTCCTGTCATTGAGAATGGATTCTATTATGATTTTGCACGCCAACAACCTTTTACATTAGATGATCTCACCGTCATTGAAAAGAAAATGCGTGAAATTATCCAACGCAATAAACCTTTCAGAAAAGAAATTTGGTCTCGTGAAAAAGCGAGAAAAATTTTTTCTGAGAAAAAGGAATTTTATAAAGTTGAACTTATTGATAGCATTCCTGAAAATCAAGATTTAAAAATTTATTATCAAGGAAAATGGTTTGATCTTTGCCGCGGACCGCACATGCAATCTACAGGGCAAATTGGGAATGCTTTCAAATTAATGAAAGTCGCAGGAGCTTATTGGCGTGGCGATGCCAATAATCCAATGCTCACAAGAATTTATGGAACAGCATTTGCAAATGAAAATGACTTAAAAGCCTACCTCCATATGCTAGAAGAAGCTGAAAAACGTGATCATCGCCGCTTGGGACGTGAAATGGACTTATTTCATTTTCAAGAAGAAGGGCCAGGAATGATTTTTTGGCACAAAAAAGGTTGGAAAATGTTCCAAAATTTGATCAACTATATGCGTAGACGCCTTGATGATCATCAATACGCTGAAGTTAATGCACCACAAGTTCTCGATAGGTCACTCTGGGAAATATCTGGCCATTGGGGCTGGTATAAGGAGAATATGTTCAAAGTAATTCCAGCAGCGGAAGATTCAGATCGTGGGAATATTTATGCCCTTAAACCAATGAATTGCCCTGGTCATGTGCAAATTTTTAAACATGGTTTAAAATCTTATCGTGATTTGCCTATTAGACTTGCTGAATTTGGACTTGTTCATCGTTATGAGCCTTCGGGCTCTTTACATGGTCTTATGCGTGTGCGTGGTTTTACGCAAGATGATGCACATATTTTTTGTACTGATGAACAATTAGCCGATGAATGTCTCAGTATTAATGATCTTATTTTATCAACTTATGCTGATTTTGGTTTTAAAGAAATTAGTCTTAAGCTTTCAACACGTCCAGAAAAACGAGTTGGGTCTGATGCATTATGGGATCATGCAGAAAGTATCATGGAATCTGTCCTTAAAACGATTGAAACAAAATTTGCAGGACAAATCAAAACAAGCATCCTTCCAGGTGAAGGAGCATTTTATGGTCCAAAATTTGAATATACATTAAAGGATGCTATCGGTCGTGAATGGCAATGTGGAACAACACAAATAGACTTTAATCTCCCCGAACGTTTTGGTGCATTCTATATTGATAAAGATTCAGAAAAACGTCAACCTGTTATGATCCACCGTGCTATCTTTGGATCAATGGAGCGTTTTCTTGGTATATTAATCGAAAATTTTGCTGGACATATGCCACTTTGGCTTGCTCCTGAACAAGTTGTTGTTGCAACAATTACGTCCGAAGCAAATGAATATGCCCAAAAAATAACAGCAAAACTTAGAGCTATTGGACTTTCCGCAACAACAGATCTCCGCAATGAAAAAATTAACTATAAAATACGAGAACATTCTTTACAAAAAGTCCCCGTAATTTTGGTATGTGGTAAACGTGAAGCTGAAACAAACAGCGTAAATATGCGCCGTTTAGGAAGTACGAATAAAACCCTTTTATCTGTAGAAGATGTGATTAAACAACTCTCAAATGAGGCAACACCTCCGGATTTGCAACGTGTAATAAATGCATAACATCGCAGAAGGTGGTAATACGTTAATTTTTTACTATAAATCTTCAAATTTTGTACAAAATGAGAGGGTTTGATATTATAGTGTGTTTTGGTTTCATGCACAGTTACCTATAACCAGAAAGAATCACGTGATCACTCTCTACAAGGTAGATTGATGAAAAAAATCAATGTAAGCTATGAGCTTTTTTAATGCAAAAATCATAGACAATTGAATATTAATAATAACATTAATCTTTTACCTTTATAATGAAAAGATGGTGCTATTATTATGGATAGATCATTACGATAATTATAGCAACATCAAGCAAGAAGGCTGAAAACAAGATTATATTTATTAATAAAAAATATGTAAAATTAGCTGAACAATGATATGTCTTATTCGTAAGATAAGCTCTTATAAAAAGACAAGATATTGATTTATAATGATAATATATCTTTATTCATATTAAATAAGGTTTCGAATATCATAGGATTGTCTCATTTTAGATATATTTATGTTGAATCTATCAAAATTATTTTTTGGCACGAGACAAGCGGAATGAGTGTGTGGTTAAAAATTATTGAGAAAGGACTTTTAAAATGCCCACAATGAACCGCCTAAAGTGCTAAGGATTGTTGCAATCATTGAGGGTAGGCTAAACTATAATGCTGATGCCGACTTGCTCCTTCATAAATGTAAAAATAACAGTACTCAACGGGTTTACCATTATATCATTCACGAGAAATCATGGTGAAATAAGCTTAAGAAGCCTTAAGAAACATCTCTTTAAAACAAGCAGATGAATTGGTGAATCAATGGCATTCTACATCCTGCAATCTACACTGATGAGATATTGCATTAGCTTTCATAAAGTCAAATCAGAGAAAAATGGCAAAACTCAGCGCCTATTCTTTCCCCTCTTCATATTTTACCAAATTAAAAACTCTTATAAAAAACTCGTTAAATATACACATACGATACATTACTACTCGTTAAACGTATAAAACTCTGGGCACACCCATAAAACATCTAAATATCTACGAAACACATTGCTATGCTAGACGCAAGATATTGATTTGTAAAACAATTTCAAAACACATATTTTGCTAAAAAAGCAACACATATAAAACAAAAAACATTATTGCTATCGAGCTCTATCAAGAACACGCTTACATTCAATGAGTTCAAATAGGATTTCTTGCAACAATGCTTTATCAGTTTTATCTTTGTAAAGATTCACAGAACCAACAGATGTTTCTCCTTCATTCCTCATGAAATTCAAAAGCCCAAAAGAAGATTTTTTAGGCTTATTGCTAGCATTTTCAGAAGTTTGTCCTGCATGTTTCTTCTCTATGACCACATTCATAGCATCAAGATCACCATTACCCAATGCAGTCACAAAAGCAACACCATTTTCTTTCAAAAGGCGTTGCACACCTTTTATCGTATAACCCTGATCATATAATAACTGCTTAATACCATTGAGCAAATCAACATCGACCGGACGATAATAGCGCCTTCCTCCCCCACGTTTCATTGGTTTAATCTGCCTAAAACGTGTTTCCCAGAATCTTAACACATGCTGCGGAAGCTCCAATAACTCGGCTACTTCGCTAATTGTGCGAAAAGCATCAGAGCTTTTATCCATTTTGCAACACCTTATTTAAAACAAAATAAATTACTTTACAATGACTCATTCCGTCTCAATTTCTCAACAAGATTAGTCAAAAATAAGACCATCATTGACGACTTA
This sequence comes from Bartonella sp. SD1336NMGDW, assembly GCF_042193565.1. Classification (NCBI taxonomy): domain Bacteria; kingdom Pseudomonadati; phylum Pseudomonadota; class Alphaproteobacteria; order Hyphomicrobiales; family Bartonellaceae; genus Bartonella; species Bartonella sp. SD1336NMGDW. The sequence goes on from NZ_JBHILW010000008.1 coordinate 58,567, forward strand.
CACAACTGTCTTTTTCTAAAAAACAAAGACCTTTATTTTATCGTTTTTTTAACAAATACCAAACATACCATGGCATTCATTTATGAGATATCATTTTTTCTGTCTTGCACGATGCGAATCTAAAATTCTCTGTTTAAGGACATTGGCAGCCTTAAACGTTACAACACGTCGCGGCGGAATAGGTGCTTCAACACCTGTTTTTGGATTACGTCCAACACGTTCATTTTTACTGCGAACCTGAAAAGTTGCAAAAGAGGATAATTTAACCGCTTCACCTCTTACAAGTGAGTTGCAAATCTCATCCAAAACCAATTCGACTAAAGCTGCTGATTCAGTATGTGACAAGCCCACTCTTTTACAAACTACGCTCGCTAAATCTGCACGCGTTACTGTCTTACTTGTCATTATAACCACCTATTAAAATATTAAAAATTACAAAATGACTTATACGTTTTCTTGAAATATGGTCAAGTAGCCATAATTTACCAACGAATAAGAATTGCTCCCCATGTAAATCCACCTCCCATGGCCTCTAACATGATAAGATCTCCTTCTTTTATTTTTCCATCGCAAACAGCTGTTGTTAAAGCCAACGGAACTGATGCCGCAGACGTATTACCATGTTGATCAACGGTAATCACAACTTTATCTAGTGAAATTCCCAGTTTTTTAGCAGATGCTTCAATAATGCGCTTATTAGCCTGATGAGGTACAAACCAATCTAGTTGTGAAGAATCCATACCTGCAGCTGCAAAACAATCATCAACCACATCCGTTATCATACCAACAGCATATTTAAAAACTTCTCGTCCTTCCATACGCAAATAGCCTGTCGTTTGTGTTGTTGAAGGTCCACCATCAACATATAGCTTATCTATATAAGCACCATTAGAGCGCAATTTCGCAGACAATATACCACGCTCAAAAGCAATACCCCCCTCAATTTCCTGTGCTTCCAAAATAGCAGCACCCGCACCATCACCAAACAAAACACATGTCGTACGATCTTCCCAATCTAAAATTCGAGAAAATGTATCGGATCCAATAACTAAAATTCTTTTAGCCGCTCCACACCGTAAATAAGAATCTCCTGTTGTTAAAGCAAAAATAAAACCAGAGCAAACAGCTTGAATATCAAAAGCAAATCCATGGCTCATTCCCAAAGCACGCTGAATTTCAACAGCAGAAGCAGGAAAAGTACGATTCGGGGTGGACGTTGCTAAAATAATACAATCAATGTCTTTTATTGTTAAACCAGCATTTGTAAGTGCTGCTTGCGCAGCCTCAACTCCTAAAGAAACAGTTGTTTCATTTTCACTGGCAATATAACGTTGGCGTATTCCTGTACGCTGAACAATCCATGAATCTGACGTTTCAACAAACTTTGCAATCTCATCATTTGATAAACTTTTCTTCGGCAAAGCACTTCCTACACCACGTATAATTGACCGAATCATTAAGCTCTTACCTTTTCTTCAAATTTTTCATTTCTATTATAAGAGCTTATCATAAGGACTCTCCATTCACTGTCTCTTCACCTTCTTGATCAAAAAGTGTTTCTTTATTCTCATGAAACCGTCGCAAATCAGCTGTTATTTTTTTCAAAAGTCCATTATTAACCATCTCATAACCAACGCGGATAGCAGAAGCAAAACCGTTAGCATTAGCACTCCCATGGCTTTTGATCACAACACCATTCAACCCCAAAAGCACTCCTCCATTCACCCTATCGGGATCCATTTTGTGTTTCAGCGTACGAAAAGCACCCCGCGATAAAAAATAGCCAAGAGATGTTAAAAAAGAACTGCGCAGTGCGGAGTTTAAAATCTCTCCTATCTGTCGCGCGGTTCCTTCTGCGGTTTTTAAAGCAATATTACCAGAAAACCCCTCTGTTACAACAACATCGACTGTTCCTTTTCCAATGTCATTGCCCTCAACAAATCCTTTATATTCCAATCCTTCTAATTGCACTTCACGCAATATCATTCCTGCTTTTTTTATTTGATAAAGTCCTTTAACCTCTTCCACCCCCACATTTAAAAGCCCAACACTTGGTCTTTCAGTGTGATATAAAGCGCGAAACATACCCGCTCCCATAACCGCCAAATCAACCAACTGACCAGCAGAGGCACCAATTGTTGCCCCAATATCCAAAACGATACTCTCACTGCGAAGTGTTGGCCAGATACCCGCAATACCAGGACGTTCAGCCTCTGCGAGCATTTTCAAACAAAAATAAGACATGGCCATGAGTGCACCCGTATTACCAGCAGAAATGCAAGCATCAGCTTCACCATTTTTTACCGCTTCAATGGCGTACCACATTGATGATTTACCACGTCCATTACGAAGTGCTTGGCTTGGCTTTTCATCCATGCGTGTATAACTTTCTGTAGGGCAAAAGCGCGATACAGAATCCAAACAAGGGTATTTTTTTAAAACTGGACGAACGTCCTCCTCTATTCCATAAAACAGAAAATAAATATTTGATAAATATTTTTGTACAATTGCTGCTCCTGCAATAGCTGCTTCTGGACCGTAATCACCGCCCATGACATCCACAGAAATTCTAATCACGCTTGCATATCCCACATCTTTTCATTTACATCTTTAAACACATATTATGATTTTTGGCTCCTGAACACTCACAAAGCAAATCTTGCAAAAATCGCTCCGCAGAAAATACCGTTTAGCATACAATAGATATTTTATGTTTTTACAATCACTTCCAATTTTTCAAAACAGAAAATGGCGAGAATTTTTGCTCTGCTTCTTCTAAATTTTCAACCATATCCATCTTTATTCTCTCTTTACGTGGATAATGATTAATAGACAACTCAAAAAACTCTTCCATGATTGCACCAATATCAATTTTATCATCATAAAACACTTCAGGAGTATCAAGCCCCTCCACATCTAAAAACAATTCTCCTGTATCCTCTGATATTTTGGGCTTCATCAAATTTGAATCTTCAGGAACAAAAACAACCTCAATATTTTCACAAAGGATATTTTCTAATGGTTCTAATGTAACAACACATAACTGTAGTATACGCGCTTGCAACAGACCTTTTACACGCACTCCGCGTTTTTTCCACGGGAAAATATGGAAATTTCCCTCACAAGATTTTACTTCAATTAAATCATGGTTCTGAGCTAAATGTATACATTCTTTTTTGTTTGCACAAAGATGAACCCTTATACCTTTAGCAGGTAGAGAACGTACGGATATTGGATAAGCCAAAGCAAATGTCATTTGAGGAATATTTTTAACATTCATTGACAACTCCCAAAGATAAAAACGCATAAAGCACTGTGTTTTTATTTATATCAAGTATTCATGCATTTTTTTCTTTTCTAAAGAAATTCTATATGGCATAATTCACTTTATAACAGGGAAGCTCAGTGTAAGCTACGGTAGATTAAGCTAAAATTAGAAAAAACTTGAGGTTGCCTTCTTGTCCTACATCTCAGTATAAAAAGGAGATATCATTGTTTCAAATGCCTCACATAATAGCCTTAATCAAACGTAAATTATTGATTGGTCTATCAATAACAAGCATAGGAATGCTTGCTGGATGTGGTCTTCTCGATTCTTCAGGTTCGAGCCAAATTTATAGAGAGGGCTATGTTCTTGATAGAAATGCTCTAAGTTCTATTTCTGTTGGCTCAAGTCAAGAGCAAGTTCTTTTAACTTTAGGGACCCCTTCATTAAAAACAAAATATGATAATGAAGTTTTTTATTACATCTCACAGACACGCTATCGTGGGATGCAGTTTATGAAAACAAAGATTATTGATCGCAAAGTTTTAGCCATTTACTTCAATAAAAATAATCAGGTTGCAAAAGTTGCTAATTACGGATTACAAGACGGTCAAGTGTTTGATTTTATTGCACAAACAACACCAACTGTAACAAAAGAACATCCTTTTTTAATTCAAATTATAAAAGGCCCTGCGAATTTGCCACCCCATAACTAAATCATATAGTCTACATACCGTCTCAATATTATTAGGTCTGATAATATCTGACCTAATAATGGGGGATTTCTAGCTCTTATGGGCGGACTTTTTTTGCCATACTGTCGAGAACTGCATTAACAAGTTTTGGCTCATCACCTTCAAAAAACGCCTTAGCTATGTCAACATATTCATTCATGACAACCGCAACAGGAACATCTTTACGGTTGATCAACTCCCATAAACCTGCTCGTAAAATTGCTCGCAATATAGAATCAAGACGTGAAAGAGACCACTCTGCAGAAAGCTGTTGATGAAGCAGAGGATCAAGCTGCTTTTGATCTTTTACAACACCCGTTATAATAGCCAAAAACCATTGAAAATCAGCTTCAAGATACTGGTCTCCATCGATATCTTTTCCCAAACGATAAGCTTCATACTCAGCTGCTATTTCCATCACCCCCGAACCCACGATATCCATTTGATAGAGGGCTTGAACTGCAGCGAGTCTTGCTGCTCCACGTTTATTGGCTGAACGCGGAAAATGTCTGCTTTTTATATCAGCCATATTTAACGATTATCTCCAAATCTCTTTTTTAGAGCGATCATACATAAAGCAGCTTCAGCCGCAAAACCACCTTTATTTTTGTCATCTAGATTCGCACGCACCCATGCTTGTTCTTCATTTTCAACAGTCAAAATACCATTTCCAATAGCCAAGTGCTGATGAATAGTTAAATCCATCAATGCACGACAAGAATCATTAGCAACAATTTCAAAGTGATATGTTTCGCCCCGAATAACACAACCAAGAGCAACATAACCATCATAAGATATCTTATTTTGTTCAGCAAAAGCTATTGCACTTGGTATTTCTAATGCTCCAGGAACCGTTACAACATCATAACTTGCTTCAGCTTTTTGCAAAGTATTCACTGCACCTCTCAAAAGCGCATCAGAAATCCCCTCATAAAAACGTGCTTCAACAATCAATACGTGAGGCTTTTTACGTATCTCTTTCATCATAATGGAATTCCACAAAAAACGAATCAAAAAAATCAAGGTTATAAAGCATAAAATTCTGAAAACGATCAATAGAGTTTTGGTTTATTCATCTTCTCTTTTTAAAGCAAAAAGTTTCGCAGCATAACGAGCAAGTTGATCAATTTCCAAATTGACCCGATCTCCAATTCTAGCCTGTCCCCACGTTGTCATTTCGAGTGTATGGCGAATAATAAGAACATCAAAAACACAATCCTCAACACCATTAACAGTCAAAGATGTCCCATTAAGTGCAATAGATCCCTTATTGACAATGAAAGGTATAAATTGTCTTGCAACTTTTAAATAAAAACGAATTGCATCCCCTTCATTTTTTTGATCAATGATTTCAACCAAACCATCAATATGACCAGAAACCAAATGTCCTCCCATTTCATCACCTAATCGAAGCGAACGTTCCAAATTAACAAAAGTTCCTTTTGTCCATTGTGTAAGATTCGTTAAACGTAATGTTTCTTCCCACGCTTCGACAACAAACCAATTAGAATCTTCTTGTTTTAATCCTCGCTCTACAATTGTCAGACAAATTCCTGAACAAGCAATTGATGCGCCAATTGCTAAGCTTTCTATAGCATAGCGTGTAGAAATCTTTAAACGCATCCCCTGCTTTAAAGGTTGAACATCTTCAATACAACCAATATCCGTTATAATTCCTGTGAACATAATGTCTTACGTCTCCATTTATAAAAACGGTCATTTCCAAACATTCTTGTCTCAATCTCATAAAACTGCGAGAGATAATTTCCAAAATGAGGGGCTTCAATACGATTTTTTCCTAAAACCATGGGGGTATGAAAACATATCAAATGATCAACACAACCAGCATTCAAAAACTTTTCCCCTGTCTTTACGCCCCCTTCCAATAAAACACTATTAATCCCATGTTTATAAAGCATCTGTAAAAGAGCAAAGGGTTCCACACAACCATTGTTCATCTCTACCGAATAAACAGACACACCATATTGCTCCAATGCATTTTTTTTGCTTTTCTTTGAAAGATCCACATCACAAATAACCCATGTAGGAATTTTCATAGCTGTTTGGACAACTTTTGCATCAAGGGGGATAGATAAATCTGCATCCAAAATAATACGAATTGGTGAGCGCATCTCCATCCCTGGCAAGCGGCAATTAAGTTGTGGATCATCTGCTAATATAGTACCAATACCAACGAGGATAGCATTATTTTGAGCGCGTAAAATATGCGTATGGGCATGAGAAAGTGTTCCACTAATTTTTACGCTGCCCTTTTCTCTTTTCCCAACACCATTATCAGCAGAAATTGCCATTTTAAAAGTGACCGCACAGCGTTGTATCTTCCTTATACACCAATGCGTCCATAAAGATTCAAAAGCCTCTTCAGCTAAAATGCCCTCAACCACTTCAATACCCGCCGCTCGCAAAAGAGCAATACCATGACCATCAACACGCTTGTCACAATCAGTCAACGCAACAACAACTCGAGAAATACCTGAATCAATGAGTGCATTCACACATGGCGAAGTTTTTCCATAATGCGCACAAGGTTCTAAAGTAACATAAGCAGTCGCTCCTTGAGCCAAAGAACCAGCCATATGTAAAGCTTGCACTTCCGCGTGAGGACTCCCATGAATAGCTGTTATGCCATAGCCAACAATAAATGCCCCCGCACTATTATCGTTTCGCACAATTAACGTACCAACGGAAGGATTCTCACCTGTAAGACCGACATGACGCTCTGCTAGACGAATAGCTGCAGCCATAAACCGTTCATCTTGCAATTTTTTATTCATCAAAACGAGATTCTGTATCCGCAATACCCTTTGACAATTCATCTATAACATCGTGAAAATCGCTTGCATTACGAAAATCTCGATACACAGAAGCAAAACGAATATAAGCAATATCATCAATTCTTTTCAATGCTTCCATAACAAGATGTCCAATTTTTTCTGAAGCAATCTCCGGTTCTCCCAAACTTTCAAGCTGGCGCACAATGCCAGAAATTGCTCGTTCAATATGATCAGGATCAATATTGCGCTTACGTACAGCCACATCAACTGATCGCATTAACTTATCACGATCGAATGGTTCACATCGTCCACTTTTTTTAGCAACCAATAGCTCACGCAACTGAACACGTTCAAAAGTTGTAAAACGACCACCACAAACGGAACACACACGGCGGCGGCGAATCACTGCCCCCTCTTCTGCTGGACGTGAATCTTTAACCTGTGTATCCTCATATTGGCAGTAAGGACAGCGCATCTTTTGTGTCCTTAACGATTACTAAGATAAGAGTAAAGAGGAAATTGACTCGTTATATCTTTTACCTTTTTCTCAACAGCCATTTCAACGGCATAATTATCTTCATCACTTTTTGCGCTCCGAAGACCATCAAGAACTTCTGAAACCAGATGACCAACTTGAATAAACTCTTTTTCTGAAAAACCACGTGTTGTGGCAGCAGGTGATCCCAAGCGAATTCCCGATGTTATAGATGGTGTTTCAGGATCAAAAGGAATACCATTTTTATTGCAGGTAATATGAGCGCGCCCCAAAGCTAATTCAGCACGTTTACCTGTTAGATTTTTGGAACGTAGATCAACCAACAATAAATGATTATCTGTACCACCAGAAACAATATTAAAACCATTACTCTGTAATATTTTTGCTAAAGTTTTCGCATTAGCGACCACATTGGCACTGTAACTCTTAAAAGAGGGACGCAAAGCCTCCTCAAATGCAACAGCCTTTGCAGCAATTACATGCATTAAAGGACCACCTTGAAGACCAGGAAAAATTGCAGAATTAATTTTCCTGGATAAAGACTCATCATTTGTCAATATTAAACCACCACGAGGACCTCGAAGCGACTTATGTGTTGTTGTTGTTACAATATGCGCATGTGGAACGGGTGAAGGATGCACGCCACCAGCAACAAGACCGGCAATATGAGACATATCAACGAGTAGATGAGCACCAATCTTATCTGCAATTTCACGGAATCGTTTCCAATCCCATAGCCGCGGATAAGATGAGCCACCCGCTATAATAAGTTTGGGCTTACGTTCTTTTGCAAGTTGCTCAACCTCATCCATATCAATAATCTGATCTTCTTGACGCACACCATAGGAAACAACATCAAACCATTTTCCTGACATATTAACAGATGAACCATGCGTAAGGTGACCACCAGCATTTAAGTCTAATCCCATAAATGTGTCACCAGGCTGAAGTAAAGCTAAAAAGACAGCTTGATTCATTTGGCTACCAGAATTAGGCTGTACATTCGCAAAAGCAGCACCAAAAAGCTGTTTTGCCCTTTCAATGGCTAAATCTTCAACGACATCAACAAATTGACACCCGCCATAGTAGCGCTTTCTTGGATAACCTTCTGCATACTTATTAGTTAAAACAGACCCCTGCGCTTCAAGAACCGCTCTTGAAACAATATTCTCTGAAGCAATCAGCTCAATTTCATGTTGTTGACGCTCAAACTCCCCTCTAATTGCATCAAAGATTGCACCATCAACAGTTTGTAAATTATCATTAAAAAAGCGCTTTTGTGCGTCATTTTCTTGCTGAGTCATAAAACACGTTCCTAACATAAAAAAATAAAATCACTGAACGATAACACAGCAAACCATGCAAACCAAACATTTTAAACCGCTTACACTCAAAAATAATGACGCAAATATTTATCTTATTCTTTGTTATAAAAAAAACAAAAAACTTCCCTCTCAAGAATGGTAAAAAATGAGATTACATTTCTTTTTTTACACTCTTATTTGTTTACACCTTTTACAAAAGGTATCTATAATCTAAAGAAATTCAATAATTTAATGATTAAAAATAATTTATAATGTGAAAAACTGAATATAATAGGCAAAGTTAATACAAGGCAAATAAGAATGCTAACTAAAGTTTTTATTGATGGTGAACATGGCACAACCGGACTACAAATACAAAAACGCTTAGAGGGGCGTACAGATTTAAAACTACTCTCTCTTGCTCATAAAGATCGCCATAATGTCCATCTGCGACAAGACTATCTTAATCAAGCCGATATTGCTATTTTGTGTCTTCCAGATGATGCTGCACGCGAAACAGTTCATTGGCTTAAAAAAAATAAAAACATTAGGATTATTGATAGCTCGACAGCCCACCGTGTTGCACCAGACTGGGTTTACGGTTTTCCTGAAATGACAACAGGACAAAGAAAGCGCATCCAAGCAGCACATTATGTAACCAATCCCGGGTGCTATCCTACCGGTGCCATTAGTTTGATTCGCCCACTCCGTGAAGCAGGACTGCTAGACGCCTATTATCCCATCTCGATTAATGCAATCTCCGGCTATACTGGTGGTGGAAAACAGTTGATTTTAGAAATGGAAAATCAATCTCAACAAAATATTCAGAACAATTATTTTATCTATGGTCTTAATCTTGAACACAAACATGTGCCAGAAATTAAAATCTATGGACAAATCAACCAAACCCCAATTTTCATACCAAGTGTTGGTCGTTTTCCCCAAGGAATGATTGTGAATCTTCCTCTGCATCGCCATTTATTCACAAAATCAGCAAACTGTTCTGATTTGCGCGAAATTCTCGCAAACCATTACGATGGACAAAATACCATTTTAGTTGCATCACAAGAAGAAACTGCTTCACTTCAAAGACTTAATCCAGAGTGTTTAGCCAATAAAGATAATATGAAACTGTTCGTATTTGGAAATGATCGTGAAGGTATTTTTAATCTCAGCGCCATATTCGATAATTTAGGAAAAGGCGCATCAGCTGCGGCTATCCAGAACCTCGATTTAATGCTTTCAAGCAACTTAAACTCCCTATAAATACAAACTTTTATTCAACAACGCGATATGCCCCTTTCGTTGCTCGCCAGTGCGCAACCGCAAAACATAACACTGCTAGTGCCATACTTTGGTGAATGAGCCCTAAACTTATCGGAACCTCATGTAACAGTGTTAAGATACCCAAGAGTGCTTGGATAATAATCATAACACAGATAAGAAATGCACGACGAGAATGGGTTGAATGTGGAATGTTTTTTTGTACATAGAAAGCATGAACAACTGAAACAATAAATACAAAATAAGCAAAAAATCGATGAATAAATTGAACCATTAATGAATTTTCGAATAAATTGAGCCAAACAGGACGAAGCTGCAACAAACCATCAGGAATAATCTGCCCATCCATAAGAGGCCATGTATTATAGACTTTTCCAGCATGAAGCCCTGCAACCAAAGCTCCGAAATAAATCTCTATCAAAACGAGAACAACAAGCCAAGCCGCAAAATATTGCACCTTTTTATTTGCTGGCTTTTCTGAATATTCTGCAAGTCCTCGAGATAAATAAGTAACAAAAACAATAACAAAACATGCTGTTATAAGATGAAATGCCAAACGATATTGGCTCACACTTGTTAAATTACTTTGCCCAATCCCTGAAGCAACCATCCACCAACCAATAAAGCCTTGAAAGGCGATAAGAATAGGCACGACAATAAGCGGGAGTAAGATATTTTTTTCAACACGCTTAGTCGCCCAAAACCAAATGAGCCCCAATAAAGCGACAAGACCAACAAGACGCCCAAGAACACGATGCGCCCATTCCCACCAAAATATGACCTTAAAAGCACTTAAGGTCATATCAGGATTAAGCAGCTTATATTGTGCTATCTGTTGATATTTTAAAAATTCCTCTTGCCATTGATCCACACCAATCGGTGGAATAACGCCGTGTATTGGCTTCCATTCCGTTATAGATAATCCTGATCCCGTCAAACGAGTAGCGCCACCTACTAAGACAATTGCTAAACAAAGCAATAAAATAGAGTAAAGCCACACCTGTATTTGTTTTCTATTTTTCTTTTGCACGGGCGTTAAAATGCTATTGTTTAATCTCTTTACTGCCATCTCTGATTGCCCCACGCTTCTCTCCAACTACAATGCATTTTAAAATTTAAACATCAAATCATTGTGTATTCTAGTATGTACTATAACTTTAGCAAAAAACAAGCGTACCACTATAACATGCGATACATATTTCTTTTTTATAAAGTTTATGATGCAACAACGCGATAAACAGCCTTTGGAAAGCTGCTTACCATCCGCATCATCCATTCTTGTTCATTAAGAACAGTCTTACAAATATAATAGTCTGTTAGCTCTGCAAATTGCTCAAATCCATATTTTGGTTCGCTTGCCATCTCTAGAATGATAAAATCATATTCTTTTTTAAATTCTTGTAATATATGAGAAATGTCATTTGAAAAATCTTGTGCAGAAATAGCACTTGTTAACCCCTGAGGAAGAATATCAACCCCCGTATCATAATCACGGTAAATAACATCATGCAGCTGGGCATTGCCCGTTAAAATATCACTCAGTCCGCGATGTGGACCAATGACCTTCTCTATTTGTTGACCAGAAATATCGACCAACAGAATTGTTTTGTTCTCTTTTGTGAGATGAAGTGAAAGCTTTGCCGCTGTCCGTGCAGCCTCTGGTCCAATGATTGAAATAATGGTTGAAGCACGCCATTTCAAAACATCAGATAATCCCTCTATCGTAATAAAAGCTTCAAGATTTTTCATTTCTTGAGAGACTAAAATACTCTCGTTCTTCTTAAGAGCATTTTCTTTTGATCTCAAATCCTCTTCTGAAGGTTGATCTTTTTTGCTTTTAAAGCACGGATAAAATAACAATATTCCTAGTAAAAGAGTAAGGAAGCTAGCCAATGCACTCACAAAAATATTTTTTCCATAAAGAGCCATAAAAGAAATTGGTGCTAACGTTGTTGGCATAACCACGTGGATATTTGTGTTTTGTAAAAGAAGAGGATTATCACTCAATCTCCGATATGAACCAATAATTTTTTCTCTTCGTTGAGCAGACTTACTCATCGCTTTATTTTGTGCATCGACTGCTGCTTTTATTTTATTTTCAAACTCGTTAAATATTTCATTCAAAGATTGGGATTGATCTTTTACAAAAAAGTTCATTCTTTTTTTGAGCTGTTTTTCTAATTCCGTTGCAATAACCTCATCTGAATGAACTTGATAAACGATTTGTAAAATTTTATTTTTTAATTGATGAGAAACTGTTTCTAATTCCGCAGTCATTGCTTTAATTTGAGGATGTGTCCACCCCAATTGCACCGCCATATGTGCTCTTTGCGTTTCCAAAAGATCACGTTTAGATTCCAGAGCAACAATTGCTGAATTACCTGCAATAAACGATAAAGACAATAAAGACTGTCCCTTTTCACGCATCGCGTTAATCGTTGAGTTCAAACTTGTTAAATGAATACGCTTTAAAGTTGCTTCCGTTAATTGCATAGAAAGATCATGAAGCTCTGTTTGTTTTACACCCTGCTGAATAAAAGACTCAACAGATGTACGAAATCCCTGCATGATATTAACGATTGCAGTATTATCATATTGTTTGTCTTCTAATTTATCATTTAACAAGAATTGTTTCTGTTTTATGATTGCTTGTGAAAATGCGGAAAACCAAGTTTCCAACCCACGTTGAGCTGCTTCAAGTGTCTCAGCTTCAAAAGTCAAATCGATAAAATCACCACGACGCGATAAACGGATATTTTCATGATTTTTTTTCTTATTAAAAGCACTTAAAGAAAATTGCGAATCATTGAAGAACATAGGCTGTGAAAACAAAAAAGCGATAACATTGTCTTGCTTTTTGATTGGTAACGGTTTTCCTACAGAATCAGATAATGAAAATATTAAAGTTGCTTGGTAACCACGGGGCTGAAAAAAATAATACAACCAAATCAAAGATATACATAGCATTTGTAATAGCAAAACAATCAAAATGCTTCGCCATACAGTACGTAGGAATAGTCTTTTATTACACTTAAGACTCATCTTTATTTTAACCAGCAAAATACTTCTTCATATTGTTTTATTAAGAGAAAGTAGTAACTATCCTCTTAACTTGCTGTCATATTATTTTCAGATAATAAAAACATAAAATTTAAGCACAAATGTTCAGCAATAGCTTTAAAGAACTTAATTCATATTTTTTTGATGTTCTCTAATTGTTTTTTTGCTTCAGAAGTAATAACGGCTCTAATGGTAACAGACCCATCATCATGTCCTTCTTGCATTATTTCCGAAGAGTTTTCATAAAACCAATCGATAAGCGACATTTCATGAGGTTTTAAAAGATATTCAATGCTTTGCACCTCTCCAAAAATTCGCTTTTCAATGGCTCTTAATAATTGATCGAGTCCATCCCCCTTAAGCGCTGATACCATGAGAGCAGGATTTAATCGTGTTTTTGCGCTTGTTTGTAAAACATTCAATGCCTGCTCATCCAACATATCAATCTTATTCCAAACCTCTATGATATGCTCCATATCATCAATATCGATATCAAGACTTGAAAGCACTTCTAAAACATCTTGAGCATGTGCACGATGATCAAGATCTGACATATCTCTTACATGAAGAATGAGATCCGCTTCAACCACTTCTTCAAGGGTTGCTCTAAAAGCTGCAATCAAATTTGTTGGCAAGTTAGAAATAAACCCTACAGTATCAGACAAAAGAATAGTTTTTCCATGGGGAAGAACAACTTTGCGCAAAGTCGGATCAAGCGTTGCAAATAACATATTCTTTGCTAATACATCTGCACCACTTAAACGGTTAAAGAGAGTTGATTTTCCTGTATTCGTATATCCTACCAGTGCCACAACAGGATAAGATGTTTTTTTCCTTTTTGCTCTATGTAGTGCACGTGTTTTAATAACCGTTTCCAATTCGCGTCGAATACGAATAATTTTCTCTTGTAAAAGACGCCTGTCTGCTTCAATTTGCGTTTCACCAGGTCCACCTAGAAAGCCACGTCCCCCCCGTTGCCTTTCCAAGTGCGTCCAACTACGCACAAGTCGCCCTTTTTGATAAGACAAATGCGCTAACTCTACTTGCAAAACTCCTTCTTTTGTTCGTGCACGATCCCCAAAAATTTCAAGAATCAAAGCCGTTCTATCGATAACTTTGCAATTCCATAATTTTTCTAAATTACGCTGCTGTACTGGCGTTAAAAAGTGATCTACAATCGTAAGCTCAATAGAATATTCATCTATATAACAGGTTAACGCATCTACTTTACCTTTTCCAAAGAGAGTCGCAGAGCGAGGCGTTGCAATATTAACCGTTTCATAATTAACAACTTCTAACCTTATAGCACGCGCTAAGCCTAATGACTCTTTAACACGAGAAGATATAGAACACTCTCTCAAAGAGCTTTCACTTCTATTTTCTTGAAAAATCGGTATCAAAACAAGTGCGCGCACCTGCCCTGTATTCTGCGAAAACACCCCTCCTAATCTCTCATTTTTATTTATCATAGCAATCTAAGTACTTTTAAAATGGGATAAGAGGTTTATCTTAAAATGATATGTTTACTCAGGACTTTCACCCTCAAACATCTGCACAGGCTGTCCAGGCATAATCGTAGAAATAGCATGCTTATAAACCAATTGCGCATGTCCATCTCGGCGCAAAAGAACACAAAAATTATCAAATGAAGTTACAATACCCGTGAGTTTAACGCCATTGACAAGAAAAATTGTAAGGGAAATTTTTTGCTTACGCACCGTATTTAAAAACACATCTTGCAGGTGTTGTGATCGCTCTGCCATTATTCTTACACCTTCATCTCGATTGCATAAAATATTCGTGCATGCATATCGACTGAAAAATATCTAATTGTCAACGTAGAAGCTTCAAAATTTAGCAACAAACAACTGAAATTAGAGAAAAAACGGCTCTTTAAGGCAATAATAAAGCGCAACTTACAAAAAGCTATATTAAATTAAAAATTTTTCCACGTTTATTCTTTTATAATCTTACAGTCCAAAGGCATACTTTTATATATCCTAAGCTATTACAGACTATATGTGATGATGAATCTGCTTCGTTTAGAATCAATAAAAGTAAACGGACAACAATATTTATTAACGATCATCGGTATTAATAGAGAGGTGTTCGCACCTTAACTGTGTATATAACGGCTATTAAATTATCCTTGTTTCAAAGACTAGCGGCTTATAAAGTTTTTTATAAACACAAGTTGTAAACAGTATTTTTGTTTTTGTTAGATTCAAATAATAAATTGTTTTTACTATATTTTATAACATTTTTAAACAGGGTATAAGAAACCGCGTTAACTTTATCTTGATAAGTTTTTAAAATTTTTCCCTAAGCATATTCCTTTCTAAATAATTAACAGCTAGTATGTAGAGATTATGTGGAAGAGGACGTATCCCTTTTCCGTCTGTAAGAGTACGAGGCGAGTATGGCACGCAGAACCAAATTGCAAACATTTGAAGTTGAAGTTGAAGAAGCCCTCACAAAAGCTATGAACTTTGATTTCAATGACACAGAATTTGAAACAATATCATCAAATAATTCTGAAAATATTGTTAATGTCGATGATCTGATTCAAAAAATTGCAATGGCAGAAGAAGAATTCTTTGCTGAAAACGGTACGTCAACTTTTGTTTCTAATATTCATGATGAAGCTGTTGTTGATAAATCCGTTGTTGAACAGCTTTTTGCTCCAAAACCTTCACCTGATATTTCAGGTGGGACTGTTCATAATACATTGTTATCTACAAAACTTCTTCCTGCAAATGATGATATAACAACCCCTGTAAATTTTGGACTATTAAAGCAGCGTTCTTCCTCTCGAGTCTACTGGTATACAACAGCGCTTAGTGCTTTATGGGCAACGGGAGGAGCTTTTATTGCGCATAAGCTCGCACCTACCGGACTCAGCTCCTTATCCAATATCAGCACTTTTGTTACATCCCCAACAGGACTCGCTGTAGCAGCCGGAACAGCAATTCCTATCCTTATATCTTGGGGCGTTGCTCAATTAACAAAACGTTCAAACGACTTGCATAATATTGCTCTTCTTATGACAAATGCTGCGCAGCGCCTTAGTGAACCACAACATTTATCTGAAAAACAAGCTATTGCTATAGGGCAAACCATTCGTGAAGAAGTAGCGGCAATGAACGAAGGTATTGAACGTACCCTCGGACGTGCTGTTGAACTTGAAGCAATCATACAAGGTGAAGTTCACAACCTAGAACAAGCCTATGCTGAGAATGAATCACGTATTCACACATTAATCAAAGAATTGAGCAATGAACGCATCGCCATTTTGAATCACGCAGATCGCGTACAATCAACAATTAAAGGAACCCAAGAACAACTGAGTGATGAATTTGGTTTAGTTACCTCTAAAATTGTAACCAATGTTGAAAAGCTTGCACAAACTCTCTCTCAAACTTTACAAAAACAAGGTGAAGACCTTGTTGAAAAACTTTCCTATGCCGGTGATGGCGTAACAAATCAGCTTGTTGAAAAATTTAACGAAACAACAACACAAATTCAGCAGAAAAACACAGAATTTTTTCATGAATTAGGAAAAAACTTCGATGGTTTTTCAAAACGATTTGATCATAATGAAAAGCAAATAGAAAAAACCTTTAATGAAACAGCTGAAAAAGCGGAAGTACATGTTGCTAAAATTGCCACACATATACAAGCAGTAACAGATCAAACTTTGCACGCTGTCGATGAAAAGTTTAAAGCCTTGGATCAAGCTCTTATTGATCGTAATAATCAATCTCTACAGAATTTTGATGAGAAGATCTTAAAGCTCGACGACCAAGCACATAAACTCTCTTCTAAATTTGATAACGTAACCTCGCAAGCAATTGGAGCCTTTGAACAACGTTTAGCCACTGTTGATCTTTCTCTTAAAGAACATAGTGATTCCATCATTGATTCCTTTATAGAACGCAGTCAGGCTTTAGAGGATAATGCTGAAAAACTTGGTAACTTCTTGGAATCTCATGTCTTGAAAATAAATGAAAACCTCCAAGAAAAAACAGCAGACATTACCCATGCATTTACAAATGGACGTGAAGCTATTCTTTCTGCAATTGATAAAAGTAAAGAAAGCCTGAGAGAAGAAATTCAGTATGTCGACAATGCCATTGTTGATATCATCCAAGAACGTTCACAAGATTTTAAAGTACAACTTTCTGATCAACGAGCTCTTATGGCAGACATGCTCGATAACGAGAAGAATAAAATTGCGGATACATTAAGAAATCAAATTGATGTCTTGTCCCAAAACACTTCTCATATTGAAAAAGTTTTGGCTGACAATATTCAAGTCGTTGATAAACAAGCTGAAAATCATATTACAAACATCATTCAATGCACTGAAAAACTACAAGATGTCATTGTACAAAGCTGCAATACAACCCAAGATGCTTTAGAAGCACAAGCGAGAAACATTGATATCCGTGCCGATGCTCTGCGTGACTCTTTAGCGATTAATAGTTTTTCTCTCAATGAAGTTCTTGCCGATCAAGCACGCACACTTGAGCAACGCATGGAAACAATCCATAATCTCATTGCAAAAAGTGATATACGTGTCGATGTTGCATTGAAACAACAAATAGATTTAGTTGAAAGTGCAATTGTCGCCAATAATAAGAACATTACTGAAACGGTTCAAGATCATATCAAAAACCTTGAAAACCATGCCGAAATTTTAAAGAACACTCTCTCTCAATCGAGTGGTGTTTTCTTTGAAACCCTTGAAACACGTATGGAATCATTCGATACAGATCTAGAAGATCGTGCACACAAAATTTTTGAACGAACAACAACGCTAGAGGAAACCTTATCTGAAAAATTTAGCCAAATCTGTGAAGCCATTGATATGCAAACATCTGTTATTGAGGAACGTTCTGACACGTTAAAAACGTCTCTCATGCTTAATAATGAGCAAAGTCAGATAATTCAACAAGCACTGGAAAGCAGTGTTGACAATATGCGTGTAACCTTAGAAGACTCTGTTAATATAGTTACAGATAACCTGCATAATAAGATTATAAAAGCTTCTGATATTCTTTCTTCTACGAGTGAACAAATTCTTTCATCTGTTACAAATGTTACTGCACAAGCAGAAAATATTCTCTCAGAATCAGGCAATCGCATTGTATCAAATGTCAAAAAAACTGTTTATGATACCAGTGAAAAAGTTCTGTCCGTTCTGTCTGAACAAACAGCGCATACTGTCGAAGCTTTCGCAACAGCCAGTCATAATGCACAAGCATTATTGAACGAAACCATTCACACATCAACAACAGCAATAGAGCAAGTTCTTAATGAACGCTGTGATGTTCTTCATCACTCTATGCAAAATTTTAAAAATAATTTAGGTTATCAACTTTCTGATGTAACGAGCCGTCTGGAAGTTGCAGAAAATCAAACAGCAACACAAATTTCAAAACATGTTGGAAAAATAACAGAGCTGACAAATCACTTAAATCAAGCAGCGCAAAATACGACAGAATCAATTGATTCTTTAACACAGCATATCGGTGAACAACTCTCTCTCTCCACACAAGAAGCTGAACAAAGAATTTATGCACACAATGAATTTTTAGTGAATAGCTTAACAAAAGCTAACTCTGAAACACTTCAAACAATAACGGTTATGAAGGAAGAACTTGTTAATAATGTCTCATCCGTCTTAACACAGTTGAATCAATCAATTTACAATTTTCACGAAAATAGTAATGTTTTATTATCAGCTGTTCAAAATATTGATGGTCAGTTTAATGAGAGTGCGAGTAATTTTTTCCGCAACACGGACCAAGTAGCAGAGCGTCTGTCAGCCTCAAATCAAGTGCTCAATAATAATGTTGAAATTCTGCAAGGACTTTCAAAGAATACCTTTGAACAAATTAATCATATAACGAGCAGTTTTGGTGAACATGCAAAAACACTTTCCCAAACTATTCATGTTCTTGAACAGTCTGAAAATTCACTGAGTGCAACACTTGAAGAAAAACATAATACGCTTTCTGTATTAAGCGATGCTCTTGTTTCAAAGTCTCATGAAATTAATCAAATGATTGGGCATTATGAAAAAATCTTCAACTCAGCACTTGAACGCTCTGATAAGAATGCACGTAACTCCACAAATTCATTCCAACAATCACTTAATAGGCTTGTTAGTGAAGCATCGGCGCGTTTTTCAGAAGCAGCAGAGGACATACGTCGCTCCGCTGATGAAGTTCGTTTAGAGCTTTCAAAGATTAATAATGATATCAATGAAAATGTTAAAAAACTTCCAGAAAAGACAAAAGAAACAACGCAAACAATTCGCACAGCTTTGAATGAACAGATTACAGCGTTACAAGATCTAGTCAGTGTTATACAAAATGATCAAAAGAGCGCAAAAAAACAGCTGATATCAGAATTTCCTGCATCATCAATGTTTAATCAAAGAAGTGACAATTCCACTGAGTCCGTTAAAAAGATCGTACCACCTAAGCCTATTTTGCAACAAGATCAAAGCAAAAAAAGACCAAATAAATGGGTGTCAAATCTCTTAGAAAGAGCTTCACGTGAAGAAACGTTTTATGATGCTCCCCCTAGTGATAATGTTTTAACATCAGTGCAAACAAAACCATCTCCTGCAAACAGCTCTCTTAATTCATTAGCTTCTGGTATAGTGCAAGCTATCAATCACAATGCCATTGTTGAGCTATGGGATCATTATCAACGTGGACAAAAAAACATCGTAACAGAACGCCTTTATACCTTAAATGGACAAAAAATATTTGAAATGATTAAGAGAAAATATATGAGCGATTTTGAGTTTAAACGTTCAGTGAATCAATATGTTACAGATTTCGAAAAGCTCTTACGTGATATATCGCGCAGTTCTGGTTCTTCCAGCTCAGTTCGCAAATACCTGATATCAGATACCGGAAAAGTTTATACTATGCTTGCTCATGCAAGTGGTCGAATTCAATAAAAAAATAAAAAAAGTGGAAAAAGATATTTTTTCCACTTTTTTCCTCTCCAGTTGTTTTAATGGCTCATCGTAGAGTACTTTGCTTTCAACTACAGCTTTCTACTTCAAAGGCTGAAATAATTGGCATGCAGTTTTCTTTGATATCCTAAGCAATAACCCTAAAGAAGCGTAATGACTTATTAAACAACATATCACCTTAAGAATGATAAGCATGTTTTCTATTTCCTTATCTTTTTTAACTCCTTTATTTTTCATAGTTTCATAAAGGTACAAAATAGGTAATAATTATTTTTGCTAATTGTGAAAAAATTCCATGCTTTTATATTAAAATAGCTCATAGAAACATTTCTATTTATTTTTCAAACGTTTTTTATCCACACATTACTCTCGTTTGAATTATGTAATTGAATATTTTTTATTATATTAGGTGAATTTTAAATAAAAGAATCTTATTGTATTCAAATTTCTCATTCAACACACGAAATGATGCATTATAAATTATAAAGAAAAGCGTTATGCTAAATATATGATTTTCATGTATAAAATCCGCAATTCCAGCCATTTCAGCCACATCTTTGTTTATTAAAACATATAATTGTCAGTATATAAAAGATACAGCTTTCACTATTAAGAATCCAATTGAACAATGAACAACATAACTTCCATTCTTAACTTTCCAGTTTCCTTTAAAATAGCGGAATAAACAATTTATAAATTACAAATTGTTATTTAAAATTTCTTCTACCTCCGTATAAAACTTTAAATAAAATATATATTTTATAAAAAATGGATGAAATTGATAGGAACCGTTCTTCTGTTCTTTCCTTATTTTGTAAACATTGCAAAAAAATAATAGCTTGATAATGTAATCGTTAGAAAATATTTTATTTTTTTGTAAAATAATCAACTTTTACGAGTTTTATTAAGGAAAGAAAAACAAATGTGCTGCTATCAATGAAATTATTCATGCACACAAACAAAAAGAATCATCAAACTGGTTTTACGATCCAGAGGAATTTGCTCATACTCATGCATTTTGATATTCAGAGAAATGAGGATCTATTAGTGGACAAAACCTTATCGTAGATGGAACATCTCATATACACATACGCTAACTTGGATATCATAAAAATGTCTAGAGAACGAAATAGTGATTTCAGTTCACCAAAAGCTGAACTTGACAGTGCCGCACTTTTTTATCACCAACACCCAAAACCTGGAAAATTGGAAATACAAGCAACAAAACCTCTTGATAATCAACGTGATTTAGCTCTTGCTTATTCTCCAGGCGTTGCAGCACCATGTCTTGCGATTCATGAAGATCCCAATCTTGCTGCTCAATATACCTCCCGTGCTAATTTAGTCGCTGTTATATCCAATGGAACTGCTGTTCTTGGTTTAGGAAACATTGGTCCACTCGCTTCAAAGCCAGTTATGGAAGGCAAAGCCGTTTTATTTAAAAAATTTGCGAATATTGATGTTTTTGATATTGAAATTGATGCATCCGATATAGAACAAATGGTACAAACGATATCAACCTTAGAACCTACATTCGGTGGTATTAATCTTGAAGACATTAAGGCTCCTGAATGTTTTGACATCGAAGAAAAGCTTCGTGCTAAAATGAATATTCCAGTTTTTCATGATGACCAACATGGAACTGCCATTATTGTTTCTGCAGCTGTATTAAATGCCTTAAATCTTTCAGGAAAAAAAATTGAAAATGCAAAAATAGTTACCTCAGGTGCAGGTGCTGCTGCCCTAGCTTGTCTTAATCTTTTGGTTCGTCTTGGGGCGAAAGTTGAAAATATTTGGCTTAGTGACTTAGAGGGAGTTGTTTATGAAGGTCGCAAGACCCTTATGGATCGTTGGAAAATCAATTACGCACAAAAAACAGACGCACGAACTTTATCTGATATTATTGATGATGCAGATATTTTTCTAGGCCTATCTGCGGGTGGTGTTTTAAAGCCTGAATATCTTAAAAGAATGGCTCAAAATCCACTCATTTTAGCACTGGCTAATCCAGTACCAGAAATTATGCCTGAAGAAGCACGCTCTATACGACCAGACGCAATGATCTGTACAGGACGCTCTGATTATCCCAATCAAGTTAATAATGTCCTTTGTTTTCCCTATATCTTCCGTGGTGCATTAGACGTAGGTGCTAGTGCAATTAATGAAGAAATGAAAATGGCCGCTGTTCATGCGATTGCTGCCCTTGCACGTGAAGAAACTTCAGATGTTGTAGCACGTGCATACTCAAAAGAACCACCCAATTTTGGACCAGACTATCTGATCCCCTCTCCTTTTGATCCGCGTTTAATACTGCGTATTGCTCCCGCTGTTGCTAAAGCAGCAATGGCAACTGGTGTCGCCATTCGTCCCATTGAAGATATGGAAGCCTACTATGATATCCTCAATCGATTTGTCTTTCTTTCTGGTTTAACAATGAAACCTGTTTTTGCTGCAGCAAAAACAGCAAAACGTAAACGCGTCATCTATGCGAATGGTGAAGATGAACGCGTCCTTCGTGCAGCACAAGTTGTCATTGAAGAACAAACAGCAACGCCTCTCCTTATCGGCCGTCCACATGTCGTAGAAGCAAGATTAAAACGCTTTGGTTTAAGAATTCGTCCTGGTATAGATTTTGAATTAACAAACCCTGAAGATGATCCACGTTTTCGTGATTATGTTAATTTATTTTTTCATTATACAGGAAGACGTGGTGTTACGCCTGAAATGGCAAAAACAGTAGTGAGAACATCAACAACGGCTATTGCTGCCCTTGCTGTCATGCGTGAAGAAGCAGATGCAATGATTTGCGGCTTAGAAGGACGTTTTGAACGTCAACTTGAATTAATTGAACAAATTATTGGTCTTGATCCTAATGTTCACCGTTTTTCTGCTATGAGTTTGCTTATCTCTCAACAACGTACTCTTTTCCTCACAGATACTTACGTCAATGAAAATCCTTCTGCAGAAGAAATCGCTGAAATGACTGTATTGGCAGCTCAAGAAGTTGAAGCATTTGGAATAACACCAAAAGCAGCCTTATTATCACACTCAAACTTTGGTTCTAAAAACACAGAAAGTGCGCGTAAAATGCGACGTGCAACAGAAATTCTTGCCAAATTACACCCTGAATTAGAAGCAGATGGTGAAATGCATGGTGATACTGCTCTTTCCAAAGTTTTTCGTGATCGTGTTTTTCCTGATTCTCGTCTTAAAAGTGAAGCTAATTTGCTTGTCTTTCCAACACTTGATGCAGCCAATATCACGCTCAACACTGTTAAAAGCCTCACAAATGCACTCCATGTTGGTCCTATTCTAATCGGGGCAGCACGTCCCGCCCATATCTTAACGCCTTCAGTAACTTCACGGGGAGTTGTTAATATAACAGCCCTTGCTGTCCTTGCGGCCAATAGAAAAAATAGTCTCGTAAAATAAATGCGCAATAAAATTTCAAAGTTTTTTAAAAATTGAGATATAGTGTTTCATGTACTGTAAACCTCTTATCTCTATAGATAAAGACAGCTATATTCTGGATTAAGTCTTTTTTTAAAATAAAAAAAAGGCTAGAAGAACAATATTAAATGTATTTTGAATTTACTAACTCTATAATAAGGAATCCGTACATTGCCTTCCACGTTTGATAAAGTTGCTGATATCATTGCAGAAATCAGTGAAATTGATCGCAATACTATTACACCTGAAAGTCATACAATTGACGATCTAGGAATCGACAGTCTTGATTTTCTTGATATTGTTTTCGCTATTGATAAAGCTTTCGGAATAAAAGTCCCTCTAGAACAATGGACACAAGAAGTCAACGAAGGTACTGTTGCAACAGAAGAATACTTTGTTCTTAAAAACCTTTGTGCAAAAATTGATGATCTCGTTGCCTTAAAACAGGCGGAATAGTTTTTTCACCATGCATGATCAATCTGTATTCATCACTGGCATAGGAATCATAAGCTCTCTGGGGGAAGGAACTGATCAACATTGGAATCTCTTAAATGATCCAATCCGTACACCAAACCTAGATTATACAACTTTTTTACCCTACACGGTTCATAAATTGCCCGAAATTGATTGGAGTTTACAAATTCCTAAAAAAAGTGATCAACGGCAAATGGGAACATGGCAGCGTCTTGGTACCTATGCGGCTGGTCTTGCTCTTGATGATGCTGGCATGAAAAATAATGAACAACTCACTTCAACAATGGATATGATCGTAGCAGCAAGTGGAGGAGAGCGTGATATTACTGTTGATACACATATTCTTTCTAAAGCGCGCACAGTTGCCGATCATGCTTCTATGTTAAATGTTGCTCTTTCAACCGAACTTCGTCCAACATTATTTTTAGCACAACTTTCAAACCTTTTGGCAGGAAACATTTCAATTGTTCATAAAGTCACTGGATCATCTCGTACATTTATGGGAGAAGAAGGTAGTGGGCTTTCTGCGCTTCAAATTGCTGTAGCTCGTATTAAATCAGGTCAAAGTACCCATGCTCTTGTAGGAGGTTCCTATAATGCACAAAGTTATGATATGTTGTTGGCGCATGAGCTTGGTGGTCTTTTAACCCATAATGGATGGAGCCCAGTGTGGAATCGTGAAATCCACCCCGGCGGCGGTATTATAGCCGGTTCTGGTGGTATCTTCCTAGTTCTTGAAAGTGGAGAACATGCAGAAAAGCGCAACGCACGTGCTTATGCTGAAATTAGCCAAATTATTACAGACCAAACAGATAGAACCAAAATTCCACTTAGAGAATCAATTGCAACAATGTTAAAAACTGCGAGTGCTAAATCTGCCCTAGCCATTTCAGCAGCCTCAGGAGCTCACGAAGCAACAAAAGCAGAACAAAATGCTCTTGATGATGCTGATCTATCTTACCGTGGCATTACAACATTATTTGGTTATATGCGGGAAGCACAATTTCCTCTAGCTCTAGCTCTTGCAGCACTTTCAATTGAAAAAAACCACTGTTTTCCAGCGTTAAGTCCTCATGAAAAACCTTTTTCTAAAGAAGTACGTGAAATATTTGTTACAACTATTGGCATAAAAAGAGCTGAAGGTATTGTGCGTCTTACAGCTGTTTGAAGGGGATTTCTATCGTGAAATATCATGATCATTTTGGGCGTCCACTTGTCGCAATAACTGGGGCAGGCATTGTCACATCACTGGGACAAGGGAAACATGAAAATTGGCAAAAATTAACAAGCGGTATAAGCGGTATCCACAAAATAACACGTTTTCCCGTTGAGGGATTAAATACATATATTGCTGGAACAATTGATTTTCTCAAAGAAAGTACACTTGGTGCTTCAGCTCTTTCTGAGAAGCTTGCACATCTTGCTGCTGAAGAAGCTTTGGAACAAGCTGCTATTGATATAAAAAATTTTAATGGACCACTCTTTCTAGCAGCTCCTCCTGTTGAACTTGAATGGACCGCACGTTTTAGTCTTGATCAAGAGCAAGAATTCAATAATGAA
This sequence comes from Bartonella sp. SD1336NMGDW, assembly GCF_042193565.1. NCBI lineage: Bacteria > Pseudomonadati > Pseudomonadota > Alphaproteobacteria > Hyphomicrobiales > Bartonellaceae > Bartonella > Bartonella sp. SD1336NMGDW. The sequence goes on from NZ_JBHILW010000008.1 coordinate 83,986, forward strand.
CCTTCTTATGCACATCTTCTTAAAGTCTGTAAGGATAAACTCCATGAAACGCTTTTTGAAACCACACAATTTGGTGCAATTGCAGAAAAACTTCAAAAAACATTTGGCACAAAAGGACTTCCTGTTACACTTTCCACTGCTTGTGCATCTGGTGCAACAGCAATTCAATTAGGTGTTGAGTCTATTAGACGGGGAGAGACAAATCGAGCTCTCATAATTGCGACAGATGGATCAGTTTCAGCAGAATCTCTCATCCGTTTTTCGTTACTATCCGCTCTTTCAACCCAAAATGATCCTGCTGAAAAAGCAGCAAAACCCTTTAGCCGTGATCGAGATGGATTTGTTATGGCAGAAGGCTCAGGTGCTTTTGTTCTTGAATCTCTTCAAAGCGCATTAAACCGTAATGCTACAGTTTTAGGAATTTTAGCTGGCTGTGGAGAAACAGCCGATGATTTCCACCGTACACGTTCAAAACCCGATGCATCACCAGCAATTGAATCCGTTCGCAAAGCTTTAGACGATGCAAAAATAACCATCAATGAAATTGATTATATTAATGCACATGGAACTTCAACACCTGAAAATGAGAAAATGGAATATCTTGCATTATCAACAGTATTCGGTGATCTTTTAGAGCATATTCCAGTCTCTTCTAATAAATCAATGATTGGGCATACATTAACTGCTGCTGGTGCAATAGAAGCGGTTTTTTCGCTTTTAACCATTCAATCGGGGATACTTCCACCTACAATAAATTATGATAATCCTGACCCTGCTATCCCTTTAGATGTTGTTCCTCATCATAGCCGTAAAGCCTGTGTCAATGCGGTTTTGTCCAACTCATTTGGATTTGGTGGTCAAAATATGAGTCTTGTCATCACTGCATATAAAGGATAATCCTTTAATAATAAAATTTTATAACGCTAACCTAATAACATATTTAAAGGGGATGGTAATGCGTGCACTGCAGCTCTTCGATGATCGTCGGCTTGAAATCACTAATATTTCCCCGCCATCTTCACCTAGTCTAGGTGAAGTAACTGTGCGGATAAAAGCCGTTGCTCTTAATCATATTGATGTATGGGGATGGCGTGGCATGGCTTTTGCGAAAAGAAAAATGCCACTCATCATTGGTGCAGAAGCCTCTGGTGAGGTTATACAAATAGGAGATGGCGTTGAACATCTCCAACTTGGACAGATTGTCTCAATTTATGGTGCACAAACCTGCGGAGTATGCCAAGCTTGTCATGAAGGACGGGATAATCTTTGCAGCCATGTAAAGGGAGTCTACGGTTTTCACCTTGATGGATTTGCGTGTGAGCTTGTCAATTTGCCAGCACGTTTATTAGTTCCATCACCTCCTCAATGTGATGAATTGCAGGCAGCGGTTGCTCCAATTACTTTTGGTACCGTAGAACATATGCTTTTCGATAACGCAAAACTACAAGCAGGAGAAACAATCCTGATACAGGCTGGTGGTTCAGGTATTGGCTCTGCAGCCATTCAACTTGCAAAACACATGGGCTGTACAGTTATCACAACTGTAGGTTCAGATGAAAAAATTGCAAAAGCACACTCTCTTGGAGCAGATCATGTGATTAATTATCGTAAAGATCGTTTTGAAGGTATAGTGCGTAAATTAACCCAAAAAAAAGGTGTTGACGTTGTTTTTGAGCATGTTGGTGTAGATACATGGAACGGTTCTTTGTTATGTATGAAAAAAGGAGCACGCTTAGTGACTTGCGGTTCTACCTCTGGTGTTTCAGCACCAATAAATCTCATGCAATTATTCCAGCAACAGCTTAAGATATTCGGTTCATTTGGCTGCCGTATGGAAAATATGAAAAATGCCATGCAAAAAATGGCACAAAAAGCCGTACACCCTGTCATTGATACAATTGTTGGGCTGGATGAAATTGATACAGCTTTAAAACGAATGGAGAGTCGTGATGTTTTTGGTAAAATTATCCTTAAAGTCGATTAAATCATGATGAAGCTTTCTCTTAAAAATCTCATATATCTTATTAAAATTATAGCTAAAAAAATATCCTACTTGTTATGGGCGTATCTGCTCTTTGGTTCTTTATTTATTCTAAAATGCTTTCCTGCCAAAATGGGAGTCTCTTTTTTTTCTTGGTTGGTAAAAAAAATTGGTCCCCTTTTACATCGTCATCAAATCACACTTACAAATCTTAGAGGTGCATATCCAGAAAAAACAGAGCAAGAACTCCATGCGATTGCAATAGAAATGTGGGAAAATATAGGACGTTTCCTAGCCGAATATATTTTTCTTGATAAAATTTTTGATTTTGATCCTCATGCGGACGAGCCAGGTTTCATTGAAGTTAAAGGCGTTGAAATATTTGAGCGATTAAAAAATGAAAAAAAACCACATATTTTTTTCACCGCACATACTGGAAATTTTGAACTTCTGCCTATTTGTGCACAAAGTTTTGATCTTAATGTTACGGTATTATTTAGACCACCCAATAATCCCTATGTTGCCAAACGAGTCCTTAAAGCACGACAAACTTCTATGGGGCATCTTATTCCCTCCAAGGCCGGTGCAGCATGGGCACTAGCAGCCAAATTAGAAGAAGGTGAAAATGTTGGTATGCTCGTTGATCAAAAATTTCGCCGCGGTATCATGGGAACATTTTTTAACAGACCTCTTAAAACAAATCCCTTAATTATAAAACTTGCTCGACAATATGACTGTGATATTTATCCAGCACGTTGTATTCGTTTGCCCAATGGACGTCATCGTTTAGAATTATATGAACATATAGAACTTCCACGTGATGAAAAAAATGATATCGATATAGCTGCTTCTACGCAAAAATTAAATGATATTGTTGAATCTTGGGTCCGTGAATATCCTGGACAATGGATGTGGTTACATAGACGTTGGGACATCTAACATAAGGCTCTATTGCTTACAAAGGAAGTGCAAATGTTAGCCTCAAAAGACATCAAAGATCTCGTTGCAATTATCACTGCATTACGAAATTCTGATAGCGGTTGTATCTGGCATAAAAAACAAACTTTTGAATCCCTCATACCCTATATGCTCGAAGAAGTTTACGAAGTCATCGATGCCATTGAACGAAAAAACCGAAAGGATCTCTGTGAAGAACTTGGAGATCTCCTTTTACAAGTTATCTATCATGCTACCATTGCACAAGAAGAAGGCAGCTTTACTTTTGAAGATGTTGTTTATGCAATCACGGCAAAAATGATTCGACGCCATTCTCACGTTTTTGGAAATGCCGAGCAAAAAAAACGAGGATTTATAAAAGAGGAGTGGGAATATATAAAAAAAAGAGAACAGGTTGAACAAAAAAGTTTGTGCGAAGAAAAAAACAACAATTCCTCCACAAGCATACTCGCACAAGTAAAACAAATCCAGCCAGCAAACCAAGAGGCACTTTCTTTACAAGAAGCAGCAGCTAAAGTAGGTTTTGATTGGAAAAAAAGTGATAAAGTTTTTGAAAAAATAGAAGAAGAACTCGAAGAGCTTAAAGAAGCCATCAAAAATAAACAAAATTCAGAGATAGAAGAAGAGTTTGGAGATCTCTACTTTATTCTCCTTAATCTCGCACGCCACTTAGGGATAGATTCACAAAAAGCATTAAAAAAAACGAATATAAAATTTCGAAACCGTTTTGCCTATATTGAAGAAAAGCTATCCACTCAATCTAAAACACTCACTGACGCATCCCTGAATGAAATGGAAGCGCTTTGGAAGCAAGCTAAAAATGAACAATAAAAAATACTAGATTTCTTCTACCTCAAAGAACAAGTTCCTCTAAAATTACTGAATTATAATTCAGCTCAGCTCAATTTGTTTTATATTGATCCTGCGTAGCAGGACGAAGTTCCACCGATTCGCCACACCCACATGCTGAAACTTGATTAGGATTTTTAAAGACAAAACCAGAACGAAGCGTTGTCACTTCATAATCCATCTGCGTCCCTAATAAAAATAACACCGCATCATGTGCTACGAAAACACGGGCACCATTCACTTCAACAACATCCGCATCTATCCCCTTTTCTTTGACAAGAGTAATTGTATACTCCATCCCTGCACAACCACCTTTTTTGATACCAACAAGAACACCCTGTGCATCTTTTGCATCCATAATCGCTTTAACACGATCCACTGCTGCTTCTGTCAAATTTATTACCGAAAAACGGCTCATCATTTACTCTTTTCTTAGTTCAATAGACACTTTGAAAGTTTTTCCTCTATAGTATTTTAGAAAAAAAACAACAAAACATAAATTAAAGTATTCTGACCTTGTTTATTTGGATAAAAACGCGTACCCGTAAAATGAGATTTATGATTATACAATCCAGAACTTACAATTTTTTGTCCACATAAAACGCAAAATACCTCGTCTATAAAAACTCTAAACAAAGGAAAACGTTTCAATACCATACATTCCATCCTCTCCTTTTGAAAATCTTTATCTTTTTAGAAAAGTAACGATTAGATAAGGAAAAAATATACCTCCCGTACTCATTTGCTCCCCCCTTCTCCAATTCATACCCCTAAAGCCACCAATCTTACCCTTCACAATCTGCAAAAGTAATTAAATACATAGATCTATTAACTATAGAGCTAAAAATTTAATGATTACAAAGAATTTTACAGATTCGTTATGTATCTTGAATTGATAACAAAATAGTGATGTCTAAAATTTTTACTTTCAAAAGCTCTAAGTGCAAGAGCATTTTAGATTTTATTCTGTTTATTTTTTCTCTTGCCTTTAAAGAAACAGTCATTTAATCGTTTTACACAAACTCGGAGCGTAGCGCAGCTTGGTAGCGCACTTGACTGGGGGTCAAGGGGTCGTGGGTTCAAATCCCGCCGCTCCGACCATTTTTAAAATGCTATAAAATAAAAAATAAGCTTACTTAAAAAGTGAATTATTATGCATTTCAATTGCACATACATGAATTTTTTCTTCAACGTAGAATAATGTGCAATAACATTTTATCATAAACTCGAGATAAGCTGTTTTACTAAAATAAGCTTTGTTCTTAGGAAAACACACACGAAACGCGAGACCTTTTGCCTCGCGTTTTTTATTCTTCAGAAAAATTTATAATTATTCGGTCTTATATTTTCTAAATTTTCCTACACGACAATATCGCTGTTATCATTTTTTGTAATGGATGGTGACATCTGTACGGTTATTTTTTTGGGTTTTAATTCAGCTGGCATTTCCCTTTTAAGCTGAATATGAAGAAGCCCATCTCCAAGTTCTGCTCCAATAACCTTAACATGATCAGCCAAATGAAAACGCCGTTCAAAAGCACGCGAAGCAATGCCTCGATAAAGGAATTCTCGCTCTTCATCATCATTTTCAGACTTTCTGTCTCCCTTAACGATCAGCTGGTTACAATGCGTTTCAATATCAATTTCATCTTGAGAGAAACCAGCAACAGCCATAGAAATTCTATAAGAATCTTCAGTTAAACGCTCGATATTATAAGGGGGATAAGAAGAAACTTCATTTGGTTGTGTTCTAGAATCAAACCAGTTAAAAAGATGATCAAAACCTACTGTGGAACGATAAAATGGTGAAAAATCTACCTGACGCATAATATTGCCCTCCTCTAGAGCGACTATAATTTAACAATCAATTCACAAAGTTCCCAAATGGCAAACTTACTTGTGAACCTGCGGCCCCATCATGGCAACCACACTATATTATCTGGTAATTGTTTTTCTTTATTTCAACTCTTTGGAACCTAAATTGATAAAAACTATCTAAAAAGCAATATACCCCTTTTTAAATCCTTTTTCTTCATTACATAAATGTCAAAGTCCTATCATTATCTCACGTTGCACTAAGCGGCAAATACACTGTAAAGGATTTCAATTGGAAACACCTATTTATCCCATAGACTGGGCTTCCACTCCTCCTAATATCCATCATGGTACTCTTAAAATAGCAATAGATCACGAAATTCGTTTTGCGATAACATATCCTGAGGTAGAAAAATCTAAAGGAACAATTGTTATTCTAAAAAGCTACGCAAGTACTTTAGAAAAATATTTTTTATTAATAAATGAAATTTCTAACCGCGGTTTTCATACAGCAATATTTGACTGGTTTGATCAAGAAAAAAAATCCTTCAAGATAAGAAAACAAAGCCGACATCATTGTTTTGATATAAATAGTGATATTAATGACTTATATGAATTTCTTAAAAATATTGTTTATCCTAATTGTCCGCCTCCTTACTCTATGCTCGCCTATGGTATAGGTGGATTGATGGCACTTAGCGGATTAGATCTCATTAATCATCGGTTTAATAAATTGCTCTGTGTTTCTCCCCTTTTTGCTCCATTCGGTAATAAAACGAATGGTTTTCAACATAAATTAACACAATTTCTTTCTGATATAGGTCTTGGCTTTATACCAGCGAAAGATGGGAAAAAATTAAACAAAACAAAACAAAACAATATACAATTGGGACACATGCATAAAGTGCCGTTCCATTCCATTAAGCCCCCAACATCCCAATGGATGGCATCGGTATTTAATGCGATCGATTCTATGAAAAGAAATGTACTCCACGGAGATTTACGAATTCCAACACTCTTTATTCTTGCCAATCAAAACAATATTGCAAATAACATTGAAGTGCGGCAATTATGCCAACACACACACCTGACAGAAAGTATTACTATTACAGGCGCTGAACTGGACACAATCATGGTTAATGAAAATTATAAAAAGCAATTTTGGGCTGCATTTGATGCATTTATTCCCGATAATGTATCTGTAAAATAACACTAAATCTTAATTTCCACTCCGCCCCATAAAAAAATTTCTACGAGTGTTGGATCTACAAACACTTCTTAATACAACGGATTTTACTTTCCAACCACTCATATGATTCGTTTTCTAGCCTCTACAGGCAAGCCATGACCTAAATATTTCACCAGGCATTCTAATAAAAACTATTATATAAATAAAAATATTTTGTATAATTAATAAAAATGAAGATAATAAATCTATCTTAATATAGCATGATACATATTTATAAATAAATCATCAAAATACTATTTTTGATATATTATTAAGTGTTAATTTAATATTATATTTAGAAAAATAATAGTTTTTATCTATTTAAGGAAAAAAAACTGAAAATAAAGCGCATTTATAATATTTATTACAAATCTCTATAAAAACAAATAACTATAAAATTTCTATTTTTAGGAGAACTTTTTAAAAACAATAAATTAACATAATATTCTTCTAATTTCTCGATATAGAATGAATCACCTTAAAAGTTCTAGAGAACCCCTTCTTTTTTCAAAATCACATATATTTTGAATTTAACCAACTCACAACGAATATGCTGTATTCTGAATAAGAATGTAAGAATTAACCATTTTGCCATTCATTTCAATTATGAGCATTTTACCGTCTTTTTTATAAATACTCTATATTGTATAATTGATGCGGCAAAACTCTGACAAATGGAGCCATTGGAACATAATCATGAAACGAATCCTGCTCGCAGAAGATGATAACGATATGCGTCGCTTTCTCGTAAAAGCCTTAGAACGTGCAGGCTACGAAGTCGCCGATTTCGATAATGGTATTAGCGCGTATGAACGTTTACAAGAAGAGCCATTTTCCCTTCTCCTGACTGATATTGTGATGCCAGAGATGGACGGAATCGAACTCGCACGACGTGCTACTGAGATTGACCCCGATTTACGAGTAATGTTCATTACAGGTTTTGCAGCGGTAGCACTCAATTCAAATAGTGATGCCCCTCCTGATGCAAAGGTTCTCTCTAAGCCATTTCACTTACGTGAACTCGTCAATGAGGTTGAAAAGATCCTTATCGCTGCTTAAAAAGTATTTTTTAAGTTATTTGCATCTGTTGAAAGAGAAAACGAAATTAGGCATTGACGTTTGTCATTCTATATGGTGTATGCAACATCAATGAATGGGCGTGTAGCTCAGCGGGAGAGCACTACGTTGACATCGTAGGGGTCACAGGTTCAATCCCTGTCACGCCCACCAGATTCTTTTTCTTATCCTATAACTTGCTGTATTTATACATCTTTTTTACTGTGAGGAATGTCTGAATAAAGTTAGAGGAATAGGGTTTTTTAACATTTCTCTACAAAGGTAGCATTTTTCTCTCTGTTTGATTCGCGAATTACTTCTGGTATTTGTTTGAATTTTTCTAAATCCTCTTGTGTAAAAATATCTATAAATCTAGAAAACATGCCAACAGCTTCACGCCTCAACGGATCAGAAGTCTTGATTGTAAAACTTTTGCGACAAGCATAAGCTGCTTTTCTTAAGAGTAAAGCCTTCTCTTGATCTAAAGCATAGAGTTCAATTATCTTTTGTCCTACAGGAACAGATTTTTTGCCAATCTCGACAGAAGATAAAAATGCTACAGATATGTCTAATTTCTTAGCCATATCTAAGAGGCGTTCTGAGTGATCAAGACAAAGTTTCCGTAAAATTTTACCAAAGGATGTAAGCATCAAAAAAGTCCTGTTAGAGAAAAAATATTTCTTCTGATTCTAACAAATCTTTTTATGATTTTTTTCAGTTATTACGAATCAAGAGTTCTTTTCGAAGAGTTTTTTTTAGCAAAACCAGATGTCCAAAGGGCCTCTAATTCTAAAAAGTCAAAATCCCTAAAGATCTCTCGAACCTCATCACTATCATTCAGACTCAAGACAAATTTGCCTTGGATGCTTTTGAGAACTTTTGCCATGTTCACAAAATCATCTTCAACAAAATTTCCAGAACTATAACACTTCTTCTTCACAAGATAAGGCGGGTCTAGATAAAATAAACTGTCGGGTGCATCAAAAAGCTCGACAACCCGATCCCATGATAAATTTAAGATCGTCGTATCAAGAAGCTTCTGTCTAACACGTCTCATCCTTGATAACAGCTTTTCGGGATTAAACTCTGCCGTTCTTTTTCTTCCAAATCTAAAAGAGTAGTAATCTTCTTTCCCGTACATGACACAACGTTGGAGAAACAAAAAGCGTGCGGCTCTTTCAACCTTGGAGAGACTCTCTAGTTCAATAGCCGCAAGTTCAAAAAACAACTGTCTTGAACAAACAAACCATTCTAGTCGTTTGGATAAATCATCAAAGTCATTTTGAACACATTGAAACAGATTCGTTATCTCTCCATTCAGATCATTAATCACGGAATATTTTGCTGGTCTTTTATTTAGAAAAATAACACCAGAACCTAAAAATGGTTCAACATAGGTTTCATGGTCAATGCTATTTAAAATCGGTATAATTTTCTTACGCAGATAGTGTTTACCACCCATCCACGCAAACAATGTTTGTGTAAATTCT
>NZ_JBHILW010000080.1:0-895 GCF_042193565.1 Bartonella sp. SD1336NMGDW
GAATCTTACGTTATTCGGGACTCTCACTCAACATACAAAACAGTGAATTATCATTATAAATCAATGTCTTGTACGATTAGTTTCAGAAAAGGATTGGGAAGTTTGCATTTTAGAGAGGCAAAGCTCAGTTTTCAAATTTCAAACTCCAACAACATGTTTTTTAGCTTATTTTTAAGCATCTAGAATGAAGGTTTATTTTAATAAGTTCTCTCGTGAGGGACGAGATGATAGCAATAAGACTTTTCCTCATATAGCAACGCTGCTTGGCAAGGATGCAACTTGGATGTGATATAGACGGACAAATATAATATGAGTGATGGTGCATTGTAAGTTTTATAATACAAATCATCAGATCAAGAAAGAAGATATTGATAGTTTTTATAGTAGTCAGTGGGAAAAAAATCCTCACCTGTCATATTCTTATCGATAGCACTCGAAACAGAGTGGAGTGATAACGCTTCTCATATTTTTGCAGTCCAAGAAATCCAGATTCAAAGGATTAATCTGTTTGATTGAGAAAACAGTCAAATAGATTTGAGTCCTTTTGAAGAAAAAGGAGAAGCTACGCTTAAGAAAAAAAACCGAAAAAGCTTTTAGATCATCAACAAGAAGCGCTTAAAGCTTGTTCTGTGAGGGGTTCTAAAAGAAGCAGACTGTTGCGAATTGATTATGGCGTGTAGGACGAGAAAGACCTTACTAGTCTTAAAGATAGCAGAAACTCTTGCTGGGAAAGGCAAGCGTATTTTATTTTTTGTACTCTCTCTTTTTAATATCCCAAACGATAAGAGAATGACAGCAGATACAGAACCACCCTTACGTTTTTTTCTGTCTGTTCCGATACACAAGTTAGCAAACCTGATAAAAACCAAGATTCTACTGCAATGGATACATAACT
>NZ_JBHILW010000081.1:0-858 GCF_042193565.1 Bartonella sp. SD1336NMGDW
TCTGATAATTTTATTATGGGCAGTCGGGTTGATGTTTCCAGCCGTAAATTGGCTATTGCAACCTTTGAGCTTGATCATTCGCGCAAGTGGCTTGGAGGAGAATTAAGCGCGCATATAGGGTTTCATAAAGGCTTGGCAATTCTTGGCGCTTATGACGATAAAGAGCAAGAGAATGCAACAAAAAATTCACCCAAAGGGCAATTTTCCAAATTGTCTTTTTCTCTAGGCTATGTGCGTCCTTTTTCGCTCAAACAATATAACTTTCGCTATAACACGCTGTTTTCAGGACAATTATCACCCGACACGTTGTTTAGTTCAGAGCAAATATCGCTTGGTGGTAGTTCCTCTGTGCGCGGAGTGCGTGAGGCGATTTATTACGGCAATAATGGGGTGTTTTGGCGCAATGAATTGTCGCTGTTGTTGCCAGGTTTTTCTTCGAACATGGGGCGTAAATTTATGAGCCAATTTGCCCCTTATATGGCGCTTGATCTGGGGGCTGTAGCCAATGATGCAAACAAAAACAGTTTTGGCGGGAGCCTCGTTGGGGCAACTCTTGGTTTCCATGCAACCGGAGACATTACGGATATTGATGTATCTTATTCGAATATTTTAACCCAATCGACAGTGCGAGAAAAGGGAAATTCGACAGGGTTATTTCAAGTACGGGCATTATTGAGATTTTAGAGCAAAGGGGCGGTAAAAAATATCGCCTTCCTGTTTACATCCCTTTGGGTTGTTTTTTTAAGAGATAAAGAATTTTATGAGGAGCTGAAGATGCGGGGATTGAAAAATCAAAAGCATAAATTGGGATATGGATACAAGCGAGGAAAGCGCGTTCTTTGTGTTTTGCAGCGAGGG
>NZ_JBHILW010000082.1:0-858 GCF_042193565.1 Bartonella sp. SD1336NMGDW
TCTGATAATTTTATTATGGGCAGTCGGGTTGATGTTTCCAGCCGTAAATTGGCTATTGCAACCTTTGAGCTTGATCACTCGCGCAAGTGGCTTGGAGGAGAATTAAGCGCGCATATAGGGTTTCATAAAGGGTTGGCAATTCTTGGTGCTTATGACGATAAAGAGCAAGAGAATGCAACAAAAAATTCACCCAAAGGGCAATTTTCCAAATTGTCTTTTTCCCTAGGCTACGTGCGTCCTTTTTCGCTCAAACAATATAACTTTCGCTATAACACGCTGTTTTCAGGACAATTATCACCCGACACATTGTTTAGTTCAGAGCAAATATCGCTTGGTGGTAGTTCCTCTGTGCGCGGGGTGCGTGAGGCGATTTATTACGGCAATAATGGGGCGTTTTGGCGCAATGAATTGTCATTGTTGTTGCCAGGTTTTTCTTCAAACATGGGGCGTAAATTTATGAGCCAATTTGCCCCTTATATGGCGCTTGATCTGGGGGCTGTAGCCAATGATGTAAACAAAAACAGTTTTGGCGGAAGGCTCGTTGGGGCAACTCTTGGTTTCCATGCAAGCGGAGAAATTACGGATATTGATGTGTCTTATTCGAATATTTTAACCCAATCGACAGTGCGAGAAAAGGGAAATGCGACAGGGTTATTTCAAGTGCGGGCATTATTGAGATTTTAGAGCAAAGGGGCGGTAAAAAATATCGCTGCGCTGTTTACACCCATATGGGTTGTTTTTTTAAGAGATAAAGAATTTTATGAGGAGCTGAAGATGCGGAGATTGAAAAATCAAAAGCATAAATTGGGATATGGATACAAGCGAGGAAAGCGCGTTCTTTGTGTTTTGCAGCGAGGG
>NZ_JBHILW010000083.1:0-856 GCF_042193565.1 Bartonella sp. SD1336NMGDW
CTAATATGCAAGAGGCGATAAAAGAAACACAACATCTCTATAGACAGTATAATCTTTATGCAGCAATACAATATATTGTTGTCGAAGACCAAACATTACCACATCTTGTGAATTCATTGCGGGTCGCTCTTAACGCGCTTCATAAATATTTTGATTGTTAGACAATTTTCCAAATAAATTTGATCAACGCTATAAACGCTATAAGACAAATTAATATCAATGCTATAATCGCTACGATTCCTACAATTTCATCTAAATTTTCTATTATAGTAATAAAAATACCAATAAAAATTAACACTCCTAAAAATGCTATTCCTATTACAGGATAAAACACAAAAGCTGCCGACCCAGCCGCCCAAGCCGCTGTTTGGAATTGGAGGGATAAGAGCTCATAAAATGCGCTGTCAATATTTTCATCTTTTAAACTTAGCTTTTCTTCTCTTGCACATGCACTTAGTATCAAAAAATACGATACAAATGCTACAAATATTGGTACAATTAATTTATCTTGTTGTTGATTGTCTAATCCGAAGGGATTAAAAGCAAGTATCATAAGACTAATTATAGCAGAGAATGGTAAAAATAAAATTAGTGTAAATATCTTTTTAATTCTGCATAAAACTGCTTTTTTGAAAAATAACATTAATTCCCCCCGCTTTTTTCTAATCAATAACTTTGTGCTTCCATATAATTGATTCGTTGAGATGATACAATTGTGAGTGGTTGGTTGTTAAAGACACTAGATTTAGGTGAAAAAAATAAAAAATACACAATATAGTGATTTTTTTTGTTGACAGGATATGAAAAATAGTGTTTTATGGCGTTGCTGTACTAGTCGAATTGCGTCTAGAATTAC
>NZ_JBHILW010000084.1:0-839 GCF_042193565.1 Bartonella sp. SD1336NMGDW
CCTTCATCCAATTCAGTACTAGAAACTGCATAAACTTCTTCTGATTCTTTAAGAACGGTATATTGGGGAGTATTGATGAAAATAGATCGATAAGCTGTAGAAAAACCAAGTGTTGAAAGAGAAACCTTGAAGGTAACAAATGGTGTCTCTCCGTTTTTATCAAGGTCGTACACTATATTAATGATACGATCTTTCTTTATAAAATAAGCATTGCAATTGTAATTTTTATCACGATAGACTGTCCAGTCCATCCTTTTTAAGTCTTCAGAAACTGTATTAAGAAAAGACAAATCTTGTAAACTAAGACGATCATCTATAGCTTTTCGCTCATTAAGGATTTTCAGATATTCTTCAGCAAATTGAACGGCCTGGTTAATATATCTCTCTACTTCACGGTCATCCAAAATTTCAGAAATCGTACCTGCTTCTAAAAAATTTTGATAAGATTTCAGGACATCAATTTGACCTGTTAATGCTAAACAAGCTAAATGCCAGACTATATCTATATTGTAGCTATATTTTTGGATAAGCGTTTTGCTTTCTATTGATGCTTGTAAATCTTGGGCACGTGCCCACTGTATTATCCGCTCAGAGATTTTGATAAGCTCTTGCTCATCTAATGTCTCTACACAAATATCAATGCCTTTACCAAAACCACTAAAAATCCCCCCCCCAATCGTATTAAAAGAATTATAAATATTTTTAGGAGAAACACACCAATATTCCTTACTATAGTGAATACAATTGCAAGCGACAGAAATCATTTCATTAGATATTTCAGCTTCAATACGGACATTGTAATTGTCATGGAGACGTATAAAACCAAAATCAAATTGAAT
>NZ_JBHILW010000085.1:0-822 GCF_042193565.1 Bartonella sp. SD1336NMGDW
GATACAGTAGTGGTTACAAATACCCCACCTGAAAAACGCAAGAGTGGTTTTAATACAGGAGCCGTTGAAACAGGACAAATGCAGGCAACAAATAAAGTGGGTGCCTTTAAAGCTCCAAAGCCAATTACGGTTCATAAGCCCGTTGAAGTAGACGCCCGTGTAACCATTACAAATCTAAATATTTCCGTCCCCAATGGTCTCAAGGACGAAATCAGAGACGCTGTCAATCAAGCACTTGAACGCTATGCAAAACAGCAACGTTTAGCCATAGCCTCTAGCCTTTCGGATTAAATACCATGATGTTAGCTTTGGGTGGTTTTATTTTTTCGATTGAAACAGCAGCTTATCAAACACTTGATATGTCTTATGGGGTTCCATGGGTAGAACAAGGGCGATTGGGACGAAAGGCGGCTCTTCAATTGCCAGCTGTTGCAAATGCGGAGTTTTCTTTAGCAGGCGTAATTTATCCAGATTTCAAAGGTGGTCACGGACAAATCGAATATTTGCGACAAATAGCGCATATGGGACCTCATATTCTTGTTACCGGTCAAGGCAAAATCTTAGGTAAGTTTGTCATTCTTTCTGTAGAGGAAAAACAAAGCGTTTTTCATCATAATGGCACCCCCAAAAAACAAGAATTTACAATAAAGTTGAGAGAATATGGTGAAGACCTATGAGTGATCTTTATATGACCAAAGATGGTGATATGGTTGATGCCATTTGCTGGAGATACTATGCAAAGGGTCAACAAGCCCTTGCTGTTGAACGCGTCTATGCAGCGAATTTGGGGCTTGCAGACTATGGACCCATTTTAAAAGCAGG
>NZ_JBHILW010000086.1:0-820 GCF_042193565.1 Bartonella sp. SD1336NMGDW
AGTGATGGTCAACAGTCAGCGACGGGTTCTTTGCATTTACAGGCAGCAAAGCTTGAGGCGGGGAATGGGCGGATAGCCGCTGGTGATCTCTTAGAGATCCAAGCAGCAACAATTGATCTAAGCCGCATGCAAGACAATGATCAAACAGGGGTTTCTTCCCTTGGCGATCTAACCATTGAAACCAATCAAATCACCGCTTTAAACAACCATATTGGTGCCAAGGGGAATATTGTCTTGAGCGCCGATGATGCGCTCACTGTAGGCGCTGGACATTATAGCGCCGGCGGCTCTCTTTTGGTGGAAGCAGCAGAGCTTACATCACGTGCGCGCTTAGTGGCAGAGCAAAAAATTGACCTTTATGCGCATCACGGTGCCCTGATCCAAGAAGGCACTGTCTGGTCTAATGGGAAGATAACGCTGGATGCCCATGGTGCCCTCAATCACACGGGTGATATTGTCAGTATGCAGCAGGTTGCCTTGACAGCGGGGGGCATGCTCACAACCTCTCAAGAGAGCACGATTTTAAGTTATGATGTGGTTTTAAGTGCTGATGCTTTAACCCAAGCAGGGACTGTGGAAGCTCAAGAAGGAGCATTAACCCTTCAAGTGCGTGATGGGGTTGCAAATAACGGCACAATGCGCGGTGAGAGTGTCGATGCTCATATTGGTGCATTTACCAATCAAGGGACGTTTATTGCAACCGATGATTTGCATTTGATGGTAAGCACACAAGAAGGCGCCGATCCGCAACAAGCCTTTCTGAAGAATACATCCGAAGGTGTCCTTCAAAGTGGTGGTGTTTTTGTTGTGATCGCAGGGC
>NZ_JBHILW010000087.1:0-816 GCF_042193565.1 Bartonella sp. SD1336NMGDW
AAATAAACAATTATGGTTTTTTGTTACCATTTTTATCAAGTCAATTTTATTAATAATAGTTATTAAAAAATCACAAAATTAGAATAACCACTTGAAAATATACCCATATGGGTATATTAATAATCATGAGTAAAATAAAACGTATCATTATGGCTTGGTTCTTCACTCAAAGATATAAAAAGTCTTCCTGATCTTATTCAACAAAGGATTGGTTATGCTCTTTATCTTGCTCAGATAGGAGATAGAGGAGAAAATGTTAAGGTTCTCAAGGGGTTTGGATCTGCCAATGTTCTAGAAATTATTGAACGCGATATTCAAGGAACTTATCGCGCTGTTTATACGATACAATATAAAAAATCTCTTTATGTGTTGCATTGTTTTCAGAAAAAATCGACCCGTGGCATTGCAACACCAAAACCAGACATTAATCTGATCAAAGAACGTCTCAAGTTAGCAGAACAATTAGAAGGGAATTAAAATGATCAATGTTTTTCACGGTAGTTCCAATGTTTATGCGGATCTTGGCTTTTCAGATTCCAGAGAGATGCTTATCAAAGCGCAACTTGCTCATAAGATTAGTCAAATTCTGAAAGAAAAGAACTTAACACAAAAACAGGCTAGTCAACTTTTGAAAATGACTCAACCAAAACTGTCTAAACTCTTAAGTGGAGAATTTCGAGGAATTAGTGAAATGAAAATGCTTGAGTGTTTGGCAAAATTGGGAAACGATATAAAGATTATTGTTAATCCGAAAGAAGTTAAAACGCTTGAAGGACATTTTGAAGTTGTTTTTTCTTCTTAAACTTCTTTATGATT
>NZ_JBHILW010000088.1:0-277 GCF_042193565.1 Bartonella sp. SD1336NMGDW
CAATCGTTATGCGCTTGGTGTCGGCATCTTGCTGAACTAGGCTCTTTTCATTGGCTTGAGAGATTGCTTCATCAACCTTCTTACCAACAACATCATCAACCTTATCACCTATAATATCATCAACTTTATCGCCAATAACATCATTCACTTTTTCCGTAATGTGGTTGTTAACTTTCTGCTCAAAGCCTGTGAAGGCAACATTAACACCATCAAAGGCATCTGCAACACTGTCATAGCTCTTGCTTCCCTCACTGCCATCTTCTCCAAAGGTTTTCAC
>NZ_JBHILW010000088.1:328-807 GCF_042193565.1 Bartonella sp. SD1336NMGDW
TCATGGAATAAAGCTGCGAACCCGTGACCGCATCACTGGAATCTTTAGAGATATTACCCGCTGCTAGAGACGTGATCTTACTGTTGCTCTTATCTGCACCATGCTGCGCTACAAACGCACCTTTCCCGTCATCCCACAACAATGCATCTTGAAGACGTTCAGAAACTTCATCTTTGTTCTGAGCAACTTGATCCTTAAGATCCTTGAAGCCTTGATCAACCCCACCAAACGCACCAGAAAGATCATGATACTCTTTATCATCTAATTTATAGGTTGGTTCAGTCCCTTTTAAGACATCAGCACCGCCACCTAAATATTTCGACGCATTCTTAGCAACTGTCTGAAGATCATCACTGACACCCTTTACATTCTCATTCGTCTCATAAAGTTGAGAACCCGTCACCGCATCATTTGAGCCTTTGGCAAGAGTTCCATCCTTAACACCCGAAAGCGTACGCGTTTCACCAGACTTATTCGCT
>NZ_JBHILW010000089.1:0-784 GCF_042193565.1 Bartonella sp. SD1336NMGDW
TTCTTTGAAAACCAATGCTTTAAATGTGCAATGACATTATCTAGCGCGTCCATGAGACGTGCAAAATCAAGGATAAGCAAAAAAAGAAAAAATGCTATCCACTTCATCAAGCGAGACATCATTTTCACGCTTTGATAGGTGATGATCATTTCTTGAAGCATTTCTTTTTCTGCTTCTGTAAGCTCTATATCGTCTTGTGTTTTTTTTCTAGCCATGTTTCCACCCACACAAGCGTTGACCCTGCTTGTTATGCTTTAAGATCTCTCTTGCTAAGTTTGAGCTAATGGTGTTCAGATCTTGTCGGCTTAAATAAATAGGTAACCAACCAACACAAGAAAAAACATATTTATTTGTCGCGCAACCAGTCAGAGAGAGCAGCACGCACATCAGCATCACTTTTTTGATTAACTTCACTTTCCACCTCAAGCCGTGTTGTGGCTGCTTTTAAAGCTTTTTCTGTTTGCTTTTGTTGCTCTACTTTTTTCCCAAGAGTAAAAGCTTTTGCTAAGGCAATAAAAAAAGCGGCTAAAGCCGCACCTGTTACCATCAAGTTTCTTTTCATCCATAAGATCATAGGCGGTGCTCCTGAAAGCGTTTAGCAACAAAGAAAATGCCAGTACATGCCGCTAAAACCATAATGGCGGCTAAAGCCCATTGGATTGGTCCATTACCCGCTAAAAACCCACCAAGACCTGAGAAAGAACCAATAATCGGTGCCAATGCTTCTGCTTTGAGAAACCCTGTTGGTTGTTTCGTTTCTACTGTTTGATAATTAGAAGAAACA
>NZ_JBHILW010000009.1:0-53147 GCF_042193565.1 Bartonella sp. SD1336NMGDW
CCTTACCTATCCCAACAAATCTATCCATAATGTATATGATTACACAGATATAAATAGATTACAAGTAAGCTGTTAAAGCCCTTCAACTGAAATCGCTCCAATGGTAAAAAAAACAAGGCAGCTGTCAAAAAGAGAAGTATACGTTCTTGATCCTCATGGTTCTTCAACAAAAACTTTTAACCCTTTAGATTGGCTGTTAGATGAAAATCTCCCCCTTTATGAAAGAGAAGCGGGTGTGGTTGAAGTTGCTAGACTCCTTCTTTCTGAAAACGACAAATCAACTTCGACTGATCAATTTTTTGTATTACAAGCACATAATTTGTTAACAGGGCTTCTTGCGCATATTGTCTTTTCTGATGAATACGCAGTAAAGGAAAAAAACTTAAAAACCCTTCACACGATCATGTCAATGCCAGAACCCTCTGTGATTGGAAAATTGCAATCTATACGATCAAATTCTTCATCCCAATTTATTCGTGAAACCCTTGGCGTTTTTACAAACATGGCTGAACAAACTTTCTCAGGTGTCTATGCTACTGCTGCAAAAGATATACAATGGCTTTCACTCTCTAACTATGCAGATCTTATTAGTGGTCATGATTTTAAAACTACCGATATAACAAAGGGAAATATTGATATTTTTCTAAATATCCCCTCAAAAATTTTAAAATCTTATCCAGGTGTTGGGCGTATCCTTGTTGGCTCTTTTCTCAGAGCTATGGAGGCTGCTAATGGTAATTATGCAAAAAGAGCGCTCTTTATTTTAGATAATGCTGATCTTTTAGGATATATGAACATTTTAGAAGAAGCACGTGATCATGGACGCAAATATGGTATATCTCTCATGCTTTTTTACAAGTCTGTAGATCAAATAGAACACTATTTCGGTTCGTCAGGCGTTATGACATGGTTTGAAAATTGTGCTTTTGTAAGCTATGCCGCAATAAAAGATATTAAAACTGCTGAAAATATATCTAAGGCATGTGGTCAAATGACCATTGAAGTGAAAGATTCAAGCAAACCTCTAGGAGGATTCCATACAAGAGGGACAGAAAATATAAACACCCAGCATAGACCTTTAATATATCCACATGAAATAACACAAGAAATGCGAAAAGACGAACAGATTATTCTTATGCAAGGGCAACCACCTGTTCGTTGTGGACGCTCTATCTATTTTAGACGTAAGGATTTAACAGCTCTTACTAATGAAAATAGCTTTTCTTCTCAATAAAGCACTTGTTTTTAGTTAAAATGAATAAAATATTGTTGTATTTTGGGATGATATAATTAGAGATAAATTATTTTTATAGTACATTTTTATAGTACAGTGGCTTGAAAATGGGAGAGTCATGAGCAGTCTTTCTGCTAAGAAGACAAAACACCAAAGAAGAAAGGTTAGATGCAAAACAGAGCATTGCTTCAACTATAATGCGTGGGGTGTTCAAGATAATACGTAGAATATTCGTTTGGATATTTAAAACAATACGTAGAATGTTGGCTGTGATATTTAAAAGGTTGCTTTACGCAATCTTCCTTATTTTATTATTCATTCGTAAACCAGTTTTTGCCTTCTTAAACTTCTTTGCTGGTGGCTTGGCTTTATTCCTATTTTTTCTTTTTTTCGGATACACAGCGAGAGTTGCACCCTATGAACACCAAACAGCAATGGTCATTGGTGGTATCATCATGATATTTCTTTGCTTGTTTGCTCATGATGCCTATGAAAGGTTTTTACTACGTCTAGCATCTCTTGATTATGATCTTATACTTATTTCAATAAATAGCGCTCACTTCGTTCATACATAATTTAATCAAAAATGGGAGGTTATCTGCCTCTGATAAAAATACAAATAAAGACTGTTTTTAAATTTTATTGCCAATTTCCTGAAATTACTTTATTGTAAGCGAATGTTTTGGTCGTCTACGCAGCGATCAACAGGGAATGAAAGACCCGAAACTTGAGACACGTATTTATCCAGCTTTATGGATATCCCGGATTTCCGGGAGCTTTTGTTATGTCCAGGTGCGTCTGCGCACTAAAAGCAAAAGGCTGAGTCAAGTTTCAGCTCTTTCAACTCCCGGAATACTTATGCGAGGGCGCTCGCAACCGGTAGGGGAGCTTGAAGTGAAAGCTAAAAATCCACACTTTAACGACATTTCGATAGGCAGAAAAATTCGCTTTAAAAGAACAATGCTGGGGATGTCGCAAAAGCAATTAGGCAGCCAGTTAGGTGTGACGTTTCAACAAATCCAAAAATATGAAAAAGGCTCTAATCGTATAGGGGCGGGGCGTTTACAAGAAATTGCTGATATTCTCAATGTTCCCATTTCCTTTTTTTATTCCGATCTCTCAACAAAGGAAAACGCCTTGGATCCTTATGATGAAAGGATCTCGAGCAAAGAAGAGCAAGTCCTTTTGAAAAGCTTTAGAGAGCTTAAACCTAAAAAGCAGAAGGCAATTTTGTGTTTGATTGTCTCATGAGATAAAAACACTGTTTTAAATTTATTGCTGGTCTCCTGAAATTATTTTATGAACAAGAACGAGGGTTCTCGTTGTACAGTGCGGTTGAATGGTGGAGCCCAAAGCCTGAAAATCCAAGCTGAGACATTAGCCTGCTTTATAAGTATCGCGAGATTCCGGGAGCTTTTGTTATGTCCAGGTGCGTCTGCGCACTAAAAGCAAAAAAGCTGATTCGAACTCAGTACTTTCAGACTCCCGGAATACGCATAAGAGGCGCTCGCAACCGGTAGGGGAGCTTGAAGTGAAAGCTAAAAATCCACACTTTAACGACATTTCGATAGGCAGAAAAATTCGCTTTAAAAGAACAATGCTGGGGATGTCGCAAAAGCAATTAGGCATCCAGTTAGGTGTGACGTTTCAACAAATCCAAAAATATGAAAAAGACTCTAATCGTATAGGGGCGGGGCGTTTACAAGAAATTGCTGATATTCTCAATGTTCCCATTTCTTTTTTCTATACGGATCTCTCGACAAAAGAAAATGCCTTGTATCCCTGTGATGAAAGGATTTCGAGTAAAGAAGAGCAAGTCCTTTTGAAAAGTTTTAGAGAGCTTAAACCTAAAAAGCAGAAGGCAATTTTAAGATTAATTTTTTGTTAGAATAAAGAAAAAATTAAAGAGGCTCTTGCTAAATAATAAATTATTCTATAAACCCTTTTTTAGAGAAGGGGGTTAGCATTTCTCCTCCCCCCCCCCCCGCAGAAATGTCCAAATAGAACCTCCTTCTCGTCATTTTAAAAATCATGAAAATTTGGACCTTTTCCCTTTTTAAAGAGTGACTTATTTGTGTTAGAAAAGTTGCTGTGTTAGGCAAATTGGAAGGCGTGGTGTTTTTAGGGATTTGGGAAGGGCTTGAAAAGTCATCTTGCCAAAAAGAGTTCTCAAAAGGAAACATTGGAGAGCAATCATCCAAAGGGCGCACAGTGGAGAGCGATCATCAAAGGGGCGGCTTAAAAGAAGCTACCAAAAATCTGGAACTTCAGGCTTTAAATGAGGACCAATCCGTACTGCCGAGACCTTTTCTGCTAAACCTGTGCGGTCTGAAATCTCAACCGCTAAACCACAAAGGGTGGCGGGACCACATGCCGGTTCAAAACGATCTTGCTTCGTCTTATAAAGAAAACGGTGTAAGGGTTCTTCTTTGTCCATTCCAAGAGAGGAGTTATAATCTCCACACATGCCTGCATCTGTTAAATAGGCGCTCCCACCTTCTAAGATTTGTGCGTCAGCCGTGGGAATATGCGTATGCGTGCCAACGATAACACTCACACGACCATCAAGAAAATGGCCAAAACATTGCTTCTCGCTTGTCGTTTCTGCGTGAAAGTCAAAAATAACCGTATCGGCTTGCTCCATCAACGAACAGGCTAAAAGAATATTTTCTGCTGTTTCAAATGGATCTTCTACTTTGCACGGCATAAAAACGTTGCCCAACAGATTGGCGACAAGAACACGGGCTCCATTTTTTGCTGTAAAAATACCTACACCTCTTCCAGGAGTTTCTTTCGAAAAATTGGCAGGGCGTAAAAAACGATCACTCTCATGGGCATACTGCAATGCTTCTTTGTGAGAAAAAGCATGATTGCCCGTGGTCACAACATCAACACCGGTCATCAAAAGATCTTGATACGTTTCTTGTGTGAGACCAAAACCACCAGAGGCATTCTCACCATTTACCACAACAAAATCAAGCTGCCACTTCTTAATCAGTTGAGGAAGGTGTTCAAAAACAGCTTTACAGCCTGTGTTACCAACAATGTCACCTAAAAATAAAAAACGCATAGGCGCTTTAATCACATTTTAACATTTTAAGAAACCTTTTTCTGTAAAAATCCCCTGTACCTGTAGATCATGTTCTGCTGCGCGAATAGAGGAAACCTCCTGACATGAAAATCCTATGCCCCATAATGTTATTTGATGTCCTTGTTTTTCAAGAGCTTCAACCGCACGGTCATAATATCCTCCTCCATAGCCAAGACGGTGACATTGACGATCAAACGCAGAAAGCGGAACAATAATATTATTGGGGACAACAACGCTACTGTCTGCACTTGGACCAAAGGTGCCAAAACGCATGGGCTCTAAAATCGTGTTGGGCGAAAATGCACGGAAAACCATGGTGGTGGAATCAAGCACTGCTGGTAAGGCTAAACGTCCGCCGCGTAACGCTACAGCATCCAGTAAAGGACGCGGGTCAATTTCCGATTTAATGGGCCAATAGCCTGCTAAAATGAGCTGTGAAAAATTTGTCCCCTTTTTTTCAAGGTATTCAATAAAGTGGCAACAAGCACGCTGCGAAAAGAGTGCCCGCTCTTCTGTTAAAAGAGCATCACGACGCGATAAACCGCTTTTTCGCTGCTGTGTACGAAGGGATAAAGCCGATTCACAGAGGGGATTATGTGTCATTGTCTCGCCAATTGTTTTATAAGATGCTGGTATTTTATCCATTGTTGGCGTTTTGTAAATCTCTGTGTGGACAAGAGCTGTGCTCATGAAAAAATGTGCGCTCTTATGGTAGGGTATCTTGATGCGACAAGCTGCTTTTGCGTTGCTTGCGTGCAAAGGGATGAAGCAGATTCACAGAGGGGATTATTTTTGTAAGTGCTGTCTGTTTTATAAAATAAAGCTCAACGTAATTTTTATTTCTTGAAAAGAGCATATCGTCATTGGTCTTATGTAAAAGGACGCTCTCAATTTTTATCTGGAAAAATTTTGATGTAAAAAAGGGTGATCCACAACAGCCGATGGAAAAAGCTGATCCCGGGAACCTATACAAATAGGTGGGCGCCATATGAAAAAGCCCACGGGCTTGATCAGGGACAGCTCCCTTGGAGATCATTAAGGTCTCAGGAATACGTTATTTCCTGTCGAGAAGCGCAGAACACCCTCCTTAATATAAAACAATTTCAGAGTTTCTGCTAGAGATAAAATAACTACAATCTCTTATTTTTCATAAAGTTTTTTCAGGATGATTCTATAACCTTGCGGGTGGCTGCTAGAAATGGCTGTATGATATATAGAACGCGTTATTCAAAGTAAAAAAAGCAAAAAATATGAGTGGGGGTGGGTGATTGAGTGAGGCATAACGGTTTATTGGCAATCGCTTGATTTTTATGTTTCGGGGGAATGTTTGGAGGAGCTTTGAAGGGGAATATTTTTTATTCAAGGATGTTTGTTAACTGACGTTGCGTCTTTGAAGTTTTTGCCTCGTGGGGAATATTTCAGTGCTGTTTTATCAACTTTGAGGGCAAATTGTGAACGCTTTTCGTTTCTATGATTTTCTAAGTGTAAAAAGGTATCTCCAATCATGGGGTGAAGGCTATGAGAGTGTTCGTGAAGAGCGAAATATAGTAAAAGATAAATATTTTTTGTTTTTAGAATGAAGTAAACACAATAAAGAGGTGATAAAATCTAAAAAGGGAGGAAACATGAGACTTATCAACTTTAGAAAATTATATACTTTTACTTTCAAGGCGACAATTAAAGAACCTGTTAAGCCCTATATGGTTTCAATTGTTAATGTTGAAGATCTAACAGATATCACTGTTTTTACAATAAACGATGGTGATCCTGTTAGACTTTTTTTAGAATTTGTGAAAAAAATAGAAAACAGTACAAGATTTTATGCTTATAACCTAAACTATGATTATGCTATTATTCGATCATGGTGTCATTTTAATCAAAATGATCTTATAACACCTAAATTTTATGATTTTATCTCGCAAAAGGATAGAGTTCTTAGATCGGAACTTGCATTTCAATCAAATAAATCAAAAAGAGTTTATCTATTCGATTCATTAGAGTTATTTTTAGTTCCTTTACAAGACATAATAACAGCTTTTACCGATTTAAAACAAAGTGAATCTTCTCTCTTTGAGTGCATTGATGATGTTATTATTCATCAAAATGATATCGACTGCTGTGTGAATGAAAGCAAGGGATTAGCCATTGCTCTCAAAAAAAGACTCCAATGGGGAAGAAATAAAATGACTTTTGCAGCTGATGCTAAAGCTGTATGGTCAGAAAAAATGTTTAAAAAATTTACAAAAATTAAAGCAGAAACATATTTATTCCCATCTTTAGAAGAAGGTGATGATTATATTTTTAGAAAAGCAAATGACGGTGGTTTTTGTTTTTTTAATAGATATATGGGTAAATTCATAAATAAAGAAATTGAAATTTATGATGTCAATAGTATGGGCCCTGCTATGATGTTAAAACAATTACCTATAGGGGCACCTCTTTATAAAAAAGGTAAAATTGAAACTAATGACTTACACCCTCTAGGTCTTCAAAGATTTTATATAAACTCAGCAGAATTAAGAGAAAACAAAATACCTATTTTAAATAATAACACACAATCATCATCTGGGGGTGTTGAATATTTACAAATTTTATCTGAATACGAATGTGAACATAAAAAAATATTCATGTTAACATTACAAGAATTTGAATTGTTTAAACAATCTTATCACTACCAAAATTTGGAATTATTAGATGGTTATCTCTTTCAAGCAAGAGATGACCTTTTTACTGATTATATTGATGAATTTTTTGAATTGAAAAATTCTTCAGATAAAACAATCAGCAGAATAGGAAAAATGTTTCTTAATTCATTATGTGGAAAAATGGCTGAACGTCCTCATAGAATTAAAACATATATCGAATTTGAAAATGATGTTCTTAGATTTATTTGGGGTGAAACAATATTCCAAAAATGTGGTTATTTGCCAATTTCTTTATTTGCTGGAAGCTATGCTCGTATGTTTTTAATTGAGTCTATTTACAAAATTGGACTTGAAAATTTTATCTATTGTGACACTGATAGTATCCATTGTTTCAAAACTGAAAATGCTAAAAAATTAGATATTCATCCCTCTAAAATAGGGGCTTGGAAATTAGAAAATAAAAAGAAAATTATAGCAGCTAAATATTTAGCTCGTCGTCGATATTGTTTGCAATTTGAAGATAATACTTTTCAAGCCGTTTGCCCATATATACCTTCTGACAAATTAACGCCTCACATCAAGTCATTGGATGATTTTCAACTTGGTAAAAGCGTTAAAATGACAGGTTTTAAAATGGGTGTTGGTGGTCTATACCCAATAGAAAGATTTGTTTCAATTTAAAGGAAAATAGGAAAGTGACTATACTGGGAGATGAAAACGTGCATGGAAAGGCGTGAGGGTATCAAATTTTATCCTGTTATGGCGTAACATACTGTTATTTACTGGCAATATAAGGTTGCTATCCTTGATAGGTTCAATGTTTTAATGTGTGTGGTCAATGTCCTTAAGTTTAAGAAAATCCCATATGTGGGAAACCAAGAGAAGTCTACTAGAATTCGGATTGTTTACAGTCCGAAGCGGGTTAAGAGACTTCGTGCTTTAAGGTGTGGGGAGGATATTCATTGGCAATCGCTTGATTTTTATGTTTCGGGGGAATGTTTGGAGGAGCTTTGAAGGGGAATATTTTTTATTCAAGGATGTTTGTTTAACTGACGTTGCGTCTTTGAAGTTTTTTCCTCGTGGGGAATATTTCAGTGCTGTTTTATCAACTTTGAGGGGTGGAGAAGAGCCGATACGGTATGTTCTCTGCTATGGTTGAAGCTCATAAAAATAAAAAAAGACGATAACAGTTTATCAAAGGGCTCAGCGATGTTTTAAGTTTTTTTCAAAAAATATTTTTTGAGGATCGTGTTTACAAAATTTTTTTTTGTCCATGATGGAGAGATGTGAAAAAAGAGGCGGTGTGAAGAGGACTCAAGCGTGAAGCGTTTGCTTGCTAGGAGAAGAAATTCTTTAAGGGGTATATTGGAAGTGTTTGGACGCTTCCTTTAATACAAAACAGGTCAAAATTCAAAAAAGACATTTTCAATTGCGTGGGGTGGGGTCAATTGCGTGCGGAGTGTTTGAGGGCGTGGTTATGAGCAGGGGGGCTTTTAGTTTATTGAGTGGAATGTGAAGAAGGCTTGCGTCTTATCCA
Organism: Bartonella sp. SD1336NMGDW; assembly: GCF_042193565.1. NCBI lineage: Bacteria > Pseudomonadati > Pseudomonadota > Alphaproteobacteria > Hyphomicrobiales > Bartonellaceae > Bartonella > Bartonella sp. SD1336NMGDW. Next base: position 8,508 of record NZ_JBHILW010000009.1, read on the forward strand.
AGTTTTAAAGGATGCGTAAAGCATCTCGTTTTTGAATGGTTTCAAAGAGCTTGTGGTGATTGTTCGTCTAACAGAGCTTGTACGCGCTTTTGAATTCTGCGCATTTGTGGGTAATACTCTAATGCGGTTTCATAGGCTTTAAGAGCCAGTTTTGGACGCTCTGTTGCTTCCATGGTAACGCCAAGTTCAAAAAAAGCGATATAGTTGCGCGGCTCAAGTTCAAGAGCATGGTTGAGATCAAGCATGGCAAGCTTGAAATCGTTTAGTTGAATGTGAATCCAAGCGCGCCTTACCCAAGCTTCAGCGTGAGTAGGTAAAAGTGCAAGAGCATTATCAATATAATCAAGCGCCAGTCCATAATCATCACTGTTAATAGCATTTTCAGCCCATGACATTAAAAGATCAATCGTCTCACTCCCCGATTGGGACCACAAATGTTGAAGTTGTTGACTGATCTTTTTTGCTTGAGAAACATCAGCACAATATTTCAACTCTTTCAGTAAACGTAAAATTTCGGCTTCTTTGCGTTGCTTAACTCTGTCAATATGGGAAAGCTGCTCTTTGTCAAGATCTTCAAGAATAACCGCAGACAAATCAGAATCGGAGGGCGTTGAGGAAGGGGGAGGAGAATTGGGAATAAGATCATCTAAGGGTAAAAGCGATTGTGGAGAAGGCCGATCTTCAGGAAGCGAAGGAGGATTTTGCCCATAGCTAGAGGGAACAAAACAAAATATGCCAACAAAAAAAAGAAAAAAAACGCGACTGAAAATACAGAAAAAACGCGACTGAAAAAATCGAAAGGTTTTTAAAAAAATAGAAGAATCCATAAAAACAAGCCCCCAAAAGATAAATCACCAAATATTATCAAATACTAGACTTGTAATCAACGAACTTATAACCAACCGACTCGTAACCCAAAAAATCTTAAGAAAAAATTTTTAAGCCTACAAAAAGTAGGCATAAAAACATTAACCAAAAGAATTAGCCTTGACGCGCTCTAAAACGAGGGTTCGTCTTATTAAGAATATAAATACGACCCTTACGACGCACCAAACGATTGTTACGGTGGCGCTCCTTTAGTGCTTTAAGCGAATTTTTAATTTTCATCATATTCACCGTTAAACAGTTTACGTAACACAATACTATGATACAACATTAAAACAACTATGATATAACATTAAAACACAAAAATACAACACCACAACCCCAATACACTGTTCACTCAATGAACATTGCATTGCGATATTGTACTTGCATCATAACATCACACGATACACTTTTTCACTGTGATCACAAAAAGAAAAACGCACCCTTAAGGTACGCATTAACACACTTCATTAGCACAACGAATAAGTGAAAATTGCAAAAAAAGTAAGGGAGATTTAACAAGAAGTCTTATTCTTGTCAAGGGTGTATTATACATTTCCTATGGTGGGTTAATGGTTTCCTTGAAGGTAAAAATATTCTCGCAAAAGAAGGACAAAGAGTGGAAAAAAGTAAAAGCCTTTTCAGCTTTAAACAAATAAGCTCTGTCAAGGGGGTGTTGAAAGGTCAGGAGCGCTGTTGAGCCGTTGGATTGTTGATTGGTGTGGTTTTTGAGGGTGGGGGGTATGGAGGAGAAGGAGCTTGTAGGAGGGCGTGAAGCTCTGCTAGGGGGCAAATTAAAAGGATTGGGGCGGGGGGCGGCGCGCTTTGAGCCGCTGGATATCGGTGTGAGGGGAGAGGTTGTTTTTCAGTTCATTGAGGGGAAAAGCATTTGTATATATGTGGGTTTAAAATTTGCTAGCTGGTCCCATTAATTGGATGACATGCCCCATTTTGCGGTAGGGTTGAACAGTGCTTTTGCCATATAAATGGATCGAGGTGCGCTCTTGCTTCAGAAAATATTTTAACGTGCTTAAATTTTTCCCAAGAAGATTTGTCATTTGGCAATCGCTATGGCGGTATGTGCTGCCCAATGGAAGACCGCAAATAGCACGGATATGCTGTTCAAATTGTGAAGTTATGCATGCTTTTTGTGTCCAATGACCAGAATTATGGACACGCGGCGCGAGTTCATTTACTAAAAGATGACCATCCGTTAAGACAAAAAACTCAATACAAAGAACACCAACATAATCGAGGGCATCCATGACTGTTAGGCTGATTTCTTGGGCTGCTTTTTGCACGTCAAGTGGAATATGTGATGGAACAAAGGATTTATGAAGAATTCCGTTTTTGTGTTGGTTTTCAGGGCAATCATAAAAAATATGTTCTCCTTGTTTTGTGCGAGCCGAGAGAACTGAAATTTCCGATAAAAAAGGAACTATCTCTTCCAAAATACAAGGCTGCTCCTGAAAAGTCCTTAAGGCTTCGTCAAGGGTTTGTTCATCGGGGTGGTCAAGCTTGATCTGGTTTTTTCCGTCATAACCAAAACGACGCGTTTTTAAAAGACCACGTCCGCCTAAGGCATCGAGCGCGGAAAGAAGAGAAGAAGAATTGTCAACAGCATACCATGAGGCGGTGCCAATCCTTTGATCACGCAAAAATTGCTTCTCAAAAAGTCGATCTTGCGTGATCTCTAATGCTTTGGAAGAAGGATAAACAGGCTTACTCTTCTCTACATATTGAACCGTTTGAAGCGAAAGATTTTCAAATTCATAGCTGACAACATCACACTGAGAAATAAAATGATCTAAAGCTGATGTATCGTCATAGGAGGCAACAATATGGCTGTTTGCTGTTTGAGCGGCTGGGCAATCGGCCTCAGGGCAAAAAATAACTGTTCGAAATCCTAATTCTGCGGCCGCTATGGCGAGCATCCGTGCTAACTGTCCGCCGCCGATTAAACCAATGACGCTGCCTGGAGGTAACATGTTAGGTGAGAGGGTGTTGGGTGAGGGGGTGGTGTTGGGTGAGGGGGGCGTGTTGGAAAACGGTGCCATTTTAACCCTCCGTTACAGGCGTTTTGGCGACATTAGCTGTTTGTTGTTGACGCCAATCTTGTAATCGTTGGGCGAGATCATGATCATAAATGGCCATAACGGCTGCGGCTAAAAGTGCTGCATTAATTGCACCTGCTTTGCCAATTGCTAATGTGCCAACGGGTATCCCTGCTGGCATTTGCACAATTGAAAGCAAAGAATCTTGACCAGAAAGAGAATGAGAATGCACTGGAACGCCAAAAACAGGAAGAGGCGTAAGGGCTGCTAGCATACCAGGAAGATGCGCTGCGCCCCCTGCACCGGCGATTAAAACTTTAAACCCTGCTTCTTTTGCTTCTTTTGCAAATTGATAAAGGCGTTCAGGGGTTCGGTGTGCTGAGACAATATGCGAACTATGAGAAATACCAAGATTTGTCAAAATATCTGCGCTATGGCACATCGTTTGCCAATCCGATTGGCTCCCCATTAAAATCGCGACATCACATGATTTTTTCATCATTCACCATCCTTTTCAAAGGTTCAATGCGATTCTTTATCATTATTTTTTTTAAAGTTTTATATTCTCTTTGCAAAGCCAATTGATGACAGAGAAACAGTTATTTTTCAAATAAGATGGAAAGCTAAAAATTTAAAGGGGGATCTCGAGAGATGAAAAATTAAAGTATTGAAGGTTATGAAGCACTTCTTTTGAGGGGGAGGGATGAATTTTGAGGGGAAGTGTTAAGGGGTGGTGTTGGACCTATGAGGCTGTTGAGCTGCGGAATTGCTGTTTATTTAAGGTAAGAGGAAAAAATACATCGGGGGAAAGGCATTGATTGTAAGTTTTTTTAAAAATGTTTCATTTTTATTTGCCAAAATAAACATGGTCACCATATATTATGAAATCTGCTGCAATTTGAAAAATTGCTCATGAGAAAAAGAGATTTTTATGGCGAAAATGCGTTGCAAAGTGAGGATATTCTTTGAGAAAAAAGAGATATCGATCTCTTAATTTCAAAGGCTATTTATTTTGCTGTTCAAGTGATTATTTTAATTGAGTGGGGGGATATGCTCTTTGTAATCGTTGATATATTTTAATAATAGCTGATATAAAGGGAAGCGAATAATCAGCGCTTTTGTGCTTTTGTTGAGATGTGTTTCTTAGCGATTATATGGTTCTTTGTTTTTTCACTTAGATAGTATGACAAGAAAAGTGAATGACGAATTGTGAATAATAAATCCATGGTCTCTTTTTTGCCCAATTTTGTAATAATGGTGGAAGCTGAAATAAATTAAGAGTTAAACACCGGATGTAAAGGAGATTTAAAGCTATGTTTTTTCCATTTTTAATCGCTTTAGGTACTGCAATAACGACTATGTATGGCAAAAAAAATATAAGTTATGCTCTGTGGGCAGTTTTATTCGTTGTCATTCTTCTCACTTTCAATCATCACGCAACTTCTACTTTAAATTTATCTTTTTGAGAGAATAGCCATGGAACATGTTGAACAAAAAAATCCTCACTTCGTCATCTTTATGAATACGCTAGGACTCATTGGGTTATCCATTGTCTTGGTGGTGGCTTTTTATTATCAATTGGTAAAGTTTGAGTTACCGTGTCCCCTTTGTTTGCTGCAGCGCGTTGGATTGATGCTAGCAGGTTGTGGGTTCTTGCTCAATATTCACTATAAGGTGAAAAATACCCATTATGGTATGGTTATTCTCGGTTGTATGGTAACGAGTGCCGTTGCAGCACGGCAAGTGTTTTTGCATATAACACCTGATGATTTGGGATATGGTTCAACGTTCTTTGGATTGCATTTTTATACTTGGGCTTTCATTATTTCTGTCCTTTGTATCTTTGCTGTCACATTTGTCATGATTTTAGGCGAATTGGCACACAAGTTCAAAGAATTTTCTCCTTTTCCATTTTTGAGTAAAACGGCAAGTTTTTTATTTGTGTTTTTGATTGCGGCAAATTTGATTTCTACCATACTGGAATGTGGTGGCGGACAATGTGCCGATGATCCTGTAAGGTATGAATTGTTATCAAATTGGTTCCCTTCATAGTCTTGAAATTTTTTAATAATCCCTCATCATGGTTTTATTGTTAAAGAGGCGGAAATATTTAAAAGTCCGCTTCTTTTTTATTGACTGGGAAGACATTTCAGCAAGCTTTTCGATAATCTGATCTTTTATGCCAACGCTGCCTTTTATGAGCGCTTGCGATTGGTATTTTTTTAGCGAAGACCTGCTCTGTGAACCTTTTATACGGTCTTTTGAGGGAGATGAAGGGATTGGTCGGAGGCGTTTATAGGGCAGCCCCAAATTGTTGAGCCGCGTGGGTTAAAAAATTCGTTTTTTAAAGGTGCATTAACGATAAAATTTTTTTCCTCTTGATTTTTCTTAACGTTGTGTTAAATAAACCTTTGTATTCATTTTTGATGCTTCTGAAGTATCTTTGCTGCTTTTAGAGGGATTAATTTAAAATTTTGAAAATTATCTGAATAATTTTCTACAGGGGTTTGTTTATTAGAGGCAAACCTTTTTTTTTATCTAATTTTTAGATGTTTTTTCAATGTGAAGCCTTTTTTAGAAAAAGGTAAGCATCTTGATGATGACTCTCCTATTTGTTAATATATTGATTTATAATGAAATCATTTTCAACGTGAAGCACAACGCTGAATAGAATAAGATTTTCTCATCATCAGTTCTCTTATATTGAATCAATTAAAATTACTTGCTTGCACATCATGAGCGGGCGGGCCATGTGGGTCAAAACTTTACAAGAAAGGCATAACTTTAATGAATTGGCTCTTGAACTGAAGGCTGTCGGCAACATTAGAAGCTGGCAGAATTTTTGTGATAGTGCCGGTTTTGTTCCTGCATAAGCGTAAAGATAAGGAGGGTTGAATGGATTTTATTCCCTTCATGGGGGCTTTACCATGCCTTTATGGATAGCGTTTGCGAAATGGGTGTGACGAGCGTTGAGAGATCTGTCTTTAAAACAAGCGTGTGAATATGCAACGCAAGTATCGTGTGTTTTGTGCGTTTTGTCTTACGAAAAAATACTGACTTATAAGGATAAGTTATCGTTGCGAATGTTGAATGAGAAAAACGAAAAGGTTCTCTCATTTCAAATTTTCTTCTAGTCAATCAATTAAATGTACTCTCGTACGTTACAAGAAAGCACTGGGTGTAAATAAAAGTTCTTTTAAAAGTCGTAAAATGCTTCTTATGAACCCTTTTGATAGCTAGAATTTGTCGAAAAATTTTATGTTGGTCAAGGGAAATAATAGGGCGGTTTATATCTATGATTTAAGTAAAAATAGGAGGATTTAAATGAAAAGGGAGGCGAGATTTTAAAGACAGTTGTCGAGAACGTTATTGTGTAATGATTTTTTACAGATTTTCTGATTTCTTTAAATATGTAAAAACATAAAAACGGAAATGTGCAAAAAAGGAAGCTGGGACTTTATGCGTGGTGTGTGATTTTATCATGGCATGGCATGGCATGGCATGGCATGTGATGAGAGGAGTGGAGGGAAGATTGGGGTGTGGGGATAAAGAGTCTTATGAAGGGAGGGGGCGTTTTAATGAAGAGGTGGGTGTGTTGACGGGAGAGAAGATTGGGGTGTGGGGAAGTTGCTTTTGACGTGGGATTGACCGGTGCTTTGCGTGATCTTACTTTAGGGTGGTGAAGGGGCAAGAATATTTTAAAATAGGACGTATCTGTCGCGTTTGATGAAATATCATCCTTTGAGGGGTGGTGATCTGAAATCAGCAGGGGAATTCGCTAGAGTAAGAAGCTGTATTGTTGACAAACCTATGTTTACAAAGCGGTGCGAGAGGAATTTGAAAGTTTCGTTTGGCTGCTTTCTGTAAATGTAGAGAAGCATAAAAACGTTGATCCGTAAAATAAAAATGTATATCCGTAAAATGATGCGGAGGGATTTATGCTTTGTGTGCGCTTTTGCTTAATCAGAAATCAACCACAAGATTGCTTTTTGTTTTTTCGGCTTGAGCTCTCTAAAATTTTTTAAAAGGGCGTGCTCTTTTTCGCTATAGGTGTATTGATTGTGGTGTAAGAGAGTTTCTTTTGTAGCAAGGTCTGCATAAAAAAAGCTTATGGGAACATCTAGTTTTTGGGCGATTTCGAGTAAACACCCTGCGCTTACACGATTGAAGCCTTTTTCATATTTTTGGATTTGTTGGAAACTGACGCCTAAATAGTTTCCTAATGCTTTTTGGGAAAGTCCCATTGAAATGCGTCTATGACGAATTCTTTTGCCTATCAAAATGTCGATAAAATGTGGATTTTTGGTTTGCACGTCAAGCCCCCCGCCGGTTGCGAGCGCCCTCGCATTGGTATTCCGGGAGTCTGAAAACACTGACTTGACTCAGCTTTTTGCTTTTAGTGCTGAGAAGCACTTGGACATAGCAAAATCTCCTGGAATTCCGGGAAACCTACAAAAGTGGGCTCAATTGTACGCTAGGGTTTAGGGCTTGTTTTCCCTCTTGATCGCTGCGTAGACGATCAAAATCACTCTTTAAGTGATAAAGTAATTGCAGGAGATTGGCAAGAAGAATCAAAGTAATCTTAAAGACTACAAGATTGGGTACTCTTTAAAAAAGTGCGAAATATGGATTATAAATAGCGTTTTTTTCTATAGAGATGTCGATAAAATTTGGATTTTAGTTTGTACTTCAAGCCCCCCTCCGGTTGCGAGCGCCCTCGCATTGGTATTCCGGGAGTCACAAGTACTGAACCCTAGTCAGTTTTTTTGCTTTTAGTGCTTAAAGCACTTGGACATAGCAAAAACTCCCGGAATTCCGGGCCCCCCACAAAAGTGGGTTCTATTGTACGCTAGGGTTTAGGGCTTGTTTTCCCTCTTGATCGCTGCGTGGACGATCAAAATATCTTTTAAGTCATAAAGTAATTTCAGGAGATTGGCAAACAAAAATAGTTTTTATTTATAAACTTTATTTTTTAATGAGAGGCTGTCCGTCTTTCAAACTCTCCGGAACGCTCACCAAAATCATGATTTCAGATCCGCGTTTAATGAGGAGACTAACAATCCTAGGTTCTTAAGGTCAAGGAGACCATTACATGGCGCCTAACGGCGTCCTTGACCCCAAGAAACCTAACGGCTTGTTTTGTCTCTCTCACGCGGCTCCGAAATCATGATTAGAAGGGGAGCTTATAGGGGGTGTGGTATCAGGCATATCAATTTATCAAGGTGTTTTTTGTGAGAGTGTGTGATGAATATTTAGGCTGGATTTCCTTTTCTGGTCTGGTGAAATAGTCTCGTTTGAGGGGTGTGATCTGAAGTCCGTGGGGGGATCTGAAGTTTATAGGGGGTGTTGGCTAGGTAAGAAGCTGGGTTGTCGAGTATTGTTTTTAGAGTAGCGCGGGGTGGGGTGGAAGTTTCGTTTGGCTGCTTTCTGTAAATGTGTAAAGGCGTGAAAACGGAAATGTGCAAAAAAGGAAGGTGCGACTTTATGCGTGGTGTGTGATTTTATCATGGCATGGCATGGCATGGCATGGCATGGCATGTGATGAGAGGAGTGGAGGGAAGATTGGGGTGTGGGGGTGACGCGGTCTATAAAGGGGGGTAAAGCTGGGATGAAGAGGCGGGTGCGTTGATGAGAGAGAAGAGAGGGGGTAGGGAATGGGAATGAACAGATTAGAAGGGGGGGATAAGAGACGGTGGTGCGAAGGGGATGCATGAAGGATGGTGTGAGGAGATAGGCTTGGCTTATGGTCCTTAATGAAGTGGTGTCATTTGAGGGGGTGATCTGGAGTGCGGGGGGGGATCTGAAGTTTATAGGGGGTGTTGGGTAGGTAAGAAGCTGGGTTGTCGAGTATTGTTTTTAGAGTGGTGTGGGGAGGGGTGGAAGTTTCATTTTGTTGCTTTCTGTAAATGTGTAAAAGCGTGAAAACGGAAATGTGCAAAAAAGGAAAAGGCTTTATGTCGTTAGGGGCGTTGTGGTTAATGATACGCAATGTATGGGGATCGTGTTTTCGAAGGTAGGGAGAGCAACATAAATGGAAGGAGTGGCTTAGAGGAAATGTGTGGAGAGAGGAAAAATGGGGCAAGGCTGTGCGGGAAATGCATAGAGAGTGGCGTGTGGGGTGGTGAAGGATGTTGTGGAAGGCTGCGTGAAGAATGGAGGAGGTTTTTGAGAAAAGGAGGGGGCTTTTGGTGTGGGGAGTGGTGTTTATCTGAAGGGCGCATGTTTAAGGTGTGGAAGGGAGAAGGTGAGGAAAAGTTGGAGGGAGGATGATTGTTTGTAAGTGGTGGAGGATAAGTCAGAGGCGTTGGGAAAATGCTTGAGGGGGAGAAAATTTAGCGTAATTTCTCGTCACTCTGAAATCAAGATCATCATAAAAATTGGAGGAAATGGGTGGGTAAAATTGGTGGAGAGAAAGTTTTGTGCCAAAATGTGTGGGGTGATGTTTTTTGAGCGCATGAGAGAGTAAACTTGAAAAACCTTTCTCTTTTTGTTGAATTTTTATTCACAAACTCAAGAAAATAGGGTATGAACGCTGGAAATAACGCACAGCTTAACAAAAATGTGCACTGTAAAGGAAATGTTTGTTTATGTCAAAAGAAGAAGTTTTAGAATTTTCTGGTATCGTTACTGAACTCTTACCGAACGCAATGTTTCGTGTGAAACTGGAAAATGATCATGAAATTATTGCGCATACTGCTGGTAGAATGCGAAAAAATCGTATTCGCGTGTTGGCAGGTGATAAAATCATGGTGGAAATGACACCTTATGATTTGACAAAAGGGCGCATTACATATCGCTATAAGTAGCCTTAGGGGTGGCTTGTGCTTTTTTGTAAAAGCCATCATATTATTTCTATTATTTTTTAACAGTTTTTAAGCTTGCTTTTCATGAGTGAAAAAAGGGGAGTGTTTGAATGGCCTTGAAAAACTGTAAAATTAATGCGGAAAAAGATCAAGGAGATTAATGGCGCTTAAAAAGGGGCTCTTAAAAGGGAGTGCTTAAAAAGGGGCGCTTAAAGGGGGTCGCGTAAAAGGGGGTGTTTAAAAGGGGTGAGAGGGAAGTCGATTGTGAAGGGGTGGAAATGAAAAATATAAGAGAGTGGGGGGAAAAACGTTTGGCAGATGCTCTTACAGAAGAAATTCATTTGGTGCTTGCTTCCGCTTCGCCAAGGCGTTTAGCGCTCTTAGCACAAATAGGGATTGATCCTCAGCAGGTTTGTGCAAGCGATATTGATGAAACGCCAAAATTAAAAGAACATCCTGCAAACCTTGCCAAACGTTTGGCAAAAGAAAAAGCCCTGAAAGCCCAAGAAATTTTGCGCTGGTACAATCAGAATGCTCAAGAAGAATTACCTCAACAGAAAATGATTATCTTGGCTGCTGATACGGTGGTGGCTGTGGGGCGCACCATTCTCCCTAAACCAGAGGGTGAAGACGAGGCTTATGAATGTTTGCGATACCTTTCGGGGCGGGCGCATAAGGTCTATGGCGCTATTTGTGCCTTGAATGAAAAGGGGAAAAAAACCGTAAAATTGGTTGAAAGTCGTGTCCGTTTTAGACGCTTAACCCCTGCTGTGATGAAGGCTTACCTTGCTTCAGGAGAATGGCAAGGGAAAGCGGGTGGCTACGCTATTCAGGGAAAAGCCGGTGCTTTTGTTGTCTATATCAGGGGTTCTTATTCCAATGTGGTTGGTTTACCGTTGGCTGAAACAGCCGATCTCTTGACCGCTTATCACTATCCGCTTTTTACGCACTGGGCTGAAGAAACGCATTAGAAAAACTTTAAGGCAAGATCAATGCAAGGTGAAAACCAAAAAAAAGAGAAAAGCCAAAATGAAAAAAAAGGAACAGAAGAAAAACTAATGAAGGAGCAAATGACAAAGGTGCGCCAAGAAAAAAAAGAGCTCAATTTGCAAAAAGAGACTCGCCTTCCGCATCCTTGTCCGATTTGTGGTCAGATGGCACAACAAAACGCCTATCCTTTTTGTTCCACACGGTGCCGAGCCATTGATCTTAATCGTTGGCTTTCTGGCGCTTATATTTTACCGCCCCCGCCGCAGAAAAGTGATGAGGAAGAATAAAGAGTCCTCTTGAGGAGAGAATGCTCAGAGCGTTTTTTGTGTTGGAGCTTAAGGGGGTACGCGGGATTATCGTAAATGGATTCAAGGGTTGGATTAACGGCTTGCTTATTGTCGTCGTTCGTAGAGATGCAGATTAAGTTCAATCAATGATGAAAGTTTTAATATATATCTAAGACTTAGCACTAGTGGTTTTGTAATTATAAATTTCTTTGTTGCGGGGAGGTCGATAATGTCTTTAGGGTGTGAGGGAAGAATTGATCATCTCATCAATATTGCTGAGGTATGGCTAAGGAAAAAGAGGGGCGCGTGTTTTGGTGCAAATAGATGGGGCAACAAACAATCGCTTGCTGGTGCTTTGTTGCGGGGAGGTTGTTGATGTCTTTAGGGTGTGAGGGAAGAATTGATCATCTCATCAGTATTGCTGAGGTATGGCTAAGGAAAAAGAAGGGCGCGTGTTTTGGTGCAAATAGATGGGGCAGCAAACAATCGTTTGCTGGTGCTTTGTTGCGTGAAAGTTGTTGATGTCTTTAGGGTGTGAGGCAAGATTGATCATCCAATCAATATTGCTAAAGTATTGCTAAGGAAAAAGAGGGGTGCGTGTTTTGGTGCAAAGAGATGGGGCAGCAAACAATCGCTTGTTGGTGCTTTTGCTGGGTAATGGTATGGTGTCATTTGGGGGCTGGATTGATTATATCGTGATTTTGACCGTATCTGTGTTCATCTGGAAAGCTGATCAATATGATGTCGCTTTTATTGGAGCGGCAACATTATTACCTGGTATCGTTCTGTCTAAGCCAATTGGAATGTTGGTAAGTCACCGTTCTATGATCCATTGGCTGCGGGCGTCACTGCTGTTACGGGCGCTATGTACTGTCGGTTTATTGCTGGCGACGAGTCTGCAAGGATTTATTATATTGGCAGTTATTCGAGCGATATTCAATAGTGTCGCCATGCCTGCAATTTCCGTTCTTAGTGCAAATTCGGTGCCTAAACACGAACGGACGGACTCGTTACTATTCTGTGCTTAACATGATCAATAGCATGGCGAAGATGATAGGACCTGCTTTGGGTAGTGCTCTCTCTGCATTTTTGTCAGATACATATACTTTATTGTTTTCTGGATTTCTGACATTGCTAGGCTTTATCGTGTTTTGTTTTATTGGTGCACAACCTGTCTCGTCGCTAAGAATAAAAAAAGCGAATACCACGCAAGTACAGCAGAGGCTTTATGGGACAACTTGGTATGCCTATGTGGCGGTGATATTTGTGTATTTTGCCATGATCTTTATGGTGAATAATCAGTTGCCCGTTATTCTTAGTGTAATGAAAATGAATAAACAAGCTCTTGGGATGTTGGTATCGGCTTCGGCGATTGGTAATTTTCTCTATGGGTTTTGGCGTGTGAAACAATCAAAGCATAAACCCCTTACAGGCAAAATATCGGAGTTGTTAATGCCGGCAATGTCATCAATGATTGGTTTTGTCATGATCTCAGTGTGCTTTTTTTACTTTGATTTACTCCGTATTGAGACTTTGTTGTTCTGTTTTTTTCTTATTGGAATGGTGAGCGCTTACTTTTCCATATCTTCTAATGTTTATCTGGTAAGCAATTTCAATGAACAGATTGGGGTGGCTTCCGGATGGGTGCAGTCTATACAAAATTTAGCTATGTTGGTGGCGCCCTTTGTTGGAGCGTTTGTTTTAGGTCACACTTCGGCTGGAAAATTGTTCCTTCTTTCTGGATTGAGTGGATTATTCTGTTTATTGGCTATCAGGATATTGGTGAACCGTTCTTTGTCAATTGTTCGTTCTCAATGATTGGCTCATCAACGAAACATGTATTTTAAATCATTTTTCTGAGATTCAGGGGGCACGGGAATAATCCAGCATCGGGAAGCTTTTTCAACGTTATAGATTCAATTTTTGATTTTTACTTAACCGCTCATATGTTTTTTTTCGGGGCTTTGCCTTCTTGACACTGTTCCACTGTCTCGTAAACTCAATAGGGGGCATGGTTTTGAGCAACAATGTCATTTTTGTGTGACTCTGCTTTGCTACGAATAGTCAAACTTTAAACCCCAGTCGCTGATCCTCAAGCAGCTTGGCTTAAAGCAATAACAGAAACAGAAAACGAGCTATAGCGTGAATTATCCTATCATGCTGTAAAACATCACTCTTTGGGGGGGATATCAGGTATGGGAAATTTTAAGCAGGGGGGGAGGATATATTGATCGTTGCATTTTTTCCTAATCAGAAATTAACCATAAGATTGCCTTTTGTTTTTTTGGCTGGAGGTCTCTAAAATTTTTTAAAAGGGTGTGTTCTTTTTCGCTATAGGTGCATTGATCATGGTGTGGGGCATGTATTGAAAGATTTTCTTTTGTGGCAAGGTCTGCATAAAAAAAGTTCACGGGAATTTCTAGTTTTTGGGCGATTTCCAGTAAACATTTGGCACTTACACGATTGAAGCCTTTTTCGTATTTTTGGATTTGTTGAAAACTGACGCCTAAATGGCTTCCTAATGCTTTTTGGGAAAGTCCTATTGAAATGCGCCTGTGGCGAATTCTTTTGCCTATCAAAATGTCGATAAAATGTGGATTTTTAGTTGGCACTTCAAGCCCCCCTCCGGTTGCGAGCGCCCTCGCATTGGTATTCCGGGAGTCTGAAAGTACTGAGCTCTAGTCAGCTTTTTGCTTTTAGTGCTTAAAGCACCTGGACATAGCAAAATCTCCCGGAACCCCGGGACACCCACAAGAGTGGGTTCATTTTTACGCTAGAGCTTAGGGCTTTCAGTTCCCTCTTGATCGCTGCGTAGACGACCAAAATTACACTTTAAGTGATAAAGTAATTTCAGAAAATTGGCAAGAAAAATCAATATGTCATAAAACAGTATTGTTTGAGGGATGTGGTGATATCAGGTATGGGAAATTTTAGGCAGGGGGGGAGGATATATTGATCGTTGCATTTTTGCTTAATCAGAAATTAACCATAAGATTGCTTTTTGTTTTTTCGGCTGGAGCTCTCTAAAATTTTTTAAAAGTGCCTGTTCTTTTTCGCTATAGGTTTCTTGATCATGGTGTGGGGCATGTATTGAAAGATTTTCTTTTGTAGGAATATCTTCTTTTGTGGCAATGTCTGCATAAAAAAAGTTCACGGGAATTTCTAGTTTTTGGGCGATTTCCAGTAAACATTTGGCACTTACACGATTGAAGCCTTTTTCGTATTTTTGGATTTGTTGAAAACTGACGCCTAAATGGCTTCCTAATGCTTTTTGGGAAAGTCCTATTGAAATGCGCCTGTAACGGATTCTTTTGCCTATCAAAATGTCGATAAAATTTGGATTTTTAGTTGGCACTTCAAGCCCCCCTCCGGTTGCGAGCGCCCTCGCATTGGTATTCCGGGAGGTTGAAAATACTGAATCCGAGTCAGTTTTTTTGCTTTTAGTGCTTAAAGCACCTGGACATAGCAAAAACTCCCGGAAACTCAAGATATCCGCAAAGTGGGTTCGTTTTTACGCTAGAGCTTAGGGCTTGTCTTCCCTCTTGATCGCTGTGTTGGCGATCAAAAACACGCTTTAAATTTGTAAAGTAATTTCAGTATATTGGCAAGAAAAATCAAAAATATTTTTTATTCTGTTATGCCATAAAACATCGCTCTTTTAGGGGGGAAGAGCTAGAATATTCATGATAGGGCTTGATTTGTTGAGTCTGAGGAAGTGCTGTCGTTTGAGGAGGGGTGTCTGAAGACTGTAAGGGGATTAGGCAAAAAGCTTTGTTCGTTTATAGACTATTGTTTATAGAGCAGCGTGGGGTGGTGAACCTTTCCTTTAGCTTTGTTCTGTAATAATGTAAAAGCGTAAAAATGTGAATCTGTAAAAGTGAAGTGGAGGATTTGTGGATTTATGCATTGTGCGTGTTTTGGGTCATGTTGGGCTTTTGTCTGGCATGGAATGTGGTGAGATAAATGGGGGGACGCATTTGTGAATGGAGCGGGGAAGTTGGGAGGAAGAGGGGTGTTAAGCGCGTTGGTTGGAGAAGAGTGTGTAAGGGAATATTTTAGGCTGGACTTAACTGCCTTGTCTGATGAAGTGCGTCTTTTGGGGGGTGGTGATAATTATATGAAGTGATCAGTAGTCCTTCCTTAGATAAGAAGCTGGATTGTTTACAGACCAGTGTTTACAAAGCGGTGTGCGGGGCGATAGTTTGGAAGTTTCGTTGGCTTACGTTCTGTAAAGATGTAAAAGCGTAAAAATGTATATCCGTAAAAGTGAAGTGGAGGACTTATGGATTTATGCATTGTGCGTGTTTTGGGGTCATGTTGGGCTTTTGTCTGGCGGGGAATGGGGTGAGATAAATGGGGGAAAGAGTGCTGTGAATGGAGGGGAAGTTGGGAGGAAGAGGGGTGTTAAGTTGTTAAGTGTGTGATGGTGAGGCTTTGCTGGTGGGGCTGTGCTGGTGAGGGCTGTGATGGTGAGGGCTGTGATGGTGAGGGCTGTGATGGTGGGGTTATAGGGGAGTTGCAGTTTTTATTTAAATAATGACAGTGTGCCTTTCTCTCCCTCTTGCTATAGGGCTTGTGAGGACCCATATTCTTTTTAGCACTACGGTTCTTCTTCATGTGGCATCATTTGCGGTGTTTTGTGGGGGGTGGTTGGTCCTTTGAAGATGTCTCTTTTGTGGAATGTTGGGGGAATTTAAAGTGCGGTGGTGGCTTGAGATTTAAGGAAAAAAAATGAACTTGGAAAAATATAGCGAACGCGTGCAGGGTTTTTTACAATCAGCACAAAGTGGTGCCCTTGCTTCTGATCATCAGCAGTTTTTGCCGGAGCATCTGTTGAAAGTGTTGTTAGACGATTCTCAAGGATTGGCAGCATCACTGATACAAAAAGCGGGTGGTGATCTTACTCTTATTCGAAAGGCGCTTAACGAAGCGCTTGATGCTTTGCCTAAAGTGCAAGGGGGAAATGGACAGCTCTATCTCTCTCAGCCGTTGGCAAAAGTCTTTAACATAGCGGAAGATCTGGCGAAAAAAGCTGGTGATCAATTTGTGACTGTGGAGCGTGTGTTGCAAGCGCTGATCATGGAAAAGACCGCAAAAACTGCTGATATTCTTACAAGCGGAGGGTTGACAGCGCAGGCGCTTAATGAGGCTATTAATGATTTGCGGAAGGGAAAAACAGCAACAAGCCCCCATGCCGAAAGCCAATATGATGCTTTGCAAAAATATGCTCGTGATTTGACAAAAGATGCCCGTGAAGGAAAACTGGATCCTGTTATTGGGCGGGAAGAGGAAATCCGCCGCACTATTCAGGTGCTTTCACGGCGGACCAAAAATAATCCTGTGCTTATTGGTGAACCAGGGGTGGGGAAAACAGCTATTGTGGAAGGGTTGGCATTGCGCATTGTTAATGGTGATGTGCCTGAAACCTTGCGTGATAAACAGCTTCATGCGCTGGATATGGGAGCGCTTATCGCTGGTGCAAAATATCGTGGGGAATTCGAAGAGCGCCTTAAAGCGGTGCTGGCAGAGGTGCAAGCTGAAAATGGGCAGATCATTTTGTTTATCGATGAATTGCATAATCTCGTGGGGGCTGGAAAATCTGACGGGCCTATGGATGCTTCTAACTTGTTAAAGCCTGCTCTTGCACGCGGAGAGCTCCATTGTGTGGGGGCTACTACGCTCGATGAATATCGAAAATATGTTGAAAAAGATGCTGCTCTTGCACGCCGCTTTCAGCCTGTCTTTGTACCGGAACCCTCTTTAGAGGATACTATCTCTATTTTGCGCGGTATTAAAGAAAAATATGAACAACATCACAAAGTGCGCTTGGCAGATAGTGCTTTGATTGCGGCGGCGCGTTTGTCTAACCGCTATATTACGGATCGTTTCTTGCCGGATAAAGCTATTGACCTTATCGATGAAGCGGCGGCGCGGTTGCGCATGCAGGTCGATTCAAAGCCGGAAGAACTCGATGCTGTTGATCGGCGTATTTTACAGTTGAAGATCGAACGGGAAGCTTTGAAAACAGATGTCGAGCCAACAGCAAAAGAACGTTTGAAAAATGTGCAGGAGGAACTGAAAACATTGGAACAACAGTCCGCTGAGATGACAACGGCTTGGCAGGCTGAGAAACAAAAATTAGGGCATGCTGCTGATTTGAAAAAACAACTCGAAGAAGCCCGTAATGCTTTGGCTATTGCACAACGTGACGGACAATTCCAACGCGCTGGAGAGCTCGCTTATAGTGTTATCCCTGAACTCGAAAAACAATTGAGCATCGCGGAAAATGATGATCAACAAAATCATCTCGTTGAAGAGACGGTTACTGCTGAACATGTGGCACGGATTGTTTCACGCTGGACTGGTATTCCTGTTGATCGGATGCTGGAGGCAGAACGGGAGGCGCTGTTGCGGATGGAAGATGAAATTAGCAAACGTGTGATTGGGCAGGGAGAGGCTGTGCAAGCTGTTTCTCGCGCTGTACGTCGTGCGCGCGCAGGGTTGCAAGATCCCAATCGTCCGCTTGGCTCTTTCATGTTTTTGGGTCCTACCGGTGTGGGAAAAACCGAATTAACTAAAGCACTTGCCGCTTTTCTGTTCCAAGACTCCAATGCCATGTTGCGCATCGATATGTCTGAATATATGGAAAAGCATGCTGGGGCGCGGCTGATTGGGGCGCCGCCTGGATATGTCGGATATGAAGAGGGTGGGGTGCTGACGGAAGCTGTGCGTAGAAGACCTTACCAGGTCATTCTATTCGACGAAATTGAAAAAGCACATCCGGATATTTTTAATCTCTTGTTGCAAGTGCTTGATGAGGGACGTTTGACCGATAGTCAAGGACGTACTGTCGATTTTCGCAATACCTTGCTGATTATGACTTCTAATCTTGGTGCTGAATTTTTAACCGCTTTGCCTGAAGGACAAACAACCGATCAGGCAAAAAATGATGTTATGAATGTCGTGAAAGCGGCTTTCCGTCCGGAGTTTTTAAACCGTATTGATGAGATTATTCTCTTTCAAAGGCTGCAACGTCACGATATGGAAGCGATCGTCGATATTCAGATAGAACATTTGCAAAATTTGCTCAATGAACGCAAAATAACTTTGCAAATCGAGCCAGAGGTGAGAAAATTTCTTGCCAATAAAGGCTATGATCCGCTCTATGGTGCGCGTCCGCTTAAACGGATTATCCAAAAAGAAATTCAAGATCCACTGGCGGAAAATATCTTATTTGGAAAAATTCACGATGAATCAACGGTGAAAATTACAAAACAAGGCGATCGGTTGGAATTTTTGCCTGAAGATTAAGTGTGGAGAAATTCACGCTATAAAGAGCGGTGATAATCCTATTATGTGATAAAACACCGCTCTTTGAGGCGTGCTGATTTAGAAAAATTCACGATGAGACAGCGGTGTTTTATTGCAAAGCAAAGGGAGTGGTCGGTTTTTTTGCATGTTAAATGAGCGTTCTCGAATATCGTAGGATTCTTTTACTTCTGTTTGTCGTGAAAGCTATTTTCTTGCAATGTTATAAGTGAAGTCACAAGCGGGATTGCTTTATTGCTTTATTGCTTTGTGCGTAAAAGCGTTAAAGAGAAATGCCGTTTATTCGCCGTAAAATATTGCTCTTTGAGGGGGCTGATCTGTGGCATGGGGGATTTTAGACGAAGATATTTTGACGATGGGTTGGAGTTTTGCTGTTTAAGAAAAAGGTGGAGGATGCGTAAAATGCACTGCTCTCTCATTTTTTTCGGTGATATGCGTTTTTCTGCTTTAAAATTTTGCTAAAAGTTTTTTAAAATTGTTTGATTGATTGCACTCTTGTTAGTGGCTCGTAGATAATGAAGCATGATTATCTGCACAATCAAGTTTGCTCCTTTGCAGTTTTTTAATCAAGATAAAGACTTAAAAACAAGACCCCTAACCTGTTTTTGGTTAAAATTTCCGCTATTCGTTGTTATAAAAGCAAGTTTAAGTGAAGGTGTATATTAAAAATATCATCTATATCTTAATTTACTTTACTTTTCTTATTTACCAATAAACTATAATATGGTAAATACTAAGTAAAACAAAAAGATAATGAACTTTTTTTAAGAGTTTTAATAAAAACTGTATTGGAGTTTATTGATCAAAAGGATCATTTGAAATTTAAGCGGGGGGTGTAATCTCATGAAATTAGCCACAAACTTAGCCACAAACAAGGAATTAATTAACAGCTGGTTTGCAAAGGAGGTTAAGAGTTACAATCGGCGTATTCCAAAAGGCTTAAAGGATTTCTACGAGGATAGGAAAGATTCGTTAATAAGTGATGATGAGCTTCAACAGGAAATTTTGGACTTTTTAATACGGGATATGCCGTTAACACCGGACGATTCCAATCCATTAAAGATGTTTCTTGAACAAGACATTTCTTTTAGGAAGGAGCAAGGGGCGAGAGTTTTTGATACTATTAGAGGTGAGCATTCGATATCTGTTAAAAGTGGAGAAAGCGTTGATCCATTTAAAGTGAATGATCCAGAAATTGACGCATCATCTATACCGGACAAACGAAAAGATCGCTATCCATTTCTAGTGACGTGTGATCGAACAGAGCGTGCTTTTAGAGAAGAGTATGGGCTGGACAATCTTTTAGAAGAGATTAGATCGTCTCTCCGAGAGCAGGATAATGTTGAGAGTTACAATTGGTTAGAAAAGCTTATTGATCGTGCATTAAACAGTGAAGTTGCACCGTTACAAGAAACACAAGAAATCTACATTCCAGACATTCGTGATCATCGTTTAGATGAAAAATCATATGAGCTCGCTATAAAAATCATTCGACAAGCAGTCGGATGTCTTGGGATTCGCTCACGTTTGTACAATGCTTGTTATTTTCAAAAAGCTTGTTCTTTGCGTGATCTTGTATTCATTTTTGTCAGCAATGCTCAATTTGATATAAATGATCAAGTTCTTAACGAAGTCATGAATATGTCGACAGTTGATGACGCTAAAAATAACCTTTTAAAAGTACAAAATTTTGGTGAGAGAAATAGCGATGTTATTGGTCTTGCCATGTCAAAAAAAGCGATATCTATCGATGACTTAAAAATAAAAGGGTATAGCGAGTTTGATCCAAACAATTTGCGCACGAATATCTTTTTTCATATTTCGCAATCGTCATTATTTCGTCCGTTTGAAACAATGATTGTTTTTAAAGCAGGGACTGATGATCAGATTGAAAAAACAATAAAAAGGTATGAAGTCGCTAATGACATGAAGTTAAAAGAAGAAGCAGAGAAAGAAGCTTTAAAAAGAGTGAAAGTGCTATAAAAAGACTAATTGAGGCATTCAAAAGTCACTGGAAAATTATAAGTGACAACAAAAATGCAGCTGATTATCCTCCCTTCCATAAAACATTGCTCTTTGAAGGGGTGTGGTGTGCTAGAATATTTGAGGGCAGAGCTTGAGTTATTGAGCCTGATGAAGTGTTGTCGTTTGAGGGGAAGCTGGTTTGAATTTGACTTAAGGGGGGGATATGAATGGAATAACGTTGATCGTTGCGCTGTTGCTTAATCAGAAATTAGCCACAAGATTGCTTTTTGTTTTTTCGCTTTGAGCTCTCTAAAGTTTTTTAAAAGGGTGTGTTCTTTTTCGCTATAGGTTTCTTGATTGTGGTGTGAGGCATTTTCTTTTGTGGGAAGATCTTCTTTTGTGGCAATATCTGCATAAAAAAAGTTCATAGGAACTTCTAGTTTTTGAGCGATTTCCAGTAAACATTTGGCACTTACACGGTTTAAGCCTTTTTCGTATTTTTGGATTTGTTGAAAACTGACACCTAAATGGCTCCCTAATTCTTTTTGGGAAAGCCCTATTGAAATGCGTCTGTGACGGATTCTTTTGCCTATCAAAATGTCGATAAAATGTGGATTTTTAGTTGGCACTTCAAGCCCCCCTCCGGTTGCGAGCGCCCTCGCATTGGTATTCCGGGAGTTAAAAACACTGACTTGACTCAGCTTTTTGCTTTTAGTGCCAAAGCACCTGGACATAGCAAAATCTCCCGGAATTCCGGGATACCCGCAAAGCGGGATAAATTTATGTGTCAAGTCTTCGGGTTTTTAATCCCTATTGATCGTT
Source organism: Bartonella sp. SD1336NMGDW (assembly GCF_042193565.1). NCBI lineage: Bacteria > Pseudomonadati > Pseudomonadota > Alphaproteobacteria > Hyphomicrobiales > Bartonellaceae > Bartonella > Bartonella sp. SD1336NMGDW. The sequence goes on from NZ_JBHILW010000009.1 coordinate 29,625, forward strand.
GCGTAGACGACCAAAATTACACTTTAAGTGATAAAGTAATTTCAGAAGATTAGCAAGAAAAATCAAAATAATCTCAAAGACTATAAAATTGGGTACTTTTTAAAAAAGTGCGAAATATGGATTTTTGGTTGGCACTTCAAGCCCCCCGCTGGGGGCGAGCGCCCTCGCATTGGTATTCCGGGAGCCTGAAAGCACTGACCTCGAATCAGCATTTTGCTTTTAGTGCTCATCGCACCTGGACATAGCAAAATCTCCCGGAATTCCGGGACACCCACAAAAGTGGGTTCATTCTTATGTATCGAGGTTTCGGGCTTTCAGTTCTCTATTGATTGTCGCGTATACGACCAAAATTACACTTTAAGTTAAAGTAATTTCAGAAAATTGGCAAGAAAAATCAAAAATTTTCTATTCTATTGTGCCGTAAAACACGGCTCTTTGAGGGGGGGTGAAGAGCTAGAATATTTGAGGGCAGGGCTTGATTTATTGAGCCTGATGAAGTGCTGTCGTTTGAGGGGGGTGTCTGAAGACTGTAAGGGTACTAGGCAAAAAGCTTTGTTCGTTTACAGACCCGTGTTTACAGAGCAGTGCGGAGTGGTGGTTTGGAAGTTTCGTTTGGCTTTATTCTGTGAATGTGTAAAAGCGTGAAAATGTGAATCTGTAAAAGCAAAGCGGGGGATTTGTGGATTTATGTATAGTTAAGCTGATTTTAAATTTAAAGTACTAGGTTATTCAGCAGGTAAAGCAGAACTTCCTAGTTTAGACAAAAAGACTAATACTGTACAAACAGTTCTGTATTTTGATGATAAAAAAGTTCTATTTGTCATAGCAAGAACAGCTATTCGAGATTTTTTGATATTGTCTCTAAATTTGGAACCACCAGTCAAAATATGGGCCTAATTTTATCAGTAAAATTAACTAAATCTAGTAACGATAATAGAGCTTACTATGTAATAAAATACACGGTATTGCTAATGAGACTTGACTTTAAAATAAGAATGCAAGTTCAATTTTCTAATCCAGAAACAAAAAACTTATGAGTTTAAAGATTATGAAATTGTAAACAGATGTTTTAATGGTGAAAAAATTTATTAATTTATTACAAGAAAAAATAGATGATACAAGTTATACTTGTCACCTTATTATAAAAATAAGCCCTCTGCGGGAACAGAGGGCTTCAATAGCGGAAAAAATTCTCAACATTGGGGTAAACAATGTCAAAAAAACTGATCTGCAAAACTTAAAAAAACGTATAAATTATGCACATTCATATCTTAGTACTTCATTAGGTATAAAGGCGATGGAGGAAATCGCACCTTCGGAAACCGTCACTACTAAGAATGTGTGTGAAGCTAGCAGAGAATTAAAAAAATGGCAAGCAGAAAAAAAGTTTAAACAAAAAAAGAAAACTTTGCTGTTTGTGCCCATAAATATAATGAATCAATTCCAAATAGTGCTTTTTATTTTAAAGCGTATCCAGAAACTGAAAATCAGTTAATTCACTACAATAAATATAATAACTAAATTAAAAAGAAATATTGTTAAAGAGAGCAGTGCTAAAAGACTGATTTAAAAAATAATTTCTCAAAAGCTGAAGATGATATCATAAAAGATATGGTTTAAAGACATTTTATTAAAAAAGGATACTTTAAAAAAATACGATACTTTACCAAGCCCTGTAATGAACAATTTATCGGAAATTACAAAAGCAACTTTTTTAACACCTACTTTAGAATTAAATGATGATGAGATATTAAGAAATGCATATAAAGGTGGCTTTGTTTTTTTAATCAAGACAGGGGGACATATATATAATGGAATTGAAGTATATGATGTTAACAGTATGTACCCAGCTATGATGTTAAAACTGTTACCTATAAGTAATTCTATCTACAAAAAAGACGAAATATTCACCAATTCATATTGGGCATGTTTTTTGTCATGGTATGGAGGAGTGAGAAGGATTGGGGGAAGTGTTTTCGTGAATGGAGGGGAAAGTTTAGAGGAAGAGGGGTGTTCAGTTGTTAAGTGTGTGATGGGAGAGAAAAAGGGGAATGGAGAATGAAGAGAGTGCGCATGGATAGGAGGAGAGTGTGGGTAAGGCGGGTATTGCAAAGAGATGCGTGAAGGATGGTGGTTTAAGGAGAGAGGGCTTGATTTGTTGAGCCTGACGAAGTGCTGTCGTTTGAGGAGTGGTTGGGTGTAAGCTTTATTTTGTGGGGAAAGCTGCTTTTTGACGTGGGATTGTAGACTAGTTCTGGTTGGGAATTTTCATTCTTTGAGACGTGGGCTGGAAGTCAATATAATAATATAGCAGATTTTGATCTCATAATTTTTACATTCTTTCTTTTTTAAAGCAAATAAGAAAGAAAAATTAATATATTACTTGATATTGGTCTAAATGCTTATATCAAGAGGAGTATTTCTTTAAAAATTTTCACTTAACTTATTAAGTGATTTATTAGAATAAAAGACTCTTCTGAAGTTCATATCACCAATTGTATCGAAGGAAGTGTAACTTTAAGTGTAAAAAAGTTTAACATTGGATGGTTGGTATGAATTTATTTTTAAAAAAGAGTCCTTTAGCTCTTTTTTGCTCTCTCTTTATTTCTAAAGTTGGTGATTATGCTTATGAAGTTGTTTTTGTTTTACTGGTCTTAGAATTAACAGATAACACCTTTTTTATAGGTCTTGTGTATTTTTTTCGATTTATCCCTTTTCTCTTTTTTGGCCCTATAGGAGGTTGGTTAGCGGATAATTTTTCTTTGAAGAAAAATATGATCTTAAGTGAAGTTGTTAGATTATTAGCTTCATTATTCGTTTTTATAACCACTATAACAGGTACGGCACATATCATTGTTCTTATTGTTGCAGCAATATGTACAACGATAGGAAGAAGTATTTTCCAACCAAGTTTTCAAGCTGCTATTCCCAGAATGTTTTCAATAAAAGATCTTACAAAGGCCAATAGCATTGCTCAAATTATCATGGAAACTGCAGCCGTCATTGGACCTTTGGTTTGTTCCCTACTGCTTTTTTTAGCAAATAAATCGGCAGTACTCATTTTTGATTTTTTTACCTATTTTATATCTATTATCGTGTTATTTAATCTCATGAATTTAAATTCAAGCGAGAATAAATCATTCAATTTTATAAAAATTTATCGAGAAACAGCTTCATATCTTAAATATATTTCTACTGAAAATAAACATTTATTTATTACGCTGGTTGGATCGTCGTTTGCTATTCTCTTTACGGGTGCTATTTTAAGATTTTTAATTCCAGCTTTTGTTCTCTCTATAGGGGGAGAGGAGAGCCTTGTGAGTTATATTTTTTCTCTCATGGCTGTTGGAACTATTGTTGGTGGTTTGTTATATCATAAAATTATATTAAATATTACATCGTTGAAGCTCATGATATTTTGGCTTCTTTATGGGGTTATTCTGTTTGTTATGCCCTTGGCTGCAGGACTTTATTTAAAATTCCTTCTCGTGTTAGCATTTGTTTTAGGATTTATTGGTGCCTTTGTGGATATTGGTTTAGTTTCAGCTATTCAATTATATTCTCGTCGTGAAGATTTTGGTAAGAGTTTTGGAACCTTTTCAACTTTAGCGAACTCTGCGGAAGCAATGTCTGGCTTTATTGCTGGATTTTTGGCGCTTGTGGGATTGTTAAGCTCTTTTTTAGCGATGTCTGCCTTCATTATTTCCACGGGAATGATTGGCGTTGTAAAAATTAAGAAAAATAAAGAGTTAACACCTCTTAACACGACAGTCGATGACGACCATTGATATATTTGATATCTCCATGCCGTTTCTTTTTTCTAAAGACGGTTCATTCATTATCTTATTCATGAGGTAAAAACACCGCTCTTTGAAGGGGGTGATCTGAAACGAATGAGTGGACAGTGGTGGAAACTTGCTAGGCAAGCATTTGAATTCTTTACAGACCTTTGTTTATAGAGTGGTACGGGGTGGTGAACCTTTCCTTGGCTTTGTTCTGTAATGATGTAAAAGCGTAAAAACGTTGATCTGTAAAATGATGCGGAGGATTTGTGCTTTGTGTATTGTGCGTGTTTTTTGTCATGATATGGAGGGGTGAGAAGGATTGGGGAGGTGAAGAGTGTGTGAATGGAGGGAAATGAAGAGTGCTGTGGGTTGGTTTATGTAATGCAACACTCCATGAAAGTAAGTATACATGTACTATATGTATACTACATTCTTTACATGTGTTTTTTCGTACTTTTAACATATATATTTTGTGTCTTAAACATAAGCTTTGAGTACTATGAGAGATGGTGGTCGTTTTTTTAATAAGCGAGAAAGTGATTAACGAATGCTTGATTGTAAAGCAGTATGTTGTTAAGGCTATTCTTTGAAAGGATGCTCTTATTTCTGGTGTAGGAGCTTCTCAGGAGAGAATGCAATTAATAGGGGAGTTAAGATGTCAAAATATTTATTTCCGTTACCGCTTGTATTGGTGGCTGGTTGTGCATCTATGAGTAATTATTCATCAAATTATGTCAGTCCAAATATTACGCAAGATGATGTAAAATTAATTGCTAACGATTTTGTTCATAATCTTAAAAAACCTTTACCGCCCGCTACAACAACACTTGTTGTGAAAAAAAATAAAACAGGAGACAACTTTACTCCCGTATTTATTGATCTGTTGCGACGGAATGGATATAATGTGATCTATACAGATCAACCAAACAAACAGCAAAATGGTGTAATCTTGACTTATCAAATAACGCCAATAAAGATAGGTATCATGTCTATGGTTTCTTATGATGAGGCTGGAGTAACGCGTTATTATGTCCGTACTTATAATAGATGAAACGCCTTTACCGGTTTGTCTCAAAGAAGTAGATAATGAAGAAATGTGTTTCAGGGGAAATGTTGGGATTGAATTAATCAATAAAAATTTACAGATGTGAAAATTACATATTCAGCCGACAATTATCCGTCGTCTCGTTTACAATTTCAGTATTGTAATGAGAAGAGATATCGTTTTATCTGTTTGCAATTCTTCATGTTCTGTCTCAGTTATATAGCGCTTTTATCGTTTCTGTCTTATAGAAAATTACTTTCTGTTCTACGGCTCTATATGCCAATTTAATAGTCAGATCTAAACAATCAAATTCATATGAACTCTTTACGGAAATCTGTTGTTTGAGATTGTTGAAAGGTGTTTTGTTTTTATCAAATTGTCGCGTGGTGGTTTGGGAGTTTCATTTGGATGCGTTCTGTGAAGATGTAAAAGCGTAAAAACGTTGATCTGTAAAATGATGCGGAGGATTTGTGCTTTGTGTATTGTGCGTGTTTTTTGTCATGGTATAATGATAAATCCATTGAGCACTCCTATCTTTACGCTTATGAAGAAGCAAGTCGGTATCATCATTATATTTGCTAGCTCGTGGGTGTTGGCTACAGCCTTTGGCACTTGAGACGGTTCATAAGAGCTATTTTTATTCCTTTCTTAATCGTTTTTTTATCCACATGGGTTCTTGTGAATGGAGCGGAGAAAGCTGGGATGAAGAGGGGTGTTAAGCGTGTTGACTGGAGAAGAGCTTGTGGGAAATATTTTAGGGCAGGGCTTATCTGTCTTGTCTGATGAAATAGCCTTCTTTGAGGTGTGGGATAGCCATATGAAATAATCAGCAGGGGAATCTGATAGACGAGAAATCAGATTGTTTCAGACCCGTGTTTACAGAGCGGTGCGGAGTGGTGGTTTGGGAGTTTCGTTTGGCTTACGTTCTGTAAAGATGTAAAAGCGTAAAAACGGTGATCTGTAAAATGATGCGGAGGATTTGTGCTTTGTGTATTGTGCGTGTTTTTTGTCATGGTATAATGATAAATCCATTGAGCACTCCTATCTTTACGCTTATGAAGAAGCAAGTCGGTATCATCATTATATTTGCTAGCTCGTGGGTGTTGGCTACAGCCTTTGGCACTTGAGACGGTTCATAAGAGCCATTTTTATTCCTTTCTTAATCGTTTTTTATCCATACGGGCTCTCCCCTGCTTTTGACGTGCAAGCGAGTGATTTTGATTGATTCAACATGGGAGAGATTTGAAATGAGAGAATCTTACGATGTTTGGAACTCTCAATCAGTATCAATAACGCTAAATTATTTCTTATAAATCAATATATTGTCATGGTGTCGAGGGGTGAGAAGGATTGGGGAGGTGAAGAGTGTGTGAATGGAGGGAAATGAAGAGTGCTGTTCGTGTGTTGGCTAGAGAGAAGAGTTTGGGAATAGCTGTGAATAGATTGCAGGGGTGATGTTGTAAAGAGGGGATGTGTAAAGAGGTGTGAAGAGAGAAAAATCGTGGTTGGCTTTTATATTCTATGCGAAATTTAACAATTATATTTGCGTCTATATTTGTATGGGGGATATCCGTGAAATGGGTGTGAGAAGCATTGAGAAATGTTTTTTTAATAAGTGGGTGAATGAGAAATACAATGAAATCCTATTTAGAGGGGAAATCCTATTTAGAGGGGAAATCCTATTTAGGGGGAATTCTATTTAGGCGGAAGCCCATTTAGAGGGATGCCTATTTAGGAAAAATCCTATTTTAGCTCTTGTTGTTTTAGACATTGTGTTTTGTATGAGGGGCATTTTGCAGAAAAGGTGTTTTGAGGGATGTGGCTCCCTTAAAGAAAAACACAAAAATATCAAAAGAAAAATATAAAAACTTGACAAGGTAAATGTAAAAAGGTATCATAATGATACAATCGGAATTGTGCGTTTAAATCAGAAGAGATCTCTTGATAAAATTCTGTGAGAGGGGTGGGGATGTTTTTCCAAGGTTTTGGTATTTTTATCCTATTTTGAAGTTTGTTATCCTATGATGTCGTAAACCGGTGCCGTAAACCGTTTTTTGAGATGTGGTGATATCAGGCGGGCAAGACTTTAGGCAGAGGGGAATATTGGCAACGGATGTCGATTGATGCGCTTTTGCCTAATCAGAAATTAACCACTGTCTAATCAGAAATCAACCACAAGATTGCTTTTTGTTTTTTCGCTTCGAGCTCTCTAAAGTTTTTTAAAAGGGCGTGTTCTTTTTCGCTGTATGTGTCTTGATCGTGGTGTAAGAGAGTTTCTTTTGTGGGAATATCTTCTTCTGCAAAAATATCAGTATAAAAAAAGGTAATAGGAACTGCTAGTTTTTTAGCAATTTCGAGCAAACACCCCGCGCTTACACGATTTAAACCTTTTTCATATTTCTGGATTTGTTGAAAACTGACACCTAAATAGCTTCCTAACTCCTTTTGAGAAAGTCCCATTGAAATACGTCTGTGACGGATTTTTTTACCTATTGAAATGTCATTAAAATGTGGATTTTTTGTTTGCAATTCAAGCTCCCCTCCGGTTGCGAGCGCCCTCGCATTGGTATTCCGGGAGTAGTAAAGTACTGAGCTCTAGTCAGCATTTTTGCTTTTAGTGCTTATCACACCTGGACATAGCAAAAACTCCCGGAACTCCGGGATACCCACAAAGTGGGGTAAATTAACGTTTGAGTTTTCGGGCTTCAACTCCCTATTGATCGCTGCGTAGACGATCAAGGCACCTTTTGAGTGATAAAGTAATTTCAAGGGATTGGCAAGAACAATTAAAAGATTTGGAAAATGAGAGCATTTTTTTGTATCTTAAAAATTATCTCATTATATTCTTATGCCTTATGCCTTATGCTGTAAAATATTGTCATTTGAGGTAGGGGGAGATGGGGCATTAGAGGCAAAGATATGCCGTTGAGAGACCTTCAAGTACATCAATTTATAAGATGCTTTTTGTGAGAGTGTCTGGATATTGGAGGGTAGGGGTTATCTGTCCGTGTCTGGTGAAACAGCATTCTTTGAGGGGTGGTGAGAGGTGGTTGCCCAAATGCAATGTGCTCGATAAAAAGTGGGATTGTTAACAGACTCTTGTTTATTGAGTGGTGGGCTGGTTTGGAAATTTCGTTTGGCTGCTTTCTGTAAAGATGGAAAAGCGTAAAAACGTGAATCTGTAAAAGTGAAGTGAAGGATTTATGCGTTGTATGCTTTTGTCTTGACATGGAATGTGGTCGGAGAACTAGGGGACGCATTTGTGAATGGAGTGGGGAAAGTTGGGATGAAGAGGGGTATAAATCGCGTTGACTGGAGAAAGGTGTGTGAGGGAATATTTTAGGGCAGGGCTTATCTGTCTTGTCTGATAAAATTGTCTTCTTTGAGGTGTCGTGATCTGAAGCTTATATTTTAAGGATGTTGGATATATTGGCGAGGGATGTTGATGGGTGTGCTTTTGTCTAATCAGAAATCAACCACAAAATTGCTTTTTGTTTTTTCGGCTGGAGCTCTCTAAAGTTTTTCAAAAGTGCGTGTTCTTTTTCGCTGTATGTGTCTTGATCGTGGTGTAAGGCATGTTCCTTTGTGGAAATATCTGCTGTTAAAAGGTCCGCATAAAAAAAGTTCATAGGAACCTCTAGTTTTTTAGCAATTTCGAGCAAACACCCCGCGCTTACACGATTTAAACCTTTTTCATATTTTTGGATTTGTTGGAAACTGATACCTAAATGGCTTCCTAACTCTTTTTGAGAAAGCCCCATTGAAATACGTCTATAACGGATTCTTTTACCTATTGAAATGTCGTTGAAATGTGAATTTTTAGTTGGCACTTCAAGCCCCCCTCCGGTTGCGAGCGCCCTCGCATTGGTATTCCGGGAGGTTGAAAATACTGAACTCGAATCAGCTTTTTTGCTTTTAGTGCTGACAAGCACTTGGACATAGCAAAAACTCCCGGAACTCCGGGATACCCGCAAAGCGGGATAAATTCATGTACGAGTTTTCGGGTCTTCAACTCCCTATTTGACCGTTGCGTGGACGATCAAAAACACAGATCAATTCATAAGGCAATTTCAGAAGATTGGCAAGAAAAATCAAAATAATTTCAAAGACTATAAGATTGGGTACTTTTTAAAAAAGTGCGAAATCTGGATTTTTAGTTGGCACTTCAAGCCCCCCGCTGGGGGCGAGCGCCCTCGCATGAGTATTCCGGGAGTTTGAAAGCACTGAGCTCAGCCAGCCTTTTGCTTTTAGTGCTGACAAGCACTTGGACATAGCAAAAGCTCCCGGAATTCCGGGATATCCGCAAAGCGGGATAAATTTATGTACTGAGCGTTCGGGCTTTCAAATCCCTATTTGACCGTTGCGTGGACGATCAAAAACACAGAATTATCAATAAAGTAGTTTCAGAAGATTGGCAAGAAAATTAAAATATTTTTTAGTCTGTTATACTGTAAAATAGGAATGTTTGGGGGCGGTAATCTGATGTTAGTAGGGGAATTTATTGGGTAAGAGGTTGGATGATAGTTTAAAACCGGTGCGGGGTGGAAGCTTTATTCAGCAGAGGAAAATTTGCTTTTTGAAGTCGAATTGTAGATCAGAGCTTATCTGGCGTGTTTGATGAAACACCATTCTTTAAAGTGTGGGATAGCCATATGAAATAATCAGCAGGGAAATCTGATAGACGAGAAATCAGATTGTTAACAGACCAGTGTTTACAAAGTGGAGCGGGGTGGTGGTTTGGGAGTTTCATTTGGCTTTGTTCTGTAATAATGTAAAAGCGTAAAAATGGTGATCTGTAAAAATGGAGATCCGTAAAAACGGAGCAGAGAATTTGTGCTTTGTGGGTGTTTTTTACCTTTTAGTATGTGTCCCATTTTTTTAAAATTGCTGGTTGCTTTTGAGGTTTCATTCCTGATTTTCATATCATTTTTTGTGTTTGAGGTTTTGGTTTCTCTTTAGTTGGAAGGATCATGATGATGGTAGATGAACATTGTCTTCCCTTACGTCGAAGAGGGCGGAAAAAAGGGGCTTTAAATAAAACAACAAAGCGATTTAATGAAGCTCTTCTGACTGCGGCGGAGCAGGCTGGCTATCACTATGGTGAAGATGGGCTGGTGTCTTATCTTCAATATCATGCTCTAAACAATCCCGTACCGTTTTTTTCGCTTCTTGCAAAAGTGTTGCCTCTTCAGGGGACTGGAGAAGGGGAGGTTAAAACAGTTTCGCGTATCGAGATTGTACCAGTGAATGCAAAAAATAGTGAACCGGAGAAGCATGATTTTTCAGCAACGGAGGCTTGTGATATTGAAAAATGTTAGGCTGAGGTGGATGATGCGGGGTGATGTCTTGCAAGGGGGGCTGCTTTGGTGATTGCTTGTCTTGAGGGGATTGAAGCGGAGGCTATCTTGCTTGTAGGCGCTCGTGATACTTGGCTTGGGTGAATGATGCCTGAGAGCCATGTGTTGGAGGAGATTTGGTGCAGGATGTTTGTGTGGTGGATATGGGACAGTGTTTTGATGGGTGAAGGGCGTGAAACTTGAGAGAAGTATTATGCTTGCGGGATGCATGTGTTTTGGTGGGGGTATCGGGGATAGACAAGTGTGAGGATTGGGGAAGCTTGAGAGGCATGATATTGGAGGATGTTGGGCTTTGGATATGCTTGAGAGCCATGTGCTGAGGCTATGATTTGGTGGGGGGATGCTGTGCTTGTGGTTGGGGGATGACAGGCGCGGTGTTTGAGGGGCGGTTTGGGGGGGGGAATAGGGACCCTTGTGATTTAAGGACCCTTGGGGGCGCATATCGTGTATATGCGGGGTCCAAAGTGGTCAAAGGGGTTCAAAGGGGTTGAAGGGGGGGGCTTCATGCAAAAAAGTGAAATTCATTGAGTATTAGGATGAAGGAAGGTAAAGCGCTGCTTTTGAGAAGGGCGTTTTGCGTTCAATTGCTCTTTTCCTTTAATTGCTCTTTTCCTTTAATTGCTCTTTTCTTTCAATTGTTCTGGGAGAATTAAACTTGGGATAAGCAAAAGGGTGAAGCGCAATTATTGCTAAAGTATGAAAATTTATAATGAAAATTGTTCAGAAAATTTCTCAAAAAATGGAGCAGAAAACGGCTCAAGTGGCTCTTATTCCAAAGCTTATTCCTGTTTTTACTGGAAAAGCAGATGTGCGAGCCGCTTGGGGAGGACGGGGTTCTGGAAAAACACGTTCTTTTGCTTTGATGTCGGCTGTTGTGGGATATCGCCATGGAATGGCTGGAGAACGCGGGATTATTCTTTGTGCAAGGCAATTTCAAAATTCTCTCAATGAAAGTTCTTTGGAAGAAATTAAACGCGCTATCGAATCTTACCCTTTTTTACAAGACTATTATGAAATCGGCGATAAATATATTAAGTCAAAAGATGGACGGATTGTCTATGTGTTTGCTGGGCTTGATCGCAATATCGCAAGTATTAAATCAATGGGGCGCGTTTTCCTTTGTTGGGTCGATGAAGCGGAGCCGGTCACTGAGACTGCTTGGCAAACACTTATTCCAACTTTGCGCGAAGAAGGAAAAGATTGGAATGCAGAATTATGGGTCACATGGAATCCGTGCCATGAAAATGCACCCGTGGAAAAACGTTTCCGAAATGTCGATAATCCTCATATCAAAGGGGCAGAAATTAATTGGCGTGATAATCCGCAATTTCCTGAAAAACTCAATCGTGATCGAATGGACGATTTGCAGCAAAGACCAGAGCAGTATAACCATATTTGGGAAGGCGAATATCTTCAAGCTGTCCAAGGGGCTTATTATCAGAAATGTCTTCTCGAAGCCGAAATGGAAGGGCGGATTACCACCGTTCCACGTGATCCTTTGATGCAGGTCAAAATCTTTTGGGATATCGGGGGAACAGGAGCAAAGGCTGATGCTACCGCATTGTGGGTTGCGCAATTTGTTGGACGGGAAATTCGAGTGCTCGATTATTATGAAGCCCAAGGACAGCCTCTCTCAGAGCATGTGGGCTGGGTCTTTCAAAGGGGATATGAAAAGGCTCTCATGGTTTTGCCTCATGATGGCGCAACAAAAGATCGTGTTTATAATGTGAGTTTTGAAAGTGCACTTCAACAAGCCGGTTTTCAAACTAAAGTGATCCCTAATCAAGGAACAGGCGCTGTGAAAATGCGTATCGAAGCCGTAAGGCGATTGTTTCCTGCACTATGGTTTAATCGTGAAACGACATGTGCGGGTAGAAAAGCGCTTGCTTGGTATCATGAAAAGCGCGACGAACAGCGCAATATCGGACTAGGCGCTGAACATGATTGGGCTAGCCATGGGGCCGATGCCTTTGGACTGATGTGTGTGGCTTATGAACAGCCAAATGCTAGAGCGCGAAAAAATACCTATCGCTCGTTTCACCATTCTCAAACGTCATGGATGGCTTTTTAATGAATATTTCTACAGATTCTACTTTTAATCAAATCGAAACGCTTGAAAATCAAGCACTTTTTAAAAAACTCGTGGGGTGGTATCAGGATGATATTGCCCATGTCGAAAAATGGCGAAAAAATGCCCAAGAAGATTACGATTTTTATAATGGACGGCAATGGAATGAGCAAGACTTGGCTGTCTTGCACGAACAAAACAGACCGGTTATGACTTTTAACCGTATTGCGCCTTTAATTAATGCCGTGATTGGGGCTGAGCGCAATAATAAAAGGCAAGTTCAATTTATTCCACGACAAGAAGGAGCAGCCTTTGCAAACCAGATTTTGACAGGGGCGGCTGAGTGGTTTCGTGATGAAGCCGATGGGGAATACGAAGATTCCGATGCCTTTCAAGATGCAATTATTTGCGGAATGGGGTGGACAGATACACGCCTTGATTATGAAGAAGATCCACAAGGAAAACCAATCATTGCGCGGCTCGACCCTATGAAAATGGTGTGGGATGCAAGTGCTGTTAAGCCTAATCTTATTGATGCACAACGCTTGTGGTATATTGATGAAAAACCCCTTGCTGTGGCTGAAGAAATGTTTCCCAATGTTCATTGGAGTGATCTTAATGCTGATTGGGTTAAACATCAGAGTTTTTTACACCCAACCAGCAATGGGATGACACAAAGTTATCAGTCCGAGAGGGGATATCAGGGAGAGTGGGAAGAGGGAGGGACCTATCAACGTCCTAAAATGGTGACATTGGTAGAATGTCGTTGGTTTGAACGCGAGGTGATTTATAAAGTTCTCGAGCCTCAAAGTGGAAAGTTTGTCGATTATTCAGAGCAAGATTTCCAAAATTTAAGTAAAACCTTTCCTCATGTTCAAGCAACAAGGTTGAACAGAAAAATTGTCAAAAGGGCATTTTTAGGCAGAAAGCTGCTTGAAGCGCCTGATAAGCCCTTGGTTCCACCCAATCAATTGGGATGGGAGTGTATTACCGGTACTTTTGATAAGTTAAGCCGGCACTTTTACGGACTTGTGCGCCCTACAAAAGATCCACAACGGTGGGCAAACAAATATTTTAGTCAAGTGATGCATTTGCTCAATAGCCAATCAAAAGGCGGAATTATGGCAGAGCGCGATGCTTTTGATGATGATCGACAAGCCGTCGAGAGTTGGGCTAGAGCTGATAGTATTACTTGGTTGAAAAGTGGTGCTGTGTCTGGGGGAAGAATTCAGCCTAAACCCGTGGCACAATTTCCGCAAGGGTTTTTCCAATTGTTTAATGAAGCAAAGAGCGCACTTGAACAGGTGACGGGGTTGTCTTCTGAATTTATTGGGACAAGAGCTGTCAATCAGCCTGGCGTTCTTGAGCAACAACGGCGACAATCGTCACTTAATCTTTTGGCTTCCTTTTTTGATGGGTTGCGTCGATATCGGCAACGACAGGGAAAAATTATTCTCTATCTTATTCAAAATTATCTGTCCGATGGGCGGCTGGTTCGTATTGCTGGTGATGAAAATGCCCAGTATGTGCCGCTGACACGCGAAATGGTGACAAGTTTGGAATATGATATTGTCGTGGATGATGCGCCAACAAGTCTTAATGAAAAAGAGCGTACTTTTGCACTGATCATGCAATTGCTTCCTTTGATGCAAAATTTTGCAACGCCTGAAATTATGCTCGATCTCTTACGCTATTCGCCTTTACCGGCTTCACTTATTCATAAAATTGCGATAAAGGCGCAAAACTCTTTTCAAGAAGAGCAAAATGCCTCAGCGCAGATGGGGGGTAATATGGGAACAGAGCAGATAATGCAGATGTTGCAGACAGTAAAGGCTCAACAATAGGATGCTTTATGATGCGCTCTCTTGGATGAATTTCATCTATCAGAAGTTGCTTATCTAAACAATGTCCATAGTTTACCCATGTTGCTTATGTCGTGCAATGTCGCCTCTCTTTATCTAAGAAGAGCTGTTGTGTTGAGCCGTAGTGTTGGTGTTGGGAAACATCTTTAATAGAGTCTTGCTGTCACGGCGGGGATATGGTGGGAGGTGTTTTGCTGTCATGGTGGGGGAGCCATGTGAGGAGAATGCTGGAGCCTAAGTGATGATGGGTAAGCATTAAGGGGACAAATGCTTATGGGGCTGTTTTATCTGAAAAATTTGATTTTATTGTTTTAAAAAAGAGAAGGCTAATGTCATGGATCAAGAACACTTAACGCCAGCAGAACAAAACCAATTGAAACAGGATTATCTACTCTCAACACAAGAGGGAGAAGACGGTGAAATTGGAAGAGAAGAAAAAACTCTTGAAGATAATTTCCAAGGGCAAATGCATCAAAAACAGGACTCTTCGCAAAAGGCTGGAAAAGAAGTTCAAGGGGGAGAAGATGGTCCGCCAGATCCGCAAAAAGACTTTATGGGCTATATGCAATGGTTGGGAAAAACACTCCAAAAACAAGGACTTGTTAATGAAAAACAACAACCTTCTCTGGCTCGCGAAGCAGAACAGTTGCATGCGTTTTTTCAGCAGTCTGTTGCAAGTGTTAAACAAAAGCATCATGATTTTGATCAAGCCGCTGATTTTATTTATGAAACGCGGGCTAAACAGTTGGCAGCTTGTGCTTCTCTTTATCCTGAGATGGCAGATCCCAAAAATATTGATGCGTTGATTGGTGATGAGTTGAAACAGATCTTGCGCGATTGTGCGCAAAAAAATCAAAATCCGGCTGAAGTAATTTACTCTATTGCACAAAAAATTGGCTACACAAATGTTCCCAATAACATGGATGAAAATTTACAGGAAAGACACAATTCTGCACGTACACTTGCTGCTTATAACGGCTTGACGCCAAATGGGCCGATTTCTTTGGAGATGCTTGATAAAATGTCAGAAGCAGAGTTTAGCGCTTGGGTTTCTGATCCTAAAAATAAAGCTTCTTTTAATCGCTTAATGGGGGGAAGAGAATTTTAAAAAACAAGAATGTGGCAAGTGTTTTTTGTGGGAACGTGGAGAGGCTTTTAGCGCAGGGAATACGGGGGATTTCTCAAAGCACGGATGTGGTGAGGAGAGCTCTTATAAGGGGGAGGCAGACGCTAACAGAAATTAGATAAAACTCACGAACAACCTATTCACCATTTGAAATGAAATGTGGTGTTTTAACAACCGGCGCTTTGCCGGGTTTTTTATGTCAATAAAACTTTTAGAGGACAAAATGACTGTAACTTATATCGGACTTAATGACCCAATGGCAGTGCGCACATGGTCTAAATTACTAAACCAAGAAGTCTCAAAAGCACTTCCGATTGCACCGCTGATTGGAAATGATTCAAACAGTATCGTACAATTAAAAGATGAAACCACGAAAGCAAGTGGGGATGCTATTAGCTTTAATTTGCGTGTGCAGTTGCTAGGCGATGGGGTGAGCGAAGGGCAGACATTGGAAGGTAATGAAGAAGCTTTACAGTTTCTCAATGATCGTTTGGCAATTAATGAACTCGTTCATGCTGTGCGTGTCAAAAATGAGGGAACGATTGATCAACAACGAATTCTCCATGATTTGCGTACTGAGGCAAAAAATGGTTTGGTTGATTGGTATGCAGATCGTCTGAGTATGATGTTCTTCATTCAAGTGTGTGGATATACTGCAAAAGCTATTAACTTTGAGGGACGTACGATTAATCTTAAACCTGTCCATTATGGGTTTAATGCACCAACGGCACCAACCGATAAACGCGTCGTGCGCCCTAATGGAAAAACAAAAGATGAAGATTTAAAATCAAACGATGTTTTTGATCTTAAGCTCATTGATAAAGCTGTTGAACGGGCTAAATTGGCAAATCCTAAAATTAGACCCGTGCGGATCGATGGGGAAAATGTCTATGTGCTTTATCTTCATCCAACCCAAGTGACACAATTGCGAACCAACACAGATGCGGGGCAATGGCTCGATATTACCAAGGCAATCTATAGTGGAAGTCGTATCAAAAATCCGCTCTATGATGGATCTTTGGGCATGTATAATGGTGTGGTTTTACGCGAAGCTGAACATATTACCGAAGGGGTCGAATCTGGGACGGCAAATAAAGCTGTACCAAATGTGCGTCGTGCTGTTCTCCTTGGTGCGCAGAGTGCTGTGATTGCTTTTGGTAAAGATCGAGGAGCAACACGCTATAAATTGGTGGAAGAACTCTTCGACTATGAAAGAGAATTCGGGGTCGCGGCAAAAACCATTATTGGTATGAAAAAAACTTGCTTTACCTTGCCAGGAAGTACGCAAGGGGCTCAGGATTTTGGCACTATCGTCATCCCAACTTATGGAGCACCCGCTTAAAGCGAATGTTTGCTCACTTCCCCCAACAAGAGGGATCTGTTGGGGGAAAAATTTAAAATGCTTCCAGAAACAAGGACAGGCTTATGACCACTTTATCCACTGATCCCCAAAATCTAAACCTTACACATTCAGACCATTCTAAAACTTTTGCTTATATGGTCGCCCTTATTCAAGATGAAATTGATGATACAACAGCGGAATATTCTCTGCAAATTCAAGATTCAATTTTTACGGCTTTGCGTTTGTGTGAACGCGAACCCTTTTTCTTTAATGAAAAAAGAGAAAGGACGTTTAAAACACAAAGTGGTAAAACATGGTATGGGCAAGAAGAGGGAGTTTTTATTGAATCAGAAAAGAGTTTGGAGGGCGTCTTTTTAGCAACAAAGAATGCAACACCAACAAAGTTGTTCTTTAAGCCCTTGGAAGTGTTGCATCAACAATATGGTATGAATCCTGCGCTAGGAACGCCATTCTTTTATACGTGCCTTGATCAAAAAATAGGACTCTTTCCAACACCAGAACATGTGGAAACTGTACAGCTTTCTTATGCTCCTGTTCATTTTGCCGATGAACAACTAAAAGAGGATGATAATCCTTGGTTGATTTATGCTTTTGATCTTATTAAAGCACGGGCAAAATATGAACTTTATAAAAATATTCTTAAAGATCCTGAATATGCCGCCGTTTCTTTCAGAGATTTTCAAGAACAGCTTCAAGCTTTGCGTATTGAAACATCGCGCCAAAAAGGTTCTTCAAAGATTCGCCCAATGCGTTTTTAAAAGGCTTTGTTCCAAATCGTTGATGGCTGGTTTGTCCCTTATGGTTGGATGAGCGCTGGGGATTGATGGTGAAGGGCTGGTGGATGGCGCTGGGTATGCCATTATTTATGGTATCTTTTTTTCGATGCGTTGGTCAACTTAAGGTTGTGTATTTTGTTGAATTTTATGCCTTTAGAGTTTTAAGGGCTTTTGTGGTTTCAATCAGTAAGCTTTGGTGTTTTGAATGGTACTAGGCTCTTCAAAGATTTATGGAGAGTTTAAAGGCTTTTTCCCAGTTGTTGGGGTGATTGCGGGCGGTTGATTTTGGTCGGGCGCTGGTGGATGGCGCTGGGTATGCCATTATTTATGGTATCTTTTTTTCGATGCGTTGGTCAACTTAAGGTTGTGTATTTTGTTGAATTTTATGCCTTTAGAGTTTTAAGGGCTTTTGTGGTTTTTTATCAATAAGCCTCGGTGTTTTGAATGGCACTAGGCTCTTCAAAGATTTTATGGGGGTCTTGATGGCTTTTTTCCCAATCGCTGATTATCGACCCGATGTGGCGGATATCAATGGAATTTTTACCGATGAACTTGTTAATGTGCTACCGGCTGATGGCTCCTATATCCCTATGCCAAGTTTTGAACCTTTATCAGAGCCTTGTCCTGAGCCAATTTTAGGCGCTCTTGCGGTTAAAACAAAAAATGGGGTTTCCATTATTGTTGGGACAAGAGAAAAAATCTTCTTGCTTGATAATACAACAATGAACTGGAAAGATATTAGCCAAAAAGGAAAATCTTATCTGGCTAATATCGATGCTCCGTGGTCTTTTGCTTTGTTTGGTGATTTTATCATTGCGGTGAATGCCAATGATAAACCACAAGTGATTGATATTAATCATGATAAAAGATTTAGAAATTTAGGAGGAAATCCACCACAAGCAGGGATTGTTCGAATCTGGGGAGATTTCGTTTGTTTGATGAAATTAACCGAGCATCCAAGACGGGTTCATTGGTCTGGATTAAATGATGCTGAATTTTGGACCGTGGGGAAAAAAAGTTGCGATTATCAAGATTTTCCTGATGGCGGATTTGTTCAAGGGGCAACGGAGACAACAAATCCAATTATCTTTATGCGTTCTGCAATCTATGCCGGTTCTTTTATCCCTGGCTCTAAGATTATTTTTAGTTTCCAAAAAATACACGATAAAAGAGGCGCAAAAAATGCTGAATCAATTGTTTGTCGCGGTGATTTAGCATTCTTTGCCGATGAGGGCGGTTTTTATCAAATAACAAATGATGGACAGATTATCCCCATTGGGTTCGAAAAAGTCGATCGAACGATGACCGCAAAATCAAGGCAGGATAATTTGTATACCATGTCTGCGGCTATCGATGGGGTGTATAATCGTGTTTATTGGATGGTTGATTCTGATGAGAATCTTCATAAACGTATCTTGCTCATTTATGATTGGGGATTGCAAAAATGGACAAAAGCTCTCGTCGATATCAAAATGATATTGCCTATTTTCTTAGCCGGAACAACCCTAGAAGGTCTTGATTTTGTAACAGAGAATATTGATAATTTGTCCTTTTCTCTCGATAGTAAAGTTTGGAAAAATGAATCGCCTATTCTGGGGGCATTTGATCAACAGGGCAGACTTGGTTCGTTTTCTGGTTCTCCTATGGCTTGTGTGGTGACATCACAAGAAATGGGGCAGACAAATGGCATGATAACACGGGTGAAAAATATTATGCCTCAAGTCAATAGTGGAAAGTTTTATTTGTCTGTGGGAATGCGCTTTCGACAATCTCTTGAAGAGGAAACTGTTTGGTTGCCAGAAAAACAGCCCTCTTATAATACGGGACAAATTCATTGTCGCGCAAGGGCACGGTTTTATCGCTTTAAATTGCGCATTCCTGAAGGGGTGAATTGGACTCATGTCACCGGATTTGATGTGGAATTGACGCGGGCCGGCATGCGATAGGCATGCCCTTTTGTAATACCATGTGATAGGATCACGCCCCTATTATTAAAGAATAAATGCTCATAGACCAAAGCCTTTATAAACAAAGGAACAAGGTGGTGCGTCATGCTTCATGCTTCATGCTTTTCTGCGATAAAGGAAAAATAGTCTGCACAATGGCTTATTTTTATAAAGAAGAAGTTTCCTTTTTGTTGTGACAAAGAGATGATGGGGCTTTTTTTCTTTTATTGTGCGGGGGGCATGGAACATGAGAAATGCGTAGGGGGATGTTCTTTAAGGGGAGATGAGTGATAAAGCTAAAAGAGCCAAAGTTATGATGCAAGAGAGTCAAGATTTATATTCTGCTCATTTGACAGAGCAGTGGCCATGGGAAAAAATAGCGCCCTATCAAGAGGCTCTCAATGCTGCATTGAGAAAATATGCTCGGCGCTTTCCTGATGATGTTTGTCTGGAAAAAATTGCTGAAGAAATCGCTACAGGACAAGCACAATTGTGGCTGGTCTTAAAAAATAAAATCCAATTTAGTGCTTTTGCAATCACCAAAGTTGAAAGTGCCCATACGGGAAAAAAATGCGTCGTTCTCTCTGATCTTGCTGGAGAGGGAGGGCTGAAATTGGTCAAGTTGATTGATGAAGTCGAAAAATGGGCGCGAACAATTAATGCTGAAGAAATGCACATGTTTGGAAGAACTGGATGGGCGAAAAAGCTCGCTCATCACGGATATTCTCGTAATCTTATTCAATATAGAAAGGTTCTCAAGTCATGAGTAGAAAAACCACACCTCAAGTGCAGACAACAACACAAACAAATGCTCCACCTGCTTGGGCGGCTGATATTTTAAAACAAGCCAGTGCTGATGCACTTGGACTTTATAATAAAGGAATTGGCGGAAACGTTTATCAGGGAGACAGAGTCGCTGGTCTTAGCGATATGACAAAAAATGCTCTGACCGGTTTACAACAAGCAGCAGGGCTCTATAACAATCCAACGGTAACGCAATGGTTGAATGCACCAACCAACAGCGCTACAAATCTTTCCGGTATGGCTAAGGGAAGCTGGATTGGAAGCAATAGTAAATTTAATACTGCATTGCAAAATGCTCTGAATAAAACTTCCGATGCAATTAATCAATCAATGTCTGGGGCAGGACGTTATGGCTCTGGGGCTCACACCGGTGTGCTGGCCGATGAGCTAGGCGCCTTGGCAACAAATGCTGCAGCGCAGCAATATAATCAAGATATTAACAATATGATGAATGCAAACCAGATGATTGATCGCTCTCAGAATGATCAGGTTAATGCGGCAAATAGCTATTATCAAGGGCAGAGTAACGTGCAAAGCAATGCTTTGAAAGGAGGCATGATTCAAGATGTAAATCGTCAAAATATCTTAGATGCTGAACGCCAAAAATGGTCAGAAAAAGATAATCAAGATTGGAACCGATTGCAAAGCTTGTTACAGGTTGGGACTCAGGCTGCTGGAAATTACGGAACGACTTCCGGAAAATCCACGACAATGCCTTCTGTGACAAAAGATCCATTGCGTGATGCGCAGCAAGTGCTTGGATTGGTCGGCGGAATTTTAGGGCTTTGTGATGTGAGGGCAAAAGAAAATATTATCCCTGTGGGGCAGAAAAAGGGATATCCACTTTATACCTTTAATTATAAAGGAAATCCACAACGTTATCAGGGCGTTATGGCGCAAGACGTGTTGCGTGTGAAGCCGGAAGCTGTTTATGTCAATGCAAAAACAAAATTATTGCATGTTGATTATGACAAAATAGGACTGAAAATGGAGAAAATGAAAGAGGAGAAAATACCGGCATCTAAAAATAAAATTGCGGCTTTCTTTTCTTCATTTTTTGCTCGTTTTCCCTTTTTGAATAAAGAGTATCTTCTATGAGTTCGATTTATGATTGGTCAATTATCGCATCAGAAAATGCTTATGCCGACGAGAGTATAAACTGGGCAGAAGGGCAACCTCCAAGCACAGTTAATGATAGTGCTCGCGCTATGATGCAACGCATCAAAGAATATTTGTTGGATAATGGGGGTGGGATTGAAACACAGTTTACTGTTGATGTGAAGAACGAGAGGACATCACTTCGTTTGGCGACAAAGTCTTTTTTTGAGACTTATATGGATGGCATTGTTGTGCGCTTCAAAGCACAAGGCGCCAACAGAGGAATAACAAATGTTTCTTTAAATCAATTACTTCCACGACCAACTTATATGGCAACGCCAGAGGGTATTATGCCTTTAAAGGGCGGAGAAATTCAAAAAGGGGGGCTTTATGAGATCGTCTATACGCGTGATATTGCCGGAAAAAATGCTGATGGCTGGTTTTTAACCAATCCTACTATAAAACTTCCTGAAATTCCGCCCTTTCCTCCTTTACCGGAAACGTTTTCTTCTGGATTTATCGGGACTTTTGCTACAGAAAAAATACCCTCTGGATGGTTACTGTGTGATGGTAAAGAATATTCGCGAAGGAGCTATGCCAATCTCTTTGCTGTTCTGGGAGAAACATGGGGAAAAGGAGACGGGAGAACAACATTCAATGTTCCCGATTTGCGTGGAATGTTTTTACGGGGGCTCGATAGTGGAAAAGCAATTGATAAAGGACGTCGCTTGGGAAGTCGACAAGAAGAGTCTTTTAAATCTCATACCCATGAAGGAAAAACAGATTCAACAGGCAAACACCAGCATAGTTATCCAATGATTGACAAGGTAGTTTGGGATATGAATCACGGTGAATATAATAGAAGTCTGGCTCAAGTCTACAATAAAGATCGGTTAACGAAGGCTGCAGGAGAGCATGAACATAAGGTCTTGTTGCAAAAAACAGGGGGTGATGAAACACGCCCTGTCAATATGGCGGTGATTTATGCTGTCAAAGCCTGAGAATGAAAGCTTTGAGAAAGATAAAAATGATTGCAAAATATCTGTTATGAGAAAAAGTCTTATAGAATATATTGTGCAGAAAGTTTTGAGGCGCTTTAGAAAAAACTCAACTCTCTTTATTATTTTATTTTTTGTGCTGCCTTTGTTGGATGTGTAACGGTCAGTTTGCCTATTGTTCTTTAGAGGATCAAGACAGTGATTATTGAAGGTAGGGGTAAAAGAGAACAAAAAAACTTTCTTTATTCATAGAGTTTTTGCTGAGGAATAAAGACTTTATCCAAAATGCTTCTCTCTTGTGGTATCGTGATACATTATTAAAGCGTTGGGTTTAAAGCGCTGGGTTTAAGGTGCTGGTGGGCGATGACAAAAAGCCCATGGATAAAATTTTATCTTGTTATGCCGTAAAACATCGTCATTAAAACACTATTATTGAAGCTGGTGATATAAGGAAAATAAGATATACAATACTTGATCCATTTAAGTATTGAAGAGACATCTATTCAGTGGAGGGCTTGCTTGGTTAAACCTTATGCCAATGAATCATATAAATGATTAGCAGACGGAATCCTTTCAGAGTAGTTGAATTGTTTACAAACCGATAGGGGCTAAAATCTTCGTCCTTTGAGGTGGTGGGAAGAGGTCAACGGATATGTCTATTTAAAGTGAGGAAAGGCAAAATGGTTCTCTCCTTCTTTTGGGAGTGTATGTAAAAAGCGTTTATTCTTTCAAAATGGGCGCTTTGTTGGCTAGAGCAGATTGGCGATGCGTTACATGGTGAGGCATTGAACTCTCTTAGATGGCATTTTGTGCTTATCAGGCAACTTCTTGAAACAGAATGAGAGTGATACGAGAAAATCTGTAAGACAATAGTTTATCCTGTTGTGTCGTAAAATACTATTGTTTGAGGTGCGGTTAAAATTTTATGCATGGGATGCATTCCAAGGTGCATTTGATGAGGGAAGCCAAGCCAAATCCGTTAGATAATAAGCCAGATTGTTTACAGATTGTTGTTTATCGATTGGCATTATTTAAAGACCGGTGGGGGTGGCTTTGTCCTTTTGGGGAAAGTCAACAAAGCATGCAAGGCGATCATGCATTTTTCTTTGGTTTCAGCTGGTAAAATCATCATTTTAGGTGGAAAACAGAATATAATCTAAAAAAATACCTTGTAAAAATTTTCGATGAAGAAATTTTTTTCAAAAGCCTTTCACATAGTTGTCTGAGATTGTCTGAGATTGTCTGAGATTGTCTGAGATTGTCTGAGATTGTCTGAGATTGTCTGAGATTGTCTG
>NZ_JBHILW010000009.1:53247-71408 GCF_042193565.1 Bartonella sp. SD1336NMGDW
ATTGTCTGAGATTGTCTGAGATTGTCTGAGATTGTCTGAGATTGTCTGAGATTGTCTGAGATTGTCTGAGATTGTCTTGAAGAATGCAAGAGCCGTACAACGGAAAAAGATATTCAAATGCTTAATACGCGTTTAGCTTATCAAAAAGGGGGATATAATGGCACTTTTTCCATTTTCTATTGCTGATATTGATGATCCTGAATGTATTCGTGTGGTTCTTTATGCTAGCGGAAGAATGGGACATGCTCCTTTGAATGCTCTGTTGAAGCAAACACGTCAAGATCTCCAATGTTTTGATAAAATACAGACTCAAAATATTCTCCAACTTACACAGCGTTTGGATATTTTAGAACAACAATTGAAAACGATTATCAAAGATCTTGAAGATGTGAAACACAAACAAGACGCTGAAGAAGCGGATAAAAGTAAAACGATGGGTGATTAACCATCTCGATTTGTGTCTCTATGGGATTTAGCTCCTTTAAAGCAGTGAGATAGATAGTTGTGAACAGGATAGTTATTTGCCTGTCCATAGAGCATTTATTTTTTTGATCAACCAAAAATGAAAAAGAGGTATTCTATAATGAAAAAATTGATTTTAATATTTTTAGCTTTGTGTCTTACTGGACCAGCTTCTGCACGTTTGTGGACTATTTCAGATGATTGTTCAGATATCGGCGGAACAATGGTTCGCTCACAAATCATCAATAATATTTCTGTCATTCCATATAAAAATTTGCAAGGGGTAAATATTCTCTCTGTTTTAGAAACGAGGCCTACAGAAGAGCCAGAAATGTCAAAAATTGTAGGAAGAACATTTCATATTCAAAGTCCTGAGATTGTTGAGCTGGCCTATAGAGCTTACAGTACATCGCAATTCGTTGATATTTGTTACAGAAGTAACTATTCAATCAATGTTATTCGAGGGCTGAGAGTGCGTGATAATTAAGCGTATTATCTGTATTCGTTGTGACTTAAATAGGCGATGCTTGGAAAATGGTCAATCTTCTACACTAAGGCTATTTTAACCCTAGCAGTTTTCTGATTTACAGTTTTTACTCAGAGTATAATCGTTCATGTTTTACAGAATTCATGAGTTATCGGTATTGAGGATCTATCTTAAGATATTCAACTACAGTTGATTCTATTTTAAACTGAGTGATTTTGCATCAATCGTCGTTTGAGCTTAGATGGCAATTTCATTTTAGCGTTTGGTGTTAGACAGATTTAAGCTTAGTGAGGCTGTAAATACGTGTCTTAATTGTCTTTGTTGACAGTATGCCGCTTGCGATAGGCAATAAATCATAGACACATTTTGAATCCGTAGAATGCACGTACATTAACAATGGCAGACATTGTCAGTGGTAGATATCGCCAATGGTAGAGCTTGTGCATGCGGTGTTTTGTTGTGTGCATGAGTCATCATTCACGCGGC
Organism: Bartonella sp. SD1336NMGDW; assembly: GCF_042193565.1. Lineage (NCBI taxonomy): Bacteria > Pseudomonadati > Pseudomonadota > Alphaproteobacteria > Hyphomicrobiales > Bartonellaceae > Bartonella > Bartonella sp. SD1336NMGDW. The sequence goes on from NZ_JBHILW010000009.1 coordinate 54,683, forward strand.
ATCAATAAGGGAAGGCTTTGCTGTAGAGCCTGTAAAATAAATCGTGCAACAGCGGGGATAGAGGTAAGAATAGACTGAGATGAGGCAGTCTTATCACGGGCTAAAGCTGGTTAAAATTCTCGTCTTTAAGGAGGCGAGGAGGTTAAAAATATCCATTAGATTGCATGGGGATGCATTTCATGTCCGTTGCAATAAATTTAAAAGAGGTAAATTATGAAAAGCTTTTTGAAAAAAATATCCATCGTTTTGGTGATAATAGCATTAACAACAGGTGTTTCTCATGCTGGAGTTTATGAACAAAACGGTTATCTTAATTCGGTTCAAGTCGTTAGCGCAGGAGCACAATGTCTCCTAGAGCTCAGATACGGTATCAGTCCTACTTCAGACATTCAAAAAGGTGTTTGGGGCTGTGATAACATTGTTGGAAAAAGTATTTTGGATTTGGCAAAAACCGCAGTCATTTTGAACAGAAAAGTAATGGTTATTTTTGAAGCGGGTCATGTGCCAGCAAAAAGGGTTTTAGCCATCACTTTAAAATAAGATCAATAGGGGTTTTTCTCCCTTTTTATATCTGTAACGCTTCAAGAGGTTACAGGTATAAAATATGGAGTGTATATCAAAGGTATAAAAATGTTTCAAAGAGCATTCTCAGTATTTTTAGTGACAGTTTTATTTTTTTTCTTTTCAGATGTAAATCTGTCATATGCTATTGATCCTCCCCATATGGTTTTCCGTATAGATGATCGCTCTCCATCTGTTATATTCTTTGGAGGAGGTTTTGCCCCTTGGGGGGATGATCAGGATATCATACATCATGTAACTGGGCACTCTCTTGCTCAACAGACTTCAGCATTTGTGTCTACAACTGCAAATATGGATGCAGTTTACAGAATGGCGCGGCAACAGATTGCTAATAATCCTGATGAAACGTACTGGCTATATGAAATTATTCCAGATATAAATTTTTATTATGTTCCTAACTCACTCTTTGATACAGCTATGTCTGCTGACAACGTTGTTCAACATGAACAAGTTATGGATCTTTATTATGCATATTTATGGCAGGATGAATGGGCTTCGCTGGGGGCAATCAATACAAATCATATATACTCTGCAAGAAGTATTATGCGGCAAGCGAATGGTGATATTGTCATTGGTCCTAGAACCTTTAATTCTCTTTTTGTTGCCGCTCCATCACAAGTAAATTCGGGGACACTTCCTTCACAAGATTACACTTTTTTATCAGCTTATTATTCTGATAGCGAGGATGCGTTATCTCCAATGTCACTGGCATTTCTTGTAGAATCCTGTAACAGCTCTTCATCCAGTGGTCATATGGAGCGTTCTGGGGATTCTTCCTGCAGCACATACAAACATTCTGTTGATGATATTATGTATAAAATGAATCTATGGTATGAAGCTCTTTAAAGAATTACAGCTATATCTTGCTATTTAATCAAAAACAAAAAAGTAGGAAGATAGCGCATTTCTGTTTTATTTGATTGGTTCTGATGCGCATAGTGCGTAGGGCAGAGAAAATTTTTCGGTATTATGAAGTGTGATAGGGGTGCTATAAAGCATAGGTGTGACATCATCAAAAATGGAAGCGTTGATTTAACAGTATTTGTTTACCTCGATTAGAAAATCCGTTCTTTTCTTTGTTTGGAGTTTTACATCAATAATTTCTTATCTTGTTGTCTTGCTGCTTTTTGAGAGTGCGGTGATAGAAGGCATGTAAGTTTTATATATTGAAGTGTTTGTGTGTGGTGAATATGAGGGGTGTTTTTTCGTCATGTGATGAACTCTTCGGGCGGTGGGGATTTTGTCCATAAAGCGTCATAAAATATCGCTTTTTGTTTTATGGTGATAGAGATCCCATGAGGGGAAAAGACAAAGGGGAAAGTCAAGTGGATTTTGCGAGCCAATCATGTAAACTGGAACGAATTCCATGCGGATATAAATCAGGTTCTGTTTGTTTCATATAGCGCTATTTGTTGCATAACTTGTGATAGCCAATTCTCTAAATAAGGGGATTTGACCGGTAGAAGAAAAAAGGAATCATTACGAGACAGTAAGTGTGCTTGTTTCAGAATGTCTAATGCTTTTGCATGACATAAGGAACGCGAAACTCTGTCACGCCTTCCTTTCATATTTTCGAGTTCAGGGGTGTCCATATATTTCCTTCAACTTGATCTTTAAGCATGGGACACAAGGGAGTTGAAGGCTAGGGAGTTGAAGGCTAGGGAGTTGAAGGCTAGGGAGTTGAAGGCTAGGGAATTGAAGGCTAGGGAATTGGATGCAAGAGATTGAGATATAAGAGATTTGGATACAAGAGATTGGGATGAACATTTTTGGGATAAGCAAAGCTAATATGTTACGCTCGTTGTTTTACAGCGCGTTTGATAAAAAGCTAGGACATCTTTCCAATCCATTATGTATGTAACCTTAAGGCGTTGTTTTCTTAAGAGAGTACAGAGCTTTTTTGTTGCTTGTCAATCAACATCAAATTTCAAAGCTGTAGCATGTTTGAGAGAAAGAAGAATGAGAGCCTTACGGATTCAGAAGGGCAAAACTCTCTGGGCAACTCCAGCTTTTGTAAGCTAGATTTTATGTATGTCAGATGGGGGCTGTATTTGAGTGATTTCTGAAATAGGAAGACAGCCTTATTGAGAAAAATATAAAGGCATATTAATCACTCTTCGGACTATCATCTTTTTCCTTTATAATTTTCAAAACTATCTATAGCAATATTATTTAAATAATGAAGATAATGCCTTATGCTTTTATGTATCGTGTGTCTTCTTGGGATCATGCCTCTCACATAAAAACAGAATGCCTCAAATATTAAAATATTATTTGTCTCCGAATATACATTTATTGCATATTCATGGACTTGTTTTTAAAGAGATATCCCACTCCCAAGTCCCTTTTACAAGAACACTCGTCAATGGTATAGGGGTAAAGCCCCTATGAAATGTATAAAACTTATAAGGTATCTCCCTCATCTTTATGCTTCATAAAAGTGCAGGTTGGTACTCTCATATATTTTTCCAGTTTCCAATGTTACGAAAGCCTTGGTTCGTGAGACGATTCATAAGAGGCATATGCCTTTTTTGTACAGTTTTTAATCCACATGCCAGCTCCGCTTGTAACTTGCAAGCGACATGGTTTTGATTGTTTCAACAGAAAACAAATTTAGGATGAGAGAATCCTGTGGTATTCGGGTCTCTCATTCAATATGAAAAAACAATAAATACTCTTTATAAATCAATGTGATGTATCTTAAAGAAGACGAATTGTTTATAAAGCCGCATGGATGAAGAATCTTCGTCTTTTAAGGTGGTGAAAGAAAATCATAATCCCTATTTTTTCATAAAGGGCGTGAGAAAAGTCTTTCACAAAAATTTTATACGATAAAAATTATACAATAAAAAAAGAGAGTCTTTTAACATAAGAGTCTTGATCGTTTGCTGCTATAACCTGTATTGTGTACACAGATACTGCTATCATTTTTTACTGTAAAAGCTTCTCTTGGGATATTAAAGGGTACAATCTTTATGGAAAGAAGAATCCGCGCAAGGCAAAAGGCTTATTTAAAAAGATTATATCGCAAGATTGCTTTTGTTTGCATAATACTTTTTTGTATAGTGATTTTGTGTTTTGTTGTTGCAAAGGTGGTCAGTTATTTTTCTTCTCATAAAAAAATAACACAACAAGCACCCGTTGAATTGGTTATTCCTGTTTTTGATCTGCGCGTATATTGCAAGGAAATTTCTGCTTCCGTTATGCCCGATATGAAAAGAGAAGTTTATCAGCATTGTCTTAATTTGGAAAGTGAGGCCTATTTTGCTATTCGTGAAATGTGGGATAAGCTTTCTGATACTGCAAAAAAACAATGTTTGACGATGGTACGACCTGGGGATGGAAATTATTTTCTCTTACGCGATTGTTTTCTCAATGAAAAAGAAAATAAAAAAGGCAAAAGACGCAATTACTTTTAAGTTTTTATACGGAAAGTTAAAAGGATGCGAATTTTGATGAAAAGATAAAAACCCCTTAAATTACGATCTGCCTCGAGACCAATAGAAATTTTATTTATTTATCTTGTTATATTGCACTTCTTATTTAAGGTGTTGCGACATAAGGCATGGATGCCTCCTTGAAATGTTTAAAGGGGCGTGGTGGAGTTTTAGGAGGATTTGTTGAGCTTTTTTAAGGGAAATAACAGGCGTGGGAAATCCATTTCGTAATGGTTCTGGTGAAGGGTATAATGGTAAAGCCTCTCATGAAGTGTATAAAATTTATAGAGCATGTTCATCTTTACGTTTCAAAAAAGAGTAAGCTCCAAGTACTATCTTACACTGTGCTCGTTCCCAATGGTGCCTCTCGACAGCCCGTAAGCCTTAGAGATGGTTCATAAGAGGCACTTTTAGCCTTTCTTTATCGTTTTTACTCTACGCAGGCTTTTCCGAGTGTAACATGCAAGAAAAAGAGATTGATTCAATAGTAAACAGATTGAGGATGAAAAATCCTACGGTATTAAGTTTTCTTACTTAATACAAAAATATGAATTATCATTATAAATCAATTCAGTGTACGAATTTTACAAGAATTTTAATTGTTGACAGAACAGTGTGACTTGAGAACCTTCGTTCTTTGAGGGCGTAAGTCAATAGACATGACAAAAATGAGTAAAAAAGAAACATTCCTTTTATAAACATTCAAGGCTGCTTCATGCGTAAAGTGCTGTGCTGGGTTTACAAATGTGCTTGTTTTATAATTCCAGTTTTCTTTATCAGAAAAGATAAGAGAGGAAATGCGTTATGCCATTCTTATTGATAGTTTTTGAGGAGAGTATCTTTTTGAGAAGAAGCTGATTTTTAGGAAAGTGTGACATATTGGTCATTTTTTTCATAATTTGATATTTTTTTGTATTTAAATATTTTGTTTTTAGGCTCAATTTGTTATAAATAAAGGCTGTGATTAACTTAAAAAATGCATGGGTAAAAATAGAAATTGATAGTATCGGGCTTATTTAGGAAAGAAGATTAATCTCTTGGTGATTATAGGGCTTGAATAATACTTCGTATTAATCTATCTATAAAGATCAAGAGGTTTTGTGAAGCGATCGTGGATTATCGCTCGCAAAGGGGTTGCTTTAGCGATGAAGAGAGGCTATATTCATAAAATAAAGAGGTTCGCGCGGTGACTCGCTGGGATGGAAGTGCTTGTGAGTTAAATGCACGAGGGGGTAGAGGATATCGGCGTTTTTAGGAGCGGTGGTTTTAGAGCAAAAAAGGAAGCTTCTAATATTCTCTGGCAGGAATTTTTCTTTGTCAGGTGTGTTGTGTGTGTGTGTTTCCCTTTTTGTTTTCCACAAGATAATTATTTTTTTAGTGAAATATGGTTTATTTTAAAAAAAACACTTGGCATTTTACGTGAACATCATTAGGTTTCTGCTGTTTAACAGAGAAAGAGGGAATTTTTAATTTACGATTTCCCTGCTGTTTTATGATTTTCAAGAAAATATTTTTATCAATATCAGTAGGGTTCGTTTGAGTAAAATAAACGCGGATAGCTTGATAACCGTATGTTAAAAATGATTAGCATTATCAAAAGGTAATGCAATGAGGAAGAGTCAATTAAGACATACATATAAGACAAACACTCCAAAAAGGGATAAAGATGAGGCCACAACAAAATAGACGGGTACGCGGTCGCAACAATAACAATAATGGTAATAGCAATAATAATCGTCGCGGTCCTAATCCGTTGTCTCGCAATTATGAAAGTAGCGGTCCGGATGTTAAAATTCGCGGGAATGCTCAGCAAATTGCCGATAAATACATAAGCCTTGCGCGTGATGCACAAGGTGCGGGTGATCGTGTTATGTCGGAGAATTATTTACAACATGCCGAGCACTATTTGCGTATTATTTTAGCAGCAGCTGGACAAATGTCTCAATCGGTTCGACGTGATGAAAATCGTGGTGATGAAAATCGTGATGAAAACAACGAGCAAGAATGCGGTGAAATAAATCTTGACGGTGAAAAAAAGGATACTGTCGAGGATGATACAGATGTATTACAGATGCCGTCGCAAAAAAATGGTAATGGCCAATATGCTAAAACGCAAAATGGGGATGCGCGTGAAAATGCTTTAGAGGCTCTATCGGATGAAAAAACCGATCAAGAGCACTGTCGCTCTGAGAAAAATGTTGAACCCGTCAAAAAAACACGTCGTTCTCCCCGTCGACGTACTGTACGGACCCAAGATGAATCATCTCTTGAGCTTTCACTTGCAACAGCAGAAAGCACGAGCAATGGAGATGCATCAACAGCAACAAAAGAGGTTTCTTCGTTGCCTGGATTAAGTGAGGGGATACAGAGAAAACCGCGCCGTCGCCGAGTGGTCAATCTTGAAGCAGAGGAAAATGTTTAAATCTTCAGGGATTCTGTGTAAGCGCTTGTGGTGATGTTATTGGTATCATGATAGTAAATATATATGCTTAAGAAGCTTCTTGCGCTTTGTTTGAATTTTCACGGGCAGTATTAGGAACTTAACGAAGGGGGTTGACCGAAAAGATTGCCTCTTTACTGGGATTTAAGTGAGGGAATACAGAGAAAAGCACATCCGTGTATTTTAAGAGGCAGTTCTTGTATGAAGAACGCAATGTCGTTGTTTTATTTATTCATACTTATATTTAATATTGTTCAATGTATTTATGCCCATTTTGCGATGGTGCTCATAAATTCTATCATGTGAAATACATCGGTTATCTTTGCTTAATAAAAGATGTAAGCTGGGCGTTATTGCGTTAATTTTCAATGTTGAAACAGTTCTTCTTTTGATATCGGATCATTCATAAGAGGTATTTTTATTCATCCATTTCCTTGCTGGGATATGTGAGCAAATGATTTTGATTCAGTTCCTTATGAACAGATTTGAAAGGGGAGAATCTTACAGTATTTGAGGTTCTCGTTTGACATGCAAAATAAATCATCACTATAAATTAATTATGTTGAATTTTTGCACTCAAGAAGATGCCTTTCTTGCATGTTCATTAGATTTTCCCAAGCGATGTCAGTTTTCTTAAAAATGGGAATGCGTTGACAGAAAGGTTTCTTCTTTTCCGAGATTAGGTCAGGAGATACAGTGAAAAATCTACCGTTTCCTAAGTGGTCGTATCTTGAAGCAGAGGAAAATTTTTAAATCTTCAGGGATGCTATGTAAGCGCTTGTGGTGATGTTCGTTTGCTTAATGAGGCATTATCTTCGAACTTTCTTTTGTTGTTTCAACAGAAAGAACGGCGATTAGTGCACCGGTGTGATAATTGTAAATCATAAATTTTATCTGTCCATCAGGGGTTAAAACTTTCAGTACAATATTGTGTTCTGAGAGGCTTTGCGACAAAATCTGTGTTTTTTCCGGTAGAGAGAGCGTATGATGGATAACGTGTGGGGTTTTGCTGGGAGAGGAAGATAGCTCTGTTTGTTTTGGCGCTGATCCGGTTGTTATCACTTTATAAACAATTAAAAACAGTACAGTTAGAATAAGGAAAAGCGTTATTAAAACGGAAATAATCATTAAACCCATAAGTTTTTTTCTCACTCGTTCTACAGCAGGATCTAAAGGGAGATCTTGAGGCAGAGAATTTTGCTCTGTGTGATGGTCTTTTGAAGGTTGCATGCGCTTATTATCAATCATGTCTTTCATTGAGTATTTTTTTGAGATCTGATGGGTTTATGCTTTTAAAGTTTTTTCTGCAAGAGGTTTGTGGAAGAAGAATGCAAAAGAGGAAGCGATGTTGGTAAAATACCTTCTTTCTGGACTGTAGATATCTTGTTATTTACGTTTTGGCTTTTAAGCAGGAAATTTCCACGGTTTGTTACAGACCAGATCAATTTTACTTCTTGTTGATGTAAATCTGCATGGACGTTTATACATTGAGCAAAAATTTGTTGTCCAGAAAATGAAAACTTTTTTGTGGACGGTATCATGGATTGTTCACATGCTTGAGCCGTGGGATAGATTTTAACCATTGTATTGTTCGAATAGCAACTATTAAAATCATCTGTACATGAAACTAATAAGAGGATAAAAACAAGGGGGGTCATCAATTATTTTCCAAATGAGAGGTTGACAGAGCGGACTCCAATTTGTCAGCTTAGGGGACTCTTCACTGTTAAACGGTTTCAAAGTTTTTTAGTTCCGCGTTTGAGATGCCATTCTATATTGAATTATTCAAAGTCATTGGCTTGCACGTCATAAAAGGGTGGGTATGGGCTTTGTGTTGGTGAGAAATATTTGAAAAAAGACTAAAATGCCTCTTATGAACGCTCTCAAAGGTCAAGGGCTGTTGTAACATGAGGGACAAATGGTATGATGATGCTCGCTACTACTTTTATGAAGTGAAAAGAGGCATGAAGGTACAGAAGGATGTGGAGTAAAAAGGGGCGTGTTTGAGGGTTCACTTTACGGGGGCTATTAATTATGTTTTATTTACAGACACTGTTTTGATTTGAAATGAGCGTGGATACGCTGGCAAATATTAAAAAAGTGCGTGAATCAAAGACACAAGCGTATTCTGTTATAGGGTGTCCTATTGTACATGAAGAGAATATCTTCATTAAAGAATGCGATAAATACAAGCATAAAATGTGTAATTTTCATCAATTGATTGTCGTTGTTGTGGTTGCTTTAAGCCCGTAAAGCTGAAGAGTGATGATGGATGTTAGCTTTACTCCTTGAAATTTCATATTCTGCCAAAATGAAATTGTATGCGCATTGCGGAAATTACAAAAAGAGATGGGTAATAGGTTTGCTTTTATTGGGCATATAAAAGCTGAAATGGTTTCCTCTTCATCGTTTTGGTTTCTGTCTTAAAATATGCCGGTTATATGAGAGATGGAAGTTGGTTGGTAGCGGGAATGAATTTTATGTGGCTTTCAGTTCTCATCTTTAAGGTTTTTGGGAACTATTGGGGGACAATAGAGGTTGGTTTAAAGGGATTTGAAAATATCTTTGTGCTTAATAAAATAGAGGAGAAATTTTGCTAAAAAAGGAAAAACTTCTCCTGATTTATTGTTTAAAATGCTCTTTTAAGAAAAAATATCAAAATAAGTATCAGGAACAGAGAGGCAATAGACAATTCCTTCTTGTGTCAATTTGAGGGAAGCTGAACCATTCACGGAAATGGGAACGATTTTTTCGAGAACGGCACTACCAAAACAGGCTTTTTTATTGTTTGTGGGAGGGATGCCGGATTCAAAACTTTCATGCCAAGTGATGATAAGTTGCGTTTTGCCATTCGGTTTTGTTTCGATTTCACAACGTACACAGATGCTCCCCTTTTCTTGGGAAAGGGCTCCAAAAGAAAGAGAATTGACAATCAGTTCATGAAAAGCCAAACCAATATGCAAAGCGGCATTGGGAAAAAGATAAGGATCTACGCCTTCAAGTGAAAAACGTTTTGTTTCTTTCATAAAATAGCCTAAAGCCTGCGTTTGGACCAATTCGCGAAATTGAGCACCACGCCAATCGGAATCAGTGATCAGATCTTGAGAATGAGAAAGAGAATGAAGACGACCTTGAAATTTGCGTAAGAAAACCTGAAGAGATTCAGTATAGCGCGCGGTTTGGCTAGCAATACTTTGAATGATCGCTAAAAGGTTTTTAGAACGGTGACTGACTTCGCGAAGAAGGATTTTAAGCACTTGTTCACGGCGGCGTAAGCCGGAAATATTAACACCGGTGGTGATAATACCGATAATGTCTTCGTTATCATTGCGGTGGCAATCAATAGAAAATTTGTACCAAATCTCTTGTTTGTTTGTATCTTCAAAACGTGCTTCAACAGTTTGCATTTTGCCACTCGCTAAAACTTGCAGTTTGATGGTTTCCATATTGTCTGCAAGGTCAAGCGAAAAAAAGTCGCTGTCACGACACCCAACCCGCCATTTATTGTGCAAATGGTGCGGCAAGTTTTCAGCCCATAAATAAACCAGATTTGTTGCCTGATAGAGAACACAAATATCAGCACCACGAATCGCTTGCATGAGCGCACTCATATGAGATCTATCCATGGGAGGCTTTGAAAGAGGCGTAACGATCATAATTTTAAGATGTTACTCTGTTCTAAGCCGCTTTAGAAGCATTCTCTTGAAAAAATAAAGCTTGAGAAATAAGCGCTTTCACCATATCCGGGTTGAAAGGTTTGGTCACTAAAAAAGTTGGTTCTGGACGCTCGCCGGTCAGCAGCCTTTCAGGAAAAGCCGTGATGAAAATCACTGGTATACGGTCATTTTTCAAAATCTCGTTGACCGCGTCAATACCTGAACTGTTATCGGCTAATTGAATATCAGCCAAAATCAACCGTGGTTTTTTCTTATGATACATGATGACAGCTTCATCACGCGTGCGCGCTATTCCTACAACATGATGACCTAGGCTTTCTACCATTTGCTCAATATCAAGCGCAATAAGAGGTTCATCTTCAATAATCATTACTTCAGTGGCAATTTGTTGAGAAATATCAATGGATGCTTGGTTGAGAAGCTTGCGGAATTCTTTTGTATCCAGATTCATGATTTCGCTGGCTTCTCGTTCATGAAATCCTTCAACGGCAATGAGCAAAAATGCTTGGCGTGCACGGGGCGTGAGATAGGATAATTTGGCACTTGTTTTTTGTTCAAGACCAAATTGGGGCAGGGGTTCAGGGATGTTCGGTGTGGTTTGGTCAAAAAGATGGCAAAAAAGCCAATAGGTACCAATTCGGTCACTGGATGCTTTGGGAAAAATGGAGATATCGGCGATGAGTGCTTCCAACATCGCGGATACATAAGCATCGCCAGAGGATTGGCTACCGGTGACAGAGCGGGCAAAACGCCGAAGATAGGGAAGATGCGGGGCAATGCGCGTTGATAATGACATAATTTATAACTCCTTTGACCTTTCAAGCATTTTGTTGATTGAAATTCTCAGCCGGTAAAAAAGTTCCTTGATTTGTATGGAACTTTTTACCGACAGCTATATTTACAACCATAAGGCGAAAAAATTCTTCGCGGTGCTACTGATATTATATGGATTAGGGGGATGAAAAATGAACGACCGTGATGAAAAAAATCTCACCACACAATTTACAGTTGGAGATGATCTTCTCGGGGTCAATAGCGAAATAGCACGGAAGTTACGTCAATTTTACATGGAAATTCAAGAAGAAGCACTGCCACGGTGTTTGCTTGAGCTTTTAGAGAAGTTGGAGCGCGCAGAGCAATTTGGCTTAAACAATGTGGAAAAGGTTTGAATCCTTTATGTCAAAGTGCGCGAAAAACTTTAAACAAGAACTTCTTTTGGTGTTGCCGGCTTTACGAGCTTTTGCTGTTTCTTTAAGTGGTAAGCAGGATAAAGCCGAAGATTTGGTCCAAGATACTGTTATGAAGGCATGGGCCAAGCAAGATAGTTTTGAGATGGGAACCAATCTTAAGGCTTGGCTTTTTACCATTTTGCGCAATGAATTTTACAGTCAAATGCGTAAAAAGGGAAGAGAAGTTCAAGATACCGATGGCGTGTTTACTCAAAATGTCGCTGTTCATCCGGCTCAATATGGATCGCTTGATTTGCAAGATTTCAAAAAAGCCTTAAATTTGCTTTCTGCCGATCAAAGAGAAGCCATTATTCTCATTGGCGCATCGGGGTTTTCTTATGAAGATGCTGCGGCTATTTGTGGTTGTGCTGTTGGAACCATTAAAAGCCGTGTGAGCAGGGCGCGTAATCGATTACAAGAACTTCTCAAGGTGGATGGTGAGTCTGATTATGGTCCTGATTCTTATTCAGCTGGAAGTACATTGTGTTCATTTAACGGCTAAAAAAGCATAATAATTATGATCGATAGCCTTGTTTTTTTTATTCCCGTTATAGCTATTACAGTAAAGTCAGTATCTGAGGAAATTCAGAGTGTTTGGCGTGTATCCTTAGGAACACAAGAAAAGCCTGTATAAACTTTCCCACGGGCTTTAGGTTTTATTTTCCATAAGGTTGCCTTCCTTTGTGCTGAAAAATGACGACTTTCAAGTTCGCCAATGGACATTCTATGACAACAAAAACAAATTTGATGCCTCAAATGCCTTCTTCTGATGCAACGATATCACGCTGGCGGTGGTGTGCGATTGTTGTTTCTCTTGTTATGGCTCTTTTGGCATCGGTTTTTATTATGTTGCTTTCAAATGCCGTTGATCGAGAAGTCGCACAGTTGAATACAAGTTCAGAATTGCGTGAACAGGCTGATTTGGTCCTTATTAGCTTGATTGATATGGCTGTTGCTGATCGCAGCTATGCAAAAACGCGCAAGGCGGAAGATAAAATACGTTTTGAAAATGCAGAGCGGGAGTTGGGGGATATTCTCGATTATATTGCACTTATTGTTTATGCGCATCCACAATGGGATGAATGGTTTACGGCTTTTAAAAAAGAGGTTGAAGCACGAAAAGCATTTATGAATGCCCATATGCATGCTCTTGATACGATTCCTGAACAACCTTCTCAAGCTGCCTCTTTTGAAGGATCAAAGATTCCTGTGGCACGTTTAGCTCAATTGATGACAAGCTTTATTAATGGGGATGATGTGGTGCGACAAAAACAGCGTGAGGGTATCGCATTAATGCGGGCTGCTTTGACATTGGCGGCTATTGTTTCTGTTGTGAGTACTTTTATTTCTGCCTATTTTGTTATTAATCGTTTTCATCGTGATGTGCGCTCTTTAAAATTGTATCAATTGCTGCTTCATAGCGAAAATATCGCTCTGGAAGCCCGCGTGAAAGAACGGACACAAGAATTAGAAAGAGCACGCAATCACGCTGAAAAAGAACGCCAACGGGTTGAAATATTATTGCAGGATGCAAGCCATCGCATTGGCAATTCTCTTGGGACGGTGTCTTCTTTGCTGGGGCTCCAGTTAAACCGGAGCAAAAATGAAGAGGTACGTTCTGTTCTAGGAGCTGCGCGTGATCGTATTCAGACAATTTCTACAGCACATCGTCGTTTGCGCTTAAGTGATGATATGGAAACGACTTTATTGGCAGAGTTTCTCAGTTCTGTTGTGCATGATGTCGAATTGGCAGTCCCTTTTGAATTGCGTGAAAACATCACCATTCACACCAATTTTAAAGATTGTCGCCTGTCTTCAAGAGATGCGACAACACTTGGAATTATTCTTGGTGAACTGCTGACAAATTCCTTAAAACATGCCTTTCCTGATCAACGTACGGGTCATATTTATATCTCCTTTGGTCCCCAGAAAGATGGACAATTGATGCTCATTGTAGAAGATGATGGCGTGGGAATGAAAAGCCAAACTTTAGAACAAAAAACAGGACTTGGTCGTGTGGTCGTGGAACAGCTCTGTATGCAATTTGGTGAGAAACCTCTGTTTGAAACTTCTGCTTTGAGGGGCACAAAGATTGTCATTCCTTTGCCAAAACTCAGTATGAATAGTTCAAAAAAACTCTGATTGATTTTTTTAAGAGATAAATTCTTTACTCTCTGCTTGTTCGCTTTAATAAAAATGAGAATAAAATATGACTTAGATAACACGAACACAGCACCATTCATTTTAGCTTGTCAATTGTTTTCAAGAGAAGAAACTTTTCTTCTTCATCTTTTGCTCTCTTTGTTTTTCGCTTTGTTTACTCCGATTATCGGCTTTTAAAATTCTCTTTTTTTGTATGTTTTATAGCTTTGAAGTGCTTAAGTTAAAATTTAAATTTATTTTGAATAAGAGCTCCTTTAAGCCAATAATAATACTTATATTAGTAAGCTCTATTTCTTTGCGAAGAGATTGTTTTTTCAAGTTTTGTTATTTTTTGTAAGGCATGTAAAACTTTAAATATGGGGTGTTTTTGTAAAAGTGTGTAACGAATATTCTTAAGGATAACTTGCTCATAAAGTTTATGAAACACCGTTTTTTAGGGCTATGAACAGCATAAGCATTCAACAAGTGAAATCTCTTCAACAAGAAGTCTGGTTGTTTATAGAATGATATGGGTTTTAGAATCTTCATCCTTGAGAAAAAACTTACCTTTGATTAAAATTTTATTGCATGGAAAACAAAGGGATTTTTATCGTTTTGATAAAACAAACAAGAAGAGTTAGCCTTTTTGGATTTCATATTTTGCACTTTTCTATCGTGCATAAACATGCAAAGGGGAGGGCGTTTTATTTTTAATCATTGTTATGGCAGCCTTGGGTGGTGGCATATTTCGGCGTATTCTTTACAGATATTTAAAGTGCGGAAATCTCTTTGAGAAAAATAAGCGCTAAAGCATATTTTTTAGATGTTTTGAGTCGTAAAAATGCAGATGCTTTTATGCTTTAAGTATCTTCAGAGGGGGGTATCGGGCTGTTGATCAAGGCATCAATATTGTTTTTTTCTTGGAGGAATGTTTGTAGGTCTTGATTGGTTAAGGCTTTGCTATCCGGTATACGGATGCGCATAGGATCAACTTTGATGCCATTGACAATGATTTCAAAATGACAATGGGGTCCGGTTGCCATGCCTGTTGATCCAACATAGCCAATAATTTGTCCTTGTCGTACTTTCACGCCTGGTTTGATGTCTGGTGCATAACGGCTTTGGTGTGAATAACTGCTGACATATCCATTGGCATGTTGAATTTCCGTGTGATTTCCATAGCCGCCTGTTACGCCTACTCTTGTGACAATACCATCTCCTACAGCAATAATGGGTGATCCTTTAGGAGCAACCCAGTCAACACCCGTATGCATGCGAATATAGCCTAAAATAGGATGTTTGCGTGGACCAAAGGGGGAGCCAAAAATCCCATTTGGTGTGGGTTTTCGCAGCAAGAAAGGCTTTGAACTCTTCCCTTCAGAATCATAATAATCAACGCTTCCATCTTTTAATTGATAACGGTAATATTTATAAGTTGTATTCCCAAAAGTTGCACTAATATAACGAATTTCTGGATCAGTGTTTTTGGATGCTTCCTTTGCTTTCAAGTTCTTTTTGCCGTTTTTGTTTTCTTTATCGCTTTGTGGTACGGCATAAAATATTTCGATTTGATCATTGGGGGTTATCGGACTTTTCATGTCAATATTGGTGGCCAGCAGACGAATGAGACGATGAGAGAGAGATTGTGATATATTATGGCTTAGCAAAGCACTATAGAGTGCATCATAAGCTGTTGGTAATTGCGCGCTATTGATATAAGAATGCGGAATACCATTTTGAAAAGCCGTTTTAAGAGCTTTAGACATTTTAGGCTCTGTGCTTTCAATGAATTGGCCTTTATCATTTAGCGCAATGGTGAGAACATGATACATCCCTTGATAGATACTTGCGCGTACGAGATGATCTTCTTCACCAGCTTGTGTCACGATGCCAATGCGTAAAAGACTTCCCTCTTTAAGGGTATCGGAAAGGCTCATTTTTTCTAGCGTTTTTACAACCTGTTCAATTTGCTTTTTTGTATAACTGGTTTTTTTGAAAGCATCGGCTATCGTTTGTTTTTTACGAATAGGAATAATATCTTCAACATAGTTTTTTGTCAGATCGATACGGTGACTTTGAGGAGAAACGGTTACATTTTCTTGCACAATGCGAACTTCAGGGGATTCTGTACCTTGGGAATCAGTAGATGCATCTTCTAACTTTAAAGGATCAATCAATGTGAGAACTGAAAGAAGTTCGGTACTTTTTTCTAACGTAAACCCAGCTTTTTGCACTTCTTGTTGTGCCTCTTCATCTGTCAGCGTATCGTTGTCATCAAAATCGAATTGATTTACCTTAAAATCATAGCTGCGTAAGGTGATTTTTGTTTCAACCTTTGCTCCATAAATCTGTCCAGAATCTTGTGGTTTGGCACTTTGATTTTTCGAATCACTGGCAAGAATGCTTAAAGAATCAAATTTTGGATAGCTATATTTTTGGGGGCGCTTTTCAGCTAAAGCCATACGAATCCATTCAAAATGTTGTGTTTGAATGACTTGTTCATCGCCTTTTTTTTGCAGAATCGATAGTTCAAATTGACGTTTGCTGTCAAAGCTTTGCCGTGCATGGGTGGGAGAAATACGATCCCCTTTATATCCATTGGCCTCAGGATCTTGTGTGTGTGAGAGATTTTCATTTGTAAACCATTGTGGAGGGGTTACCAATCGCTGTTGTTCATCAAGAGCCGTAAAAAGTGCAATACCCATAAGAATGCAGGAAGTGATTCCTGTTAGAACGGTTCCCGTAAGCCAACGGGCCGAAACTTGTCGGCGCGCAGGACGCAAGCGTTTGACGACAAGAGCAGGGTCCTGTCCGGGATCGTTTTTTTGTTGTTCGTTATCCCACATAGATTCTAAGAGTACTTTTTCAATATTAAATAAAGAAAGCTAGCATAGCTTAGCATGTTTCTACAAGAATTTGATTCTTTTTACAAATTACAGATCATACGAATTCTCTTTATACAGCAATGTCTTTATGAATCGTACCTGTGCAGAAAAATTTCCTTATTAAAGTAACATAAAACAAGCGTTATTGTGATTAATCCATTCCTAGGCGCTTCCTATTTTTATGCATTGCAATGGGGTGCTATATTTTACTTTAAAGGCGCTATGCTCCCTTTAACTCTTTCTGTTTTCATGTTTTATTTTTATTTTAGTGTAATGTATTGAAATACAACCAGATGTTTATGTTATTTTATTTTAAAAAAAGTAAAAAATGATA
>NZ_JBHILW010000090.1:0-749 GCF_042193565.1 Bartonella sp. SD1336NMGDW
ACGTTATTTGCTATACGAGCGTTTTCATAAACCCTAGCATTGTCATAAACATAGGCATTATCATAAATAATAGCCTTGCCATAAACACGCGCATTACCATAGACATGGGAATTATCAGAAATAACAGCATTGCCATAAACATGGGCATTATCATAGATATAGCCAGCAACGATAGCATTGTCATAAACCCGCGCATGACCATAGATATGACCACAAGTGACAGCCTTGCCAAAAACCCTTGCATTTTCATAAACATGACCATTTTTAAACACAAGAGCCTCATCATACACCCAGCAATTTCCCTCATGAGAGAGGTTATCTTCCTTTTCAATAAAGCCGCCTAAGGTACCTGCTTTGATATCAGCAAAATCTTTTAATGCTTTAATACGGTAGAGAACATGTTTACCAAATACACGCGTTTCATTTGTGAGTGCAAACTTCTTTTGCATGAGCACAATTCCTTTATAAAGAGATTTAATTTTTAAATGAGATATTTAAAGGAAGGCGCCCCCACCGCGCCCACGCGTTATTTAAGCAGCGTCTTTTAGTGACTGATTATCATCACAGATATCATTACGAATTTTTGCACGGCTATTGACAACAGCATTGCCATAAATTTGCACATGATGATCAATATTTGATTTGCCATAGACCTTGGCATGATCATAAATTCTTACAAAGCAACCAACACGAGCCGAGCCAGAAACCTTGGCATGACCATAGATACTTGAATAATCCTTAATCCAAGC
>NZ_JBHILW010000091.1:0-642 GCF_042193565.1 Bartonella sp. SD1336NMGDW
TCATAAACTTTAGCATATTGAGAGATAAAAGCTTTTCCATAGACTTCAGCATTGCCATAAACTTGACCACAGACTTGAGAATAATGGCGTATTTTTGCATCATCATACACTCTTGCATGACCGTAGACACAAGCCTCATCATAGACCCAGCAATTGCCATCATGGGATAGGTTAGCTTCCTTTTCAATAAAGCCGCCTAAAGACCCTGCTTTTACATCATCAAAATCTTTTAAAGCTTTAATGCGATAAAGGTTTATAATATTTCGAGTAAGAGCATGTTTGATTTTTTTGATTTCACTGGTTAATTCGTATTTTTTGCACATAGAAGACCCTCACAATCTAATGTGATAAACATTTGCTAAAATTTGGAATGGGAAAATTTGAAAGAGAGGCGCCCCCGCTGCACCTGTACTTCCATTTACACTGCTTTATTGATTAGACCCAGACAATCTCTAATTCACCATAAGGAGAGAGACGTTCAGTATAGGTTTTTATTTTAGTAGACCCGCCGACATTTTCACGAATAACAGCAATTCCATGAATATGAGCATTTTCAAAAACATGCACGTTATTTGCTATACGAGCGTTTTCATAAACCCTAGCATTGTCATAAACATAGGCATTATCATAAATAATAGCCTT
>NZ_JBHILW010000092.1:0-641 GCF_042193565.1 Bartonella sp. SD1336NMGDW
AATACTTAGTTTAGTGCCGCCTGTTTCCTTAGCAATGGTGATAGCACCCGATCCCCCCGCACGGAGACTACGCGCTAGAGTTATCTCTTCTTCTTGCTTAACAAGGATACTGTCTCTTACATCGACAATCTCTTCATTCAAAGTGGTGAAAGTACTGTTAACACCTTCAAAAGCATCAGCAACATTATGATAAGTCTTCTCGTCACCTTCTACGCCATCAGCACCAAATTGCGCAACTTTGAAATCAGGTTTTGTCCATTTGCCTTCCTCATACTTAGTATCGCCACCAAAATATTTAGCAAGGGCTGTGTTCGTAGAATGGAGCTGTGAGCCATTCACCGCATCGGTTGATTTTTTTGAGAGCTCACCATCCTTAAGAAACGTGATCTTGCTGTTTGTTTTCTCATCTTCTTTTTCTCCATGTTTTGCAGTAAAGGCATTTTCATCTTTGTTCCATGATAAAGAATCTTGTGCAACACCTTGTGTCACATCTTTGATCCGCTGATTCACATTCTTGATACTCGTATCAATGCCTTCAAAAGCTGTACCAACATCGGTAAAATTAGCTTCTTCTTCCTTACCGTCTTTAGAAATCTTAGATAATTTATAGGTGGGTCCCGTGAAAGCACCATCTGTAAAGG
>NZ_JBHILW010000093.1:0-641 GCF_042193565.1 Bartonella sp. SD1336NMGDW
ATTTTGGATCATGGCTAATGAACTATCGATATGTGCTTGAAGATCTGCAATATCTTTCAGGTTTTCTTTTTTTTGAAGTTCATCAAATAGACTTTTGAGGTATTTAAAACGCTTTTCTACTTTTTCAAAACTTTTCAAACTTATAGCTTTATTTAGTATCGAGAAAAATTCTAAACGCTCAAAAAGCAACCTGCCCATTTGATCAAAAGACTCAGAAATTTTGTCTTCGTCCTTCAATACCTTTTGATATGATTCCCTTGAAAGCGTGTCACTCTTATAGAGCGATTCTGGTTCTTTGAGAAAAAAACTAGAAAAGTCCATTTTTTGAGGTGCGGTTTTCTGACTATTTGTTATAGCTTGATAGGTTTTTTCTGTTTGCGAAAGTTGTTCTTTTTTCAACTCAAGCTGTTTTTTTAAGAGCTCAATAATTTCCCCTTTTTTTAATAGAGTAATAAGCTCCAAATATTCTGCTGGTGGAGCAGGTGGTGAGACTGCAGCTGGTGATGAGGAGGCGAAATGTACGCTTATACTTGCGTCATTTGCATATGCTGGAGCTAAATTCAGCATTCCCCAAATGGTAATCATTCCTGTTATAATAAATCGCTTTTTCATATATTTGCTCGCTTGATTTCGGCAGGGAT
>NZ_JBHILW010000094.1:0-635 GCF_042193565.1 Bartonella sp. SD1336NMGDW
GAGCTACAGAAATGGACCAAAGCAGGCGGGAAGCGTCTTGAAGGTCTAGCACACCGGCGTGCGGCAGAAACAGGCTTATGGGCGAAAGGGGCTTTTGTTTCCTCCAATTATCAAACAGTAGAAACGCAAGCACCAACGGGGGTTTTCAAAGCCGAAGCCCTTGCACCGATTATTGGTTCTTTTTCTGGGCTTGGAGGCTTATTAGCAGGAAATGGACCAATCCAATGGGCTTTGGCCACCATTATGATTTTAGCCGCATGTGCTGGTATTTTCTTTGTTGCTAAACGCTTTCAGGAGCATCGTCTATGATCTTATGGATGAAAAGAAATCTGATGCTAACAGGCGCGGCTTTAGCCGCTTTTTTTATTGCATTAGCAAGAGCTTTTACTCTTGGGAAAAAAGCAGAGCAACAAAAGCAAACAGAAAAAGCTTTAAAAGCAGCCACAACACGGCTTGAGGTAGAAAATGAAATTAATCAAAAAAGTGATGCTGATGTGCGTGCTGCTCTCTCTGATTGGTTGCGCGACAAATAAATATGTTTCTTCTTGTGTTGGCTGGTTGCCAATTTATTTAGATAAGCAAGATCTGAACGCCATCAGTTCAAACTTAGCAAGAGAGATCTTAAAGCACAATAA
>NZ_JBHILW010000095.1:0-635 GCF_042193565.1 Bartonella sp. SD1336NMGDW
TTTGCTTATTCTGACAGGCGTTCGTACCAATCCTTTACGTCATATTCATAAAGATCAAGTTGAGGAGAATATATGGACCATTCCTGCTGAAAATATGAAAGGAAGGCGTGATGCTACAACAGAATTTCGCGTGCCTCTATCAACAGAAGCATTAGAAATTCTAAAACAAGCGCGCTTGCTCTCTCGTAATGATTTCTTTTTTTCTGCTAGAGGTCGTGGTCCCCTCGCTGAGAAATGTATGGCTACGTATATGAGAAAAAATAAAATTGAAGCCTGCCCCCATGGATTTCGCTCTAGTTTACGCAATTGGCTCGCTGAAACAACCGATGCCCCTTATGAAGTCGCAGAAACTATTCTAAGTCATACGGTCGGCGGTAAAGTAGAGCGTGCCTATCGTCGGACTGATTATCTAGAACAGCGCCGCGTTTATATGGATAAATGGGCGGCTTATGTCACTGGTCAATCTTAAGATATGGGGTGCATAACCCCATGATCTGTGGATAACTTTAGCTCTCTTTTCTCTCATTCTCTCTCAATAAGATTCATAAATTATCACATCAGAAAAACTATGATAAAATATTGTTTTCTATAAATAAAATACCTTCAAAAATGAACAAAAATATGGTTAATAAATG
>NZ_JBHILW010000096.1:0-625 GCF_042193565.1 Bartonella sp. SD1336NMGDW
TAAAAGAAGTCCAGTACAACCTGAATGCAAGCCTTAAGTGATGATCAACAATCCGCCATCTTTGCCTTTGCTTGGAATGGCGCGATTGTTTCCTCACGCACATTATTTAACGGATGAAGAACAACAGAATTTACAAAAAGGTTCTGATGGCAAGGTTCATGTTTTTCTCAATGGTATTTTTACAACACCAGATGACGCAGCCCATAATGCGGTTCAGTTGGCTGATAACAAGAATGATCCACACTATTTTCTGATGTTTCCCCATAGCGATTCGTTCTTGGTAGATTTGTTCATTGCAGGGTATCAGTATGCTCTAGAAGGTAAGTTGGGTATTTTGACCAATTCGACGAAGAAGTACCAGAATCTGTTGTATAGCCTTGGCAATATAGGATTGCATACTGATGCGCATAGCCGCGGCAGTATGACAGCGGGCAATGGATCGCATGATTTAGAAAAGCATGGTGTTCATGGTATAGCAAAGAAAACAACGATTAATTTCTTTGGACCAGCTTATAATACTCAAAACATGGCAGATACGTTATATATCTTAAGTGATGGAAAGCAGGATTACGTAAACTTGGAAAATCATAAAAATGACTTTGTTGGTACAAAGATTGGCAAAAAT
>NZ_JBHILW010000097.1:0-617 GCF_042193565.1 Bartonella sp. SD1336NMGDW
TTTATAGGCTCTCTCATTCAAATGAGTGATTAAAGATCATACGCACATTTACGTTTCTTTTGATAAGTTTTCATATCTCTCATAGAGCGCTTGCAATATGATACGTTTTGTATATATGCATTCATTACTCCATTGTGGATGATTCGTTTTAATCAATAAAAAACGCTATTTGAAAGCCGCGTCATATCACTTGGCACGGCTTTTTTTATTTTACTCTCTCTTTTATGATATGTTTATAGCAATGCATTTTATATGCGTTTATAACCATAAAGAAGGCACGCCCCCCACGCCGTTCTTTATTCTGTTTTATCAGTTATATTGACAACATTATCCCTTTCATACACCTCACAATTTTTGGGAACCAACCTTACTTTGCTTTTTTTGTTGATTTTTGCATTGCCATAAGCACGCCCCCAGATCGTTGCACAATATGAGATTTTAGCATTGCCATAAACAGAGCCATAAATCTCACAAGAGCCACTCACACAAGCATTCCCATAAACCTTGCCATAAATCTTTGCACGACCATTAATAACAGCATAATTATAAATTTTTGCATGGCTATAAATACAAGCCAAGCCAGAAACCTTGGCATGACCATAAACGCGTGCATAACT
>NZ_JBHILW010000098.1:0-613 GCF_042193565.1 Bartonella sp. SD1336NMGDW
AATAATTTAAACAGTGTATTCATTTTTTTCTCCATAAATAACCTAAACCTAAATTATCTAAAATTGCATAAGGTGCATAAATTTTTGTATTATGATGTATTCCATAATTATCTTGACATTTTTTCCCCGCATTACCATAACACTTATGGGTACTAGGGTTATGCCCGATGAACGCTCCCCCTTGCTCTATCATTGGAGTTGCTGGTGGAAATATTGCATAAGGGAACCTTAAGGGTGCCTTATAAAAAGTAGGTAGATTGTGACCAATTCCTGTACCAATGGGATCGAATATATGGTTTTGTAAATAAATATGATCTTTTTTACCATCACTCACATAATATAGTGCATTCGCTATTGATTGAGAGTTATCAGCTGGTCCAAAAAGATAGATATCTGTTTTTTCTGCTATACCGTGAATGCCATGCTGTTCAAAGTCACGCATTCCATTGCCCACTGTCAAGCTACCACGGCTATGCGCACTAACAATCGCCCCTGTATTGCCATAACGATAGACAAAATCTTGTAACTTCTTGGTCGAATTACTCCATCTCCCAAAATACTCATAAATCGCTACTCCGATCTCTACGAGCCTGTCTTTAGCTTGTGGGTGGTA
>NZ_JBHILW010000099.1:0-602 GCF_042193565.1 Bartonella sp. SD1336NMGDW
TGATCAAGCTCAAAGGTTGCAATAGCCAATTTACGGCTGGAAACATCAACCCGACTGCCCATAATAAAATTATCAGAATATTTCCATGTCAACCGTCCCGTAAGCCAGGTCTTGCCCTCTTGATCACGGTCAATAACCCGTGAAATCCACGGTGTCAGCGATAAAGACTTACCCGCAGTCATAATATCGGAAAATATCCCCTTAACACTTGAATGATATTGGCTCCACGTCCCATCAAAACCTGTTGTCCAAGTGCCATAGGGAAGAGAAAAAGATCCTGTTAGAGTATCACTATTGGGACGCTTGTGAGAAAAATGATACGGACTACCATCCATGGAGCGCTGATAGCTAAACGACCATTGATCATTGATCCTTAACAGATCATCAAAAGAAAGGCTCAAGCGCGTTTGATAAAGCCCTGTTGCTTTAGCACCAAGATTATCGCTGGAAAGCGTAATAAGCCAAGGTTTCTGTTTTTCAATATGAACATCGAGTATCGAACCACCCGAATTGCTCCCCGCACCAAGATTAATGGTGGCTTGGCGTGAGAAAAGCCGATTGATTTGATCAAGCCCTTGCTCTATCTGGCGCAGATTGGTCGG